>VGAJ01000065.1 GCA_016870795.1 Actinomycetota bacterium | reverse complement strand
GGAACTTTGACACAAGCACAAGTAGATGCAATTTCTAAAGCGATGCAGGATGCAAGAGGCGCAGGCAAAGCTGCTTATGAAGCAGCAAAAGCTGAGCGAATCAAAGTAATTACTGATGCTCTTGGCATTGATGCAGCAACTCTTGAAGCCAAACGTAAGGCAGGTCAAACACTTGCCGCCATTGCAGGCGATAAGAAAGATGCGTTGATCACAGCTCTGGTGGCATATGAAAGTAAGAAAATCGATGCTGCCGTAGCTGATGGAAAGCTAAGTGCAGAGCGAGCCACTGCGCTCAAATCAAAGCTATCAGCTGGAATTACTGCCATGGTCAATAACGAAGCCAAAATTGGCAAGGCTTTTAAAGGCTTTGGCAAAAAGGGTCACGGACGTGGCGGTAAATAAGGTTTTAGCCTAGATAATTTCATTTCTCTCCCCCTTCGTATAAGAACCGCTGGTAGAAATGCCAGCGGTTCTTATTTTTATTTGAGAAGGTAGCCCTATGAGGATTCATATTGGCAGTGATCATGCCGGGCTGGAATTTAAAGCAAAAATCATCGCCCATCTTCAAAGCCAAGGCCATCAAGTAACAGATCATGGGCCGCATAGCTTTGATCCCCTTGATGATTATCCAGAGTTCTGTATTCCAGCAGCCCTTGCAACTGCAAAAGATCCGGGCTCTTTTGGCATTGTTTTAGGGGGCTCAGGAAATGGCGAGCAGATGGCAGCAAATAAAGTTAAAGGGGTAAGAGCAGCGCTGGTTTGGAGCGTTGAGATTGCAAAGCTTGCTAGGCAGCATAACGATGCCAATGTCATATCTCTTGGCGGCAGAATGCATGATGAAAAATTCTGTTTAGAGCTGGTTGATACCTTTCTTTCAACACCTTTTAGCAGTGATGAGCGCCATATAAGAAGAATTGGTTTAATTTCAAAGTATGAAGAAAAAGGCCAGCTTTAATTCTTAAAGTATTGCAAATCTGTTACTAAGTGCTCTTTGCCAAGACCCTTAGATTCAAACTTAGTTAAAGGTCTCCATGTTGGGCGCTGGATTACTCCTCCTGAAAAGCTCTTACTAGCAGAGAAGTTTGACTCTATTTCTTTTGCATAAGGCTGCCAATCAGTTGCAATATTGATTCGCCCGCCAGGTTTTAGCTTTGTAGCTAAGGTCTCGATAAATTCAGAACTTAATAAGCGACGCTTATGTTGACGCCGTTTTGGCCATGGATCTGGAAAGAAGATATGGAAGGCATCAAAGCTTGAATCTGGGATGTAATCCCTTAAGACTAGATAGATATCTTCATTGATAACTCTTAAATTCTTAATTCCAAGATTGTGTGCTCGAATTAGCAGAGCTCCGATTCCTGGTTTATGAACCTCAACTGCTAAATATCCGCTCTCTGGATTTTCAAAGGCAATATGAGAGCTAGCCTCACCCATCCCGCTTCCAATCTCACAGATGATCTCCTTATATTTATTCTTTGGAAATATCTTCGATAGTTCAATTGGGCGATCTAGCGGGATTTGGAACTCACCTAAATGCTCGTCAAT
>VGAJ01000064.1 GCA_016870795.1 Actinomycetota bacterium | reverse complement strand
GCAGCCTTTTATGGTCCAAAGATTTCGGTTCAAGCAAAAGATGCCATCGGTAGAACTTGGCAGATGTCGACGATTCAAGTGGATTTCCAACTTCCCGAGCGTTTTGATCTTGGCTACACCGCATCAGATGGATCGCGCGCTCGACCAGTAATGATTCATAGAGCACTATTTGGTTCAATCGAGCGTTTCTTTGGAGTATTAACCGAGCATTACGCAGGGGCTTTTCCTCCCTGGCTTGCGCCAATTCAAGTCAGGGCAATTCCGGTAGCAGAGGCCTTTAATTCCTATCTGGAAAAGATTGTTTCAGATCTGAAGAAACTTGGAATTAGAGCTGAAATTGATGCATCAGATGATCGAATGCAGAAAAAGATTAGAAATGCGCAGAATGAGAAGATTCCATTCATGATGATTGCTGGTGAAGAGGATGTTAACTCTGGAGCGGTTTCCTTCCGCTATCGAAATGGGGAACAGAAAAACGGAATTGCCCTCTCTGATGCAATTGCTGAAATTCAATCGGCGATAAGTAATCGAAAGCAGGTTTAGTTCTTCATGGCTTTTGAATCAAGCGGGGGAGCAGGCATGCCTGATCGCTGGGAGCGCCTTTGGGCCCCTCATCGCATGGCATATCTAGCTGGAGAAAATAGGCCGAAAGCCGATAATGATGTGGCCTGCCCTTTTTGTGAAATTTTAAAGATGAGCGATGAGAAGGCTCTGATTGTGGCAAGAGGTAAAGAGGTCTATGCCGTATTAAATCTCTATCCTTATAACGCAGGCCACATGCTTATCTGCAGTAATCGCCATGTCGCTGATTTAACAGAGCTAAGCGATAGCGAACGCAATGAGATGCAAGAATTTACTTCTCATGCCATGAAAGTTCTTCGCAAAGTTTCAAATTGCGGCGGATTTAATATTGGCTTAAATCAAGGCGCTTTATCTGGCGCTGGAATCGCTGATCACATCCATCAACATATTGTCCCGCGCTGGTTTGGTGATGCTAATTTCATGCCAATAATTGGACAAACTAAAGTACTTCCAAAATTACTTAGCCAGACTAGAGATGAGCTCTCAGCTGCTTGGTAGCTCTAATTGATTTGAGCTAGATACTGCTTAATTTCAGCAATTCCAATTAACTTGGATTCCATCACCGGAAGTATTGGAACCAAGAGTCCGTGAGCAAAAGAGTCAGATTCAAAAGCTGATAGTTGATCTGCATATTCAGAGGCAAACTCCTCGACCAGGGTTTGAAGCTCGCTATCTGCCATATATCTATTTGGGGTAGTAGCTGAATAGTCGTGCACTTCTCTGCTCTCTAGTGAAATTAAACCAGTCGGCTCTCCGACTTCATCATGCAAGACTAAATATGGCGTTACTCCTTGTTCAAGAACGCGATTGACTATAAGAACGATGTCGTCAAAGTCTGTCTCACTCATACTTAGTTTATTTACGATTACCATCCTTGGAAATTGTCTATCCATTGCATAGTTCCAGAGATCAATCATCCCTTTGGAGATTCCGCTTTTAGCACTCACTAAGAGGGCTATTGCGCTAGCTCCTTCAGATATTTT
>VGAJ01000063.1 GCA_016870795.1 Actinomycetota bacterium | reverse complement strand
AGTAATTAGTTCCAGAGCCAAGCGCCTCTAAAAGCAGCATAGTTACTGCGCCATAGACATCGCGCTCACAGGCTGCTGGAGTTCCACTGGTTGCTGTTCTTCCCATCGCTCCGCAAGGGCAAGCTCCCAAATCAACTGCAAAATCAGGCCAACAGCGCATAGCAATTGCTGATAGATCGTTTGCCCTAATCCAGCTATCTAGCGCAACTCTAGTGCTGGCATTAACTCGCGCCTCTTTCTTTGGAACATTTTTAAGAGATGGCTGAGCCTGGCAAGCATCCTTATATTCTGCGCTCTCTTTATCAAGTGGCACAGCTGCAATATCGGCAAAGATTTCAGGAATTGATTTATTAATAATATTTAAGCCAAATGACTGCTTCAGCGCCTCTTCATCGTAGGTGCAGGGAGTAAAACCAGCTGGCGCATCACCAATTGCGCCAATAGTTAAACCACTTAACTTTGCCAGAGCGCCTTTGACCTTTTCTAAATCTGCTAATTGACCAGTTACTTTCTGCGGCTGACCAACATCTGGCATCTTTCCAGCAAGAGCAGATGAGAGAGCATCCCTAACATGCGCCTCATCTGGATTTCCATGAAGATGAGTAATCCTCTTTCCATTTACTCGAAGTGCATGTGCTGCAAGATTTGATCCACACATTGAATTGAGTAGAAGTCGATCTCCTATCTCGCCAAACTCTCTAACCGACCACAAAAGCACATCACCTGAAACTTTAGCAAGAAGAGATACAGCTGCAGAGGCATCAGCAAAAGATGCATTAAATAGAATGTATAACTTCTCATCGGATTTTAGATTTGCCTCAGCGCTAGCGGTATCCTCTGGAGTCATTACAAGTGATTTTGGGCCATTTACAGTAGCTCCAATATCACTTAAGAGATCACGGGCAGAATCAAAGAACTTCTGCGCAGCTAAGACATCAAATGTAGGACGAGCAAGAGGAATCAAAGTGCAGCTAGTCATTAATTCCACCCCGCTGGCAGTACTTCACTCATTGCTACCGGGCGCCTCTGGGCAATACTCATCTGAGCCGCTAGACCTGATGCAACGCTTCTAAGGCCATCCTCCAGGCTCACATCTGGGCCTTTTCCGCTCTTAATAGCGTTAAAGAACTTTAAGTGTTCAAGATATGAAGCCCCATAGTGAAATCCATTGTATTTAATGCTCTCATCCCAAACTTTTCTTGATTCAACTTTTGGCTTTGAAGCATCATGGCTCCATTGCTTAAAGTTTCCAACCGCGCTTCGCTTGCCATAACGCAGCTCAAGTGATGGCAGAAATGATTCAACTTTGCCCTCACTTCCCGTTACTGAGATATGTTCTTTATCAACAGTATTTTCGGCAAACATACAGAGATCTAGCATCGCTCTTTTTCCACTTGGATATTCCAAAATCACATAAGCGCTATCGAGCATATCTGCCTTGACTCCGTCATAGCTCTCATCTAGGTAATTAACTCTCTGCCCACCGGAGGCAAATACTCGATTTGGGCGCTCCTTAGCGATGTGATCCATAAGATTGAAGTAATGGCAGCACTTCTCAACAAGTGTTCCACCAGTTTTAGATGTGAATCGATTCCAATTGCCAACTTTTGGATAGAAAGGTTCGCGATGCTCTC
>VGAJ01000062.1 GCA_016870795.1 Actinomycetota bacterium | reverse complement strand
CCAGGAGTTCCTCCCATGTAAGCAAGAGATCCATCTTCTCTAGTTACAGACCAGGCATTTAGTGTGTGAGCGGGGCGCTTTCCTGGCGCAATAAAATTTGGTGACTTTGGATCAAGTGAGAATCCAGTTAAGCGATTATTAAGCAGGATGCCAGTTCCTGGAATTACCCATGAGGCCCCGAAACCATGAAAGACGCTTTGAATCCAGGAGAGGGCATTGCCATCTCGATCTGCAACTAGAAAATAGGTGGTATCACTTCCTTCGCTAGATACCGAAGGCTCTTTCAAATTTGCTCTATCCATATCGATTTGGCTGCGCCTTGTAGTAATACTGGATCCTGCAAAGAGTTCTTCCAAATTAATATCAATATGCTCTGGATCGCCAAGAAGTAAATAGCGATCTGCAAAAGCAATCTTTTTTGCCTCCACCATTAAGTGAATTCGATCTGCCTCTTGCATCTTTGCCAAATCGAAACCCTCTGCAATTAATAGCTCCTCAAGCAAAATCATTCCTTGACTTGGTGGGGGCTGGCCATGAATTAAATAATCGCGATATTTAGCGCTTAATGGCGGTAGAACTCGAGTTCTATGTTCTGCCAAATCTCTAAGGCTGAACCAGCCATCGCTGGCTTCAACTAATTTTCTGGCGATCTCTCCCAGGTAGAAGGCATCTCGTCCCTGCTCGGCAATCGCCTCTAGGGAATCTGCTAAATCACTTTGAATGACTAAATCACCGACTTTTAGGTTGGTATCAAAACCAAGGCTCTTAAAAACTTGCGTATCTGGAAACATCTTAAGATGACCTGAAATTCTCTTAACAAATCCAGAGTTAGCAGCAAAGCCATTTCTTGCATAATCAATAGCAGGTGCCAAAATTTGATCCATCGATAAAAGACCAAATTCTTTATGTATCTCAAACCAAGTTGAGACAAGTCCTGGGACGGTTGCGCTTTTAAATCCATGATGATCTATTTCGTTTTTGAATTGATCAGCGCTAGCGCTATGGGCAGCCTCGCCACTTCCATTAAATGCTAAATTCCTCTTTCTAGCTGCGTTATGGGAAATAACAAATGCATCACCGCCAAGATGAGATGCGCCAGGTTCAACAACTGCCAATACCGCACTCGTTGCAATTGCAGCATCGCCTGCAGATCCACCTTTAGTAAGAATTTCAATACCGGCAGAGACTGCAAGTGGTTGACTCGCTGCAACGATGCCATTTCTGGCATACACAGGGGAGCGATGTGTGCTCTGGCTCATAAAGTCAAGGGTATAGGCTCTGCGATATGTCTGATGTGAAAATCGAATTTAAAGATTTAAGTAAGCGCTACAAAGACGTACTGGCTGTCTCAAACTTCTCAGCCCAAGTTCAATCAGGTCGAGTTACTGGATTCCTAGGCCCAAATGGAGCTGGAAAGAGCACCGCTCTGCGCTGCCTTTTAGGTTTAGTAAACCCAACTGGGGGAAGCGCGGAGATATATGGCGGCTCATATAGCCAACTACAAGATCCCATTCATAAGGTGGGAGCAGTTTTAGATAGCAGAGGTTTTCATCCAGGTCTTACTGCAAAGCAGAACTTGAAAATTATGGCAAGTGCCTCAGAGATCGACTTCTCTCGCATTGATGAAGTTTTAG
>VGAJ01000061.1 GCA_016870795.1 Actinomycetota bacterium | reverse complement strand
GTGGAGTATTTATCTTCATCGGGCAAGACCATGGTGTAACCAAGTGCTCGCCCTCTAGGCAAAATTGTTATCTTGTGGACTGGATCTGTGTGAGGAAGTGCGTGTGCAACTAAGGCATGGCCGCCTTCATGATATGCAGTAACTCTGCGCTCTTCCTCGCTCATAAGCCTTGATTTACGCTGCGGCCCAGCCATCACGCGATCAATAGCTTCATCGACATCAGTTGATGAAATTACCTTGCGGTTTTCTCTAGCAGTTAAAAGAGCCGCTTCATTTAAAACATTTGCTAAGTCTGCTCCAGTAAATCCTGGAGTTCTTCGGGCAATAGCCAAGAGATCAAGGTCTTTTTCTAATGGCTTATTCTTGGAGTGAACTTTAATTATCGCCTCACGGCCCTTTACATCTGGGCGATCCACACCAATTTGGCGATCAAATCTTCCAGGGCGAAGTAGCGCTGGATCTAAAATGTCTGGTCTATTTGTTGCTGCAATAAGTATTACTTGTTCATGTGCTTCAAAGCCATCCATCTCAACTAGTAGTTGATTTAAAGTCTGTTCACGTTCATCATGACCGCCCCCCATACCTGCGCCGCGATGACGACCAACTGCATCGATTTCATCGACGAAGATAATTGCAGGGGCATTTGCTTTTGCTTGAGTAAATAGATCTCTAACGCGAGCTGCGCCAACGCCAACAAACATTTCAACGAAGTCAGAACCTGAAATGGAATAGAACGGAACCTTTGCCTCTCCTGCTACAGCTCTTGCAAGGAGCGTCTTTCCAGTTCCTGGCGGGCCAAACAAAAGAACTCCCTTAGGAATCTTTGCGCCAATTTCTTCATACTTCTTAGGCTCTGCAAGGAAATCTTTTATTTCTCTAAATTCCTCTATTGCTTCATCGGCTCCTGCAACATCTGCAAAGGTAACTTGCGGAACTTCATTGTCATGAAGCTTTGCCCTGGAGCGGCCAAAGGAAAATACTCGTGATCCTCCTTGGGATTGGCTCATGAAGAATAAAAGTAAAAATGCTAGAAGAAGAATTGGGCCTAAGGTAAAGAGAATTGAGACCAGAATGTTGGTCTTAGGAACCGTTACATCCCACTCTTTCGCAGGCTGATTTGCAGTGAGTAAATCAATGAGAATTGGCTCTTGCCCAGTGACATAGGAAGCCTCGACCTTTGTAGCGCCACTTATTGCCACCCCAGGTTTAAGAATTAATTGAATCTTCTGATCTCGATCAACGATATTGGCAGATTCCACATCGCCTCTTGTAATTGCTGCCATAGCCTTTGAGGTATCAATCTTGGTGAATTGATTACTGCCAGATGAAATCTGACCAAAGATAGTTACGCCAACAATTGCAATTAAAATCCAAAATAGCGGGCGCCTAAGAAGCCTTTGGGGTGGAACTTTTTTTCCTGACTTGGTAGGAAGTTTAGGTGGTTTAATCTTCAATTTTTTATCGGCCATGTTTACTCATACATATGCTTAGCAAGCACGGCAATAAAGGGAAGGTTTCTATACTTCTCATTGAAATCAAGTCCATAGCCAATAACAAAATCTTTTGGAATATCAAAGCCTACATATTTGACTGCCACTTCAACTTGAGCAGATTCTGGTTTTCTAAGAACAGTCATTATCTCAACGCTCTTTGCTCCGCGAGATT
>VGAJ01000060.1 GCA_016870795.1 Actinomycetota bacterium | reverse complement strand
CACGTGGCGGGGATGAATTAAATCTGATTGAAGCTAATAAAGATTATGGGTGGCCTTTTGTAACATATGGAAAGCCATACACTTCAGGCGATTATGTAATACCAACAAAGACAGGAACGCATGTTGGTTATCAAGAGCCGATATACCAATGGAGCCCCTCAGTGGCACCTACAGAACTAGTTTTACTTCCTAAAAACAGTATTTGGGGGAATCTATCTAATTACATCGTGATGGGAACATTAGCTTCGCAATCGCTATTTTTTATTGAGTTACAAGATCAGAGTAGCGTAAGTAAAGTTCATGCTTATTTAGTGAGTGAGCGGCTCAGAGACTTAGAAGTCCTTCCAGCTGGCGGATTAGTGGCCACCACTGATGCAGGAAAGCTTTTATTCATCACTCCTACTAGATAGTAGGGCTAGAAGCCTTGTATTCTCATTACCATGTATAACGATGAAGATTGGAAAGATGACCTTCGAGAGAAGAAGCGTCTAAGTGATGAAGAAATTCATAAGAATAAAAGATCTTGGAAGAAACTTTCTTTTGTTGCACTTTTAATAATTGCTGTTATCGGAGTCTTTAAAGGCTAATTATCTGGCCAATTAGAAGTTAAGTCATAGAGAAGTAGCAGGGCCGCCGAGAGAATCCCTCCAACCCAAATTCCCACTCCAACGCCCCATTGCAACTCAATGGAGGCCCAAACAGTTGCGATAAAGATAGTAACCATCGCCAGATCAAAGATAGCTCTCTCTTTTGAATTCATGGCATAAGCATAGAACAGAGTGATTTAAATACGAAGTAGGTCAATACCTTGCTATAGATTGAGCGCATTAAGTTGGCTAATCCTGAAAGGTTGCTTTAAAACCATGCGTTTTCTTATTAATATAATTGAAAGCATAGAAAAGCCTGCACATTCAAGGCAGGAAATCGATGCGATTAATGCCTTCAATGATGAGATTGTCGCCGCGGGACAGCGGGTATTAGCTGTTGGGATTGCTTCTCCAGATAATTCAATTCTGATAGATAATCGGGGTGGAGATGTTAAGTACATTAATGAGAGTTTTATTGACTCCAGTGAGTATGTAAGTGGCATTTGGATTATTGATGTCCCTACTAGAGAGATTGCCTTAGAGCTAGCAGCTCGGGGTTCGAAGGCCTGTAATCGCAGAGTTGAGCTAAGACCATTACTGGGTTAGTAGATCTGCTTAGAAAACTTCTGCAAGTGCTTCTTGGAATTACTCTTATCTATACCGGAACGCTTCATCTAACAACGCAAAGACTAGAGTTTCAAGCTCAAGTTCCCCCTTGGTTAGGTCTTGATCCAGACTTTGTAGTTCTTGCCTCTGGTTATGTTGAGATAGCACTTGGTATTTCATTGCTTACTTTGTGGAAATTTCGCAGAGAAGCTGGATTAGCCACAGCGATCTTTTTTATTCTAATTTTCCCTGGAAATATCCGTCAGTATGTTGATGGAATCGACGCCTTTGGTTTAGATACCGATAGAAAGCGAGCAATCAGGCTGCTATTTCAACCGCTCTTAGTTCTATGGGCGCTCTGGTCAACTGATGCCTTAAAGAAATATATCTTGCGCGCCCGTAGGGATTCGAACCCCAAACCTTCTGATCCGTAGTTTGTGAACTTCTAGGAACTGTGTTCATCTAGATATTCACTGAGTCTCTGACGTGCTTTGCAGCAGTCAGAGGACCAGACGC
>VGAJ01000059.1 GCA_016870795.1 Actinomycetota bacterium | reverse complement strand
TTAAATATTCAAAAAGAAATCATGACCGATATTGGTTCAACAACAACGGCCGATGGCGATCTGACTAAATGGGCAGGTCAAGGAGTAATGCTGCTAAATCGAGTCCTTACTGTTACCGCAGGTGAGAGCGGTTCACATTCAAAGCTAGGCTGGCAAGAAATCACAGAGAAAATTGTTGCCCACTGCGCAAACCTGGGAGCAGTTGGTCTGCTATGGGGATCTAGCGCTAGAGAATTGGCCCATCTCTTCAAGGAAGATTGCTTAGTCGAAGGGGTTCATCCAAGCCCACTTTCAGCTCATCGAGGATTTCTTGGATCTAAGCCCTTTTCGAGAGTGAATCAGCTTCTTGAAAACAAAGGAAAAACAGTAATTATCTGGTGAAATAAATCTGGCCCGGGATTAACCGGGCCAGACCTTTAACTCCAACTATTTCTCTAAGCTACCCAAGCGTTTATTGGGTTATTTAGGAAGTAGATCATAAATAGACCCGCTGTGAGTAGAAGTAGAGGATGGACATCCTTACGTCTGCCTTGCAAGTATCGAATTACTACATATGAAACAAATCCGGCTCCGATACCTACTGAGATGTTGTAGGTAAATGGCATCAAAATGATGGTTAAGAAGGCTGGAATTGCAATTCCGTAATCTTCCCAATCAATTGATTTAATCTGAGTCATCATCAAGAAACCTACGATGATCAGAGCTGGAGTAGCTGCTTCATAAGGAATGATTGCAACTAATGGAGCTAGGAAGGTAGTTAGAAGGAAGAGAACTCCAGTTACTACTGAAGCAAGTCCCGTTCTAGCGCCCTCACCAACACCTGATGCTGATTCGATATAAGAAGTATTTGAAGAAACCGCACCAGCGCCACCTGCAACAGCTGCTAGTGAGTCAACAAGAAGGATGCGATCTGCATTTGGAGGAGTTCCATCCTTATCGTTTAATCCAGCCTCTTGTCCGATAGCAGTCATCGTTCCCATAGTGTCAAAGAAGTCAGCTAGGAGAAGAGTGAAGACCAAGAGAAGAGCTGTGATTAGTGGAACTCGATCAAATGAACCAAAGAGGTTAAATGAACCAAGCAAACCAAAGTCTGGAGTTGCAACAACGGCCTCTGGCAGAGCAGGAACGTTTAGATTCCATCCTTTTGGATTTACATTGCCAGTAGCGCCATCAAAGAGTGGCCCAATCTTAAAGGCGCTCTCAAGAGCGATTGCAAGCCCAGTTGAAACAATAATTCCAAGTAGAAGAGCAGCTTTGACCTTTCTAACCATCAAGCCGATAGTTAGGAAGAGACCAAAAGCAAAGACGATTACAGGCCAGCCAACTAATTCACCATTATTTCCAAGTGTTACTGGAACAGGTCCTGAGCCAGTGCGACGGACGAATCCGGCATCGACTAGACCAATAAGGGCGATAAATAGACCGATACCTACAGAGATCGCGATCTTTAGCTGAGTTGGAACTGCGCGAAATACCGCAGTTCTAAAGCCAGTAAGAACGAGAACGGTGATGATAATTCCTTCAAGAACTACCAGACCCATGGCATCTGCCCAGGTCATCTTGGAGGCAATACCAACAGCTACGAAGGTGTTTAAGCCGAGGCCAGTTGCAATTGCAAGAGGGAAGTTAGCAACAACTCCCATCAGAATTGACATGACTCCAGCAATTAACGCCGTTGCTGCTGCAACGAGCGCTAAGTTTGGAACATCTCCGCCACCAAGGAATTTTCCATCGCCGTCTTTTGCAAGACCGATGATTAGTGGATTGAGAGCAAC
>VGAJ01000058.1 GCA_016870795.1 Actinomycetota bacterium | reverse complement strand
CTGAGATGTCTGGAGATGTAAAGGGTGAAGGCGCAAAGATTCTTACCTCACTTGATGCTGTTGGTAATACCACCAAGGCAATTACTAAGGGAATCGCAATTGCAACTGCTGTTCTTGCAGCGACTGCTCTTTTTGGTGCGTTTACCGATGCGATTAAAAATTCTGTTCTTGAAGCTGGCAAAGCTGTAGCAGATCAAGCAGTTCAGTTCCAGGGCGTACTCGATGTTGCTGATCCTAGAAACTTAGTTGGATTAATTATCGGCGCATCTGTGGTATTTCTCTTCTCAGGCCTTGCTATCAATGCAGTATCACGAGCGGCAGGAGCTGTCGTGATGGAAGTTAGGAATCAATTCAAGATTCATCCAGGAATCATGAAGGGAACAGAGAAGCCAGATTATGCTCGAGTAGTTGATATCTGTACTCGTGATTCACTACGCGAGCTTGCAACCCCAGGACTTCTTGCAGTCTTTGCCCCAATTGCTGTTGGCTTTGGCCTTGGTGTTGGCGCTCTTGGAGCATATTTAGCAGGCTCTATTGGAACTGGAACGCTGATGGCGGTATTTCTTGCTAACTCGGGTGGAGCCTGGGATAACGCAAAGAAATTTGTTGAAGATGGTAACTATGGCGGTAAGGGCTCTGATGCTCACGCTGCAACAGTTATTGGCGACACTGTTGGCGATCCTTTTAAAGACACTGCAGGTCCTGCCATTAACCCACTCATCAAAGTGATGAACTTAGTTGGCCTTCTTATCACTTCCGCAATTGTTGCCTTTGCACTTGATGGCAACGAGAGAACTAGCCAGATAATTGCAGCTATTGCTGTAGCAATCATTATTGCAGCGCTAATTCGTAGTCGCCGCTCCTCAACAATGATTGGCTAAATCATTTGGCAAAAAACTTAAAGAAGCTGGTGATTGTTGAATCACCAGCAAAGGCTAGAAAAATTGGTGGGTACCTCGGCGATGAATATATCGTCGAGGCCTCCATTGGCCACATCAGAGATCTGCCGCAGCGCGCTGCTGATATCCCAAAGGAAGTAAAGAAGTTTGCCTGGTCGCGCGAGGGTGTTGATATTGAAAATGGCTTTGCTCCTCTCTATGTAATAAATCCAGATAAGAGAGCAAAGGTTGCTGAGTTAAAGGAGCTACTCAAAGAATCTGATGAGTTGATCCTTGCAACTGATGAAGACCGTGAGGGTGAAGCAATAGCCTGGCACTTAATGGAAATCTTGAAACCAAAGGTCCCAGTAAAGCGAATGGTCTTTAATGAGATTACTAAGGAAGCAATTTTAAAGGCAGTAAATGAAACCAGAGATATCGATGAGCGCTTGGTTGATGCTCAAGAAACAAGAAGAGTTTTAGATCGCCTCTTTGGATATCGCCTCTCCCCTGTGCTTTGGAAGAAAGTAATGCCAAGGATTTCCGCAGGAAGAGTTCAATCTGTGGCAACTAGGCTAATTGTTGAAAAAGAGCGCGAAAGAATGGCTTTTATCACCTCATCTTGGTGGGATTTAACTGCGCAAACTGATCAGAGCTTCACAGCGCGGCTAATTTCTGTTGAGGATAAGCGCCTTGCAACAACTAATGATTTTGATTCAAATGGCTCCTTAAAAGAGAAGAACGCATCGAGCATTCTCCTTCTTGACCAAGGCTCTGCTGAAAAACTAACAACCTCACTTGAAGGCAAGAAGCTAACGGTTAAATCAATTGAAGATTCACCAAGGACTGAGCGACCAAAGCCTCCCTTTACTACTTCGACAATGCAGCAAGATGCTGGATCACGCCTTGGCTGGGGAGCGCAATTAACAATGCGTATTGCGCAGAGCCTCTATGAAGGCGGCTTTATCACCTATATGCGAAC
>VGAJ01000057.1 GCA_016870795.1 Actinomycetota bacterium | reverse complement strand
ACGTGAATCCATTGATATTTGCTGGTATCAAGGGGCTTTTTAGGAATTTGATCATGAGGCATAACCATTATCGCCCGACTCTGCTCGCTCTTTGAAACAACTATCGTTCCTCTTGCAGTTCTAAAGCTGGCATCGACTACAACATGACTCATGTCTACACCTTCTCTCTTTAAGGTTTCAAAGATAAATCTTCCCTCTTCGTCATCTCCGATTACACAAGATAGTGCGACTTGGACCCCCAACCTTGCCAGCGTTACTGCAGCAGTTGTTGCTGGGCCACCAACTGCGCGAGTTGAATCCAGTGCCACAACTCTTTGATTTGCAGCAGGGTATTTATCCACCAAAACTATGTTGTCAACTGTTGCCACTCCCACGCATAGAACTTGGCTCATAGGTCACTCTGCTTCTTAAGGTACTTTTGCCAAGCATCACGGGCATTATGAATGTGTTGAATAATCATCAATCGGGCTGTAATTGAATCTCGCTTTTCAATCGCATCCAAGATCATTCCGTGTTCATGCTCTGAGCTATCCACGCGACCAGGAAGCTTTAAAGTGTTGTCCATCGAGTGAAACATGATTTCTTGCAAAGTTCCAAGCGTTTGATTTAAGAATTGATTCTGCGCGCTTCGAACGATTGTTAAATGAAATTCCATATCTAGACGCCTTAGATTCTCAAAGTCAACAGGTTTTCTTGCAATAGCTTGATTGAGTGCCCTTGCTGCCAATTTCATTTCAGCTAATTGCTCTTCACTTCTTCTCTCAGCAGCCCATTCAACTGCAGGGGCTTCTAATATCTCGCGCATCTGAAACAACTCTTCAATGCGATGCTGAGCTGCCCTTAAAGACTCCCTTAATTTCTCCCCATCTGCTTGATCGAGAATAAAAATTCCGATTCCATGTTTGACTCTAAGGCGGCCTTGAACCTGGAGAATTTGAATCGCTTCTCGAAGTGATGGGCGGCTAATACCAAGGATTTTTGCTAGTTCGCGCTCTGGTTCCAGACGATCTCCCCCTTGGAGTCCTTGCCTTTCTATGTGATCAAGTAATAGGCGCACCTGACCTTGAAGTCTTGGAGGATTACTAACAACTGGTGTGTGACTGCTCATTAGCCTTTAACAGCTCCTGCTGTAAGTCCAGCAATAAATGACCTCTGCATTAATAAGTACATAACTACCATAGGAATAGATGCAACCATCACAGCTGTAAAAATCATGCTGTAGTTACTAAAGAACTCACCACGGAATGAAAGTAATGAAAGCGGCAAGGTCCGCTTATCGTTATCAGTGATTAGTAGTAATGGGAAAAGTAATTCATTCCAAGTTATTACAAAGAGAAATATTGCGGTTGCTCCCATTGCAGGCCTTGATAATGGAAGAGCAATTGAGCGATAAACCCGCAGTGGGGTTGCGCCATCAACTTCAGATACTTCATACATTTCTTTTGGCAGCTCTCTAAAAAATGCTGTCAAGATAAATACTGAGATAGGTAACGTGGTTACGATGTTAATCAAAACTAGACCAGATAGTTTATTAGTTAATTGCAAGTCGTTAAAAAGAATAAATATTGGTACTAGATTCACCTGGCCTGGGATTGCTAGCCCCACAGCAAAGAGTGAGAATAAAACTCGTCCGGTGACTGTAATCATTCTCGAAATAGCAAAGGCGCACATACTTGCAAGTATCAATGTTATAGTTACAGAAAAGCCCGTAACAATTACACTATTTAGAAATGAACGACCAACATTGCTGACCTCAAAGAGGAATCTGAAGTTATCTAGTGACCATTTCTCAGGAAGAGCTAAAGGCTTGTTATAGACCTCGCTATCAGTCTTTGTTGATCCGAAAACAACAATTAGGCTTGGGATAATAATTAGGATAGAGAAAACCAATAAAGAAA
>VGAJ01000056.1 GCA_016870795.1 Actinomycetota bacterium | reverse complement strand
TTGACTTTAAAACCTTTTAGAAGTTCAGCAGTTGCTCTAGCGGTTGCTCCAAATCCTAGTAGCCCCCAAGTTTTACCTGAGATCTCAACTCCTGCTTTTCTATTCCATTGTCTCGCTCTGGTGCTTGAATCTAATTCAATCAACTTCCTAGATAGAGCAAGCGCCATAGCTAGCGTCTCTTCAGCAACAGCGGTGGCATTTATGCCAAGAGCAGCGCTCACCACCACGCCAAATTCATCGGCAGCTTTTACATCAATATTATCTAAACCGACTCCCGCCCTTGCAATAATTTTCAAATTCTTAGCAGATGCAATCAAATCTCTACTTACTTGAGTACGATTTCTAACCACTAAAGCTGTTGCACTTGCAAGCTTTGCCTTTAGCTCTTCAGTATTGTTCCAAAGTTCTGGTTCGCGAATTAATGGAAAGGAGTTAGCAAGCACTTCAAACTCTGCGCTCCAAACATCTTCA
The DNA here is from genome assembly GCA_016870795.1 of Actinomycetota bacterium. GTDB lineage: Bacteria > Actinomycetota > Actinomycetes > Nanopelagicales > Nanopelagicaceae > MAG-120802. Next base: position 1,437 of record VGAJ01000056.1, on the reverse strand, counting down.
CTAATTAATATCACGAACCAGTCCTTTTTCTTCGGGTAATCGAGGGTTATTTCTAGGCGCTGATATAGAGCTTGGTGAAGGTGAATTCGCGATGTCCAAGAGCCTCTGCAGCGCAGAGTCTTCCATTAACAGTTCGCTCAATTACATCCATCATCATGTCGCCAGCTTTGGTCAAGTTATATTCCTGACGCAATAGACCAGAGACATCAAGATCGATATGTTCCGGCATTGATGCAGCTGTCTTCTTATTGGCAGTTAACTTCAAAACTGGCTCAATTGGATTACCAATCACATTGCCTTGTCCAGTTGGAAATAGGTGAATTACAGCCCCTGCTGCCGCCATAAGAGTTACACACTCAGCAGCAGCTGATGAAGTGTCCATGAAATAAAGACCTGGCTTATTTCTTGGTGGCGCTTGAGCTGGTGCTAAAACTCCAACAACTGGAACAGATCCGGTCTTGGCAATATTTCCTAGAGCTTTTTCTTCGATAGTGGTTAGACCACCTGCGATATTTCCCTGGGTTGGCTGCGATCCAAGCAAGTTGGCACCTGTTGATTCAATTACTTTGATGTAATTCTCATAGGTAGTTTGGAAGAGATTTCGGCAAGCATCATCAATACAGCGATCTGCAATTAGATGTTCGCCGCCAGTTAGCTCTGACGTCTCTCCAAAGAAAACTGTTCCTCCAGCTGCAACCCAACGATCTACGGCCTCTGATGTAGTTGGGCATGAACCAAGACCTGATGTGGTATCTGACTCTCCGCATTTAATTGAAAGGATTAGATCACCTTCACTTGCGCTCTCGCGGATGATCTCTGATGCATCTTGCAAAAAGACTTGAGCAACTCTTGCTGCATCAGCAATTGTCTGAAGATCGCCTTTGCCTTCAATAGAGAATGAAGCAACGGGTTTTCCAGATTTAGCGATGCCATTGGCAACTCTCTGGGTCCAATTAGGTTCAATTCCAATAACTACTACCGCTGCGACATTGCCATTAAGGCCGGTGCCGATAAGGGTGCGGAAAGTAAGCTCAAGATCTTCGCCAAATTGCAGGCGTCCATAGCTATGAGGCAAGGCAAGAGTGCCTGGCACTACTTTTGCTACCGCTTCTGCAGCAGCATTTGATAAGTCATCAACTGGCAAGATGATGACGTGATTACGGATACCCATCGACCCATCAGGGCGACGGTATCCAGTTAAGCGCGGCTTGCTTCCCATCGATAACTCCTCATGTTGTGTGTGTGAACGTAATCGCCTTTTTTAATTGCCTTAGATGCAATCCCTACTTTAATTCCATATTTAACTATCGCCTCTCCCTCTGCATGATCGCGAAGTGCGAACTTATGCCCCAAGGGAATTGGCTCATTTAACACTGCAGTATGTGCAGTCTGCTCCTTCACTGATAGCCCTTGCAGTGTGCCAGGTTGCAAATCATC
>VGAJ01000055.1 GCA_016870795.1 Actinomycetota bacterium | reverse complement strand
GCGATAATTCTTTTACTAGCCGCAATTGTGCAGAGTGTGAGACGAGTTAAGAGCAGGAGAGGCAAATGAGTGAAGATGCCAATTTAATTAGATCTTCCTCTGTTATGGGCCTTGGAACCATAATTTCAAGGGCCACTGGCTTAATTAGAAATCTTCTACTTGTTGCAGCTCTTGGAACTGGATTATTAGGTGATGCTTTTAATGTTGCAAATACCACTCCTAATATTATTTATAACCTACTTATAGGTGGAGCGTTATCAGCAGTATTTGTTCCTTTAATTGTTCAATCTTTTAGGCAAGAAGATGGCGGCAGCGCATATATCAGCCGCCTACTTTCATTAATTGCATCCGCACTACTCTTTATAACAATTGCAGCGATGTTGCTAGCTCCTCTATTGGTTTCACTTTATGCCCCGACTTTTTCCGGCCGCTCTAGAGAAGTAACTCTTGCTTTTGCTCTCTATTGTCTGCCGCAGATTCTCTTCTACGGCTTATATGGAATTCTGGGTCAAGTTGCCAATGCCAAAGAAAAATTCGGGCCAATGATGTGGGCCCCTATTGCAAATAATCTTCTAGTTATTGCCCTCTTCTCCTACTTCATCTCTGTAACAGATGAAATCTCACTTGAAACAATAAGTGATTCACAAATTGCTCTACTTGGCCTGGGCAGCACGATCGGTATTGCGCTGCAAGCGCTAATACTTATTCCAACCTTGAAAAAATCAGGTTTGAAGCTTTCTTTCCGTAGGGATTGGCGAGGAGTAGGACTTGATAAGGCTCTAAGACTTGCTAGCTGGGCTTTCATATTTGTTCTCATATCACAACTTGGTTTTCTTATAGCAGTAAATCTTGCGACTAGAGCTGCTGTTTTAGCGCAAGAACAAGGTATTGATTATGGAGTTGGTTATACCCCATATGCCAATGCTTACTTGGTTATGTTGCTACCGCATTCAATAGTCACTATCTCCATTGTCACAGCTCTTCTTCCTGGTTTATCCAAGTTAGCGTTTGATAAGAAGTTATCTGAAGTTAGAGATCAATTAAGTAAGGCGCTCCGACTAACTGCCATATTAACTATTCCTGCATCTCTTTTCTTTTTCTTCTTTGCAGAGGAAATCGCTAAGTCAATATTCTTTGGAATTTCAGAACAATCTGCAGAATATATTGGACGAGTTCTTGCTGCAATGGCGCTTGGTTTAATCCCACTTTCAATAAATTTGGTGTTAATTAGAGGGTTAAATGCCTTTGAAAATACTAAATATCAGGTGATCTCAAATTTAGTTATTAACTCAATTGCCTTAACAATTAGCACTTGGGCTTTCTTAAATCTTGATGTTGCAGATATAACGGTAGGACTTGGTGCCGCTCTTGCAATTAGCTATTGGGTAGGAATCGTTTGCACATATTTCTTGCTACGAAAATATTCAGGGCCACTAAATATCGTCTCTTTACTGCTCTTTCATAGCAAAATTGCCTTCATCGCGCTCCTATCTTGCCTGGCTATCTCTAGCTTGCAATCAAGACTTGATTTGGAGGGGAATCTTTTCTCATTACTTTTTGTTCTCTTAAGCACATTTGCCCTCTATCTTGCGATAGGGCGAGTGCTTAAGGTTTCAGAGATTAGCCAAGTATTAAAAGTTCTATTACGAAGGTAGGGTGCTCTAGTGAGCGTTGATTACGGCAAAGTCCATGAGTTGGTAATTGTTGGCTCAGGTCCTGCTGGATATACCGCAGGGGTTTACGCCGCTCGAGCTCAATTAGACCCAGTTCTATATGAAGGTTCAGTTACTGCTGGTGGCGCTTTAATGAACACCACTGAGGTAGAAAACTTCCCAGGGTTTAAAGATGGAATTATGGGACCTGATCTTATGGATCAGATGCGAAAACAAGCCTCTCGATTCGGAGCTCAATTAGTAACCGATGACATCACTGAAATGAAATTAGATTCAGATGTAAAAGTATTAAAAGATGGTTCTGGGAACACGATTAAGTCTCGCGCTGTAATTCTTGCCATGGGTTCTGCATATAAAGAAATTGGTTTAAAAAATGAGAAACGCTTATCTGGGCGAGGCGTTTCTTGGTGCGCCACTTGC
>VGAJ01000054.1 GCA_016870795.1 Actinomycetota bacterium | reverse complement strand
TCTCCATGTTTTCGAAAAGAGGCAGGCTCTTATGGGAAAGACACAAGGGGAATTATCAGAGTTCATCAATTCGACAAGGTAGAGATGTTTTCATATTGCGCTTTGCAGGATGCAGAGGCAGAGCATCAAAAATTATTGAATTGGGAGAAAGACTTCTTAAATGCTATGGAGATCCCTTATCGAGTAATTGATGTTGCAACCGCAGATCTCGGTTCTAGCGCTAATCGCAAGTTCGATTGTGAAGCTTGGATTCCAACTCAAAATGCTTATAGAGAGGTAACTAGTACTTCTAATTGCAGTGATTTCCAAGCAAGAAGATTAAATATTCGAATTAAGACCGAATCTGCAACAACTCCAGTAGCAACTCTTAATGGAACGCTAGTTGCTATTCCAAGAATGATTGTGGCAATTCTGGAAAATCACCAACAAAGTGATGGCTCAGTAATACTTCCCAAAGCTCTGCAAGGCCTTCTTGGTATGGAGCGATTCACTCCGGTGGCTAATTGAGTGCAGTAACTCGTCGCCCTAAGTTAATTGCAACAGATCTAGATGGCACCATCGTTGCTCACTACGGAAAAATCTCAGAGCGGACCAAAGCAGCCTTTAATGCAGCTCACAATTTAGGTGTTGAAATATTTTATGTAACAGGAAGACCTCCAAGATGGATGCCAGAGATTGCAAAGGTATTTCCTTTTGGTCATGGGATTTGTGCCAATGGTGCGCTGCTCTATGACATTCATAATGAGCGAGTATTAGAAGAGTGGGCAATGTCAGTCGATAGTCAGATCGAGACAGTAAATCGATTAAGACGGAGTATTCCTGAGATCTCATTTGCCGTTGAGTGGCATAACTATTTTCTCCGTGAGAAGAAATACGTCCCTCGCTGGGATGTTGGCCAAGATAATGTGGGCGTTGATGACATTACAGAGATTATTGACAGTTCAGCAATAAAAATGATGGCTAGATGCTCAAACCAAGAACTTAGCTCAGACCAGATGTTGAGAATTGCGCAGATAGAGTTAGAGGGAGTTGCCACGGTTACTCATTCAAATCCCCATGATTCACTTCTTGAAATAAACGCTCATGGAATTTCCAAGGGAGAGACACTTTCCAAGATTGCCGCCAGATATGGCATAAGCGCTGATGAGACTGTGGCCTTTGGCGATAATCCAAATGATTTTTCAATGCTTGCTTGGGCTTCTCGCTCTTGGGCTATGGCTGATGGTCATCCTGATGCTGTTAAATATGCAAAGTTTGTGGCAGAACCACATGAAGAAGATGGTGTTGCAAAAGAAATAGAGAAGCTATTGGAGCTACCTGAATGAACACAGCGCTAGCAGTTCCGCTTTGGCTTGATCTACTCACGGTTGGAATTGGCGCGCTTCAAGGCGCGCTCTTTGCAATTTTCTATAAACGCTTTGATCTGGTTGGAGTTATTTCAGTAGCAATACTTACAGGTCTTGGTGGTGGAATTTTGCGAGATTTATTGCTTGCCGTTGGTAGACCTGCCGCAATGCAAGATAAATATGTTCTCACCGCAATTGCATCTTGCTTAGTCGCAATTCTTATTGGACGTTGGTATAAAAGAGCAAGTAGCGCAGTAGTCTTTTTAGATTCAGCAGCCATGTCTCTCTTTGCTGTTGCTGGAACTTATAAAGCAATCGTGAATGACACCTCTGAGTTGGTTGCAATATTGCTTGGAGTCTTAACAGCAGTGGGCGGCGGAGTACTTCGTGATGTAGTTTGCAGAATTACTCCACAGATATTTACTGGAGGCCCGCTATATGCCACAGCCTCTGCGATAGGAGCCACGTTATTTGTATTACTTGAAAAGAGTGCACTTGATTTAAATGTCGCCCTTGCAATATCTGCAATAACGATTGTGGCAATTCAGATGGCATCACTTCGCTTTCGAATTCACCTAAAGCCCGTTCTAGATTCATTGGATTTTGAAGACCCCTCTAAGTGAAGGTAAGTTTGCCTGTGGAGGGCTCGCATAGTGGCCTAGTGCACCGGTCTTGAAAACCGGCAAGGGAAACCTTCGTGGGTTCAAATCCCACGCCCTCCGCCATCTACTACGCCTAACAGCTAACTTCTTGTGGGCGATTTCATAAGGCTCTACCTAGCAGGATCTAGCTAACACAAGGAAAATAAGAAGGTATTTCCCAATCAAGTTTTCTAAGGAGGCGCTCAGTGGCTACAGGAGTTTTCTCTACAACTCGAGCCGCAATTAAAGAGCGCACTCTTCGAACTGATCGTTGGTGGCTACAACCACTAATTATCGTTGCAGTTTTAATCTCATTTATTATCTATGCGACATTTCGCGCCTTTGAAAATAAGTACTACTTTGCAGAGCCTTTAATCTCACCTTTTTATTCGCCTTGTCTTTCAACAGCATG
>VGAJ01000053.1 GCA_016870795.1 Actinomycetota bacterium | reverse complement strand
ATTTCAGAGTGGCTAAAGCTTGGAAATAGCGCGCTTAGCGCCTCTGATAAAGCTCAAGTAGCACGGTATGCAAGCTATATCAGGGCAGCCCTATCAATTATTGGCACCGACCCCTTTGATCCAGCCTATTCCAGCTCATCTAGCGCTGATTTAACTGGCGCAGTCGATGGACTTATTTCATTACTATTGGAGCAGAGAAGTGCTGCAAGAGCTAGAAAAGATTTTGCTGCAGCAGATCAGATCCGTGATCAAATTATCGCAATGGGTATCTCCATTGAAGACCGAGCAGATGGCGTGAGATGGAGCATCAATGGCTAAGCCAGATCGTAAACCACCAAAGAAATCAAAGCGATCTCTTAGAGGCAAAGGGCCAACTCCAAAAGCTGAAGATCGCCCCTACCATAAGAAATATAGATCTAAAGAGGATTCAGCGAGAAAGCGTACGGAGAGAAAACGAATTGATTCTAAGCGCGGCCCTAAGGGCGATAAGAAATTTGCACAGCGGCGCGACTTTCGCCGCAATGAACGTGAGCACATAGATACCGTTGCTGGAAGAAATGCAGTTCTTGAAGCGCTTCGCGCTGGCATCCCAGCAAAAGAGCTGATCTTGGCAGTTGGCGTTGATGTTGATGAAAGACTCAATGAATCTATTCGCCTTGCTCAGAAGATGGCGATTGGAATTAAAGAGGTTGAAAGACGCGCAATTGAGAATATGACTGGCATTGCCAATCATCAAGGTATTGCACTTGTTGTTAAGCCATTTCAATATTCATCTCAGAAAGAGATTTTTGCAAGAGCTAAAGATCCTGCTCTCTTTATCGCGGTTGATGGAGTAACAGATCCAAGAAATATCGGCGCAATTGCAAGAAGCTCGGCAGCATTTAGCGCAGATGGCCTTCTTATTCCAGAGCGTCGCAACGCATCACTCACCGCTGCTGCTTGGAAGAGCTCGGCAGGAGCTGCGGCAAGGCTTCCAATTGCTCAGATAACAAACCTAGCCAGATCTGTTGAAGACGCTAAGAGCTATGGCTGTTTTATCGTTGGCCTTGATGGCGATGCTGATACCAGCGTTGAGGCGATGGAAATTGCTGACCAGCCGCTCTATTTGATCGTTGGCAGCGAAGGAAAAGGTTTATCAAGGCTTATTCGCGAGAAGTGCGATCTCCTTGTCTCTATCCCCATGAGTAGCGCGGTGGAATCACTAAATGCCAGCGTTGCCGTATCAATTGCGCTCTATGCAGTTGATAGAAAAAGAGCAATTAAGTAGAGGTTAACAATGTCTTATAACCGCTTTATCGCACTCGGTGATTCAATGACTGAGGGTATGCAAGATGAGAAGATAAAGGGCAATTATCGCGGCTGGGCAGATCGCGTTGCTGATGTTATGGCTAGCAATTATGAGAACTTCACCTATGCCAATCTAGCAATTAGAGGAAAAAAAGTTGGACAGGTATTAAGAGAGCAAGTTCCAGTAGCACTTGGTTTAGTAAATGGCCCAAGCACAATCATCTCCTTTCATGCTGGAGCCAATGATGTAATAAGACCAAAATATGATCCAGTTAAAACCTTTGAAGAGTATGACCAAGCGGTGCGCGTACTAATTAAAAGTGGAGCAACAGTTATGCTCTTTTGTGTCCTAGAGGATTCAGGTGCCAAGACTCGCGCAGCAAAGGTCTGGAAGCTGAGATTTGAAGCATTTAATGCAAATGTGCGAAAGATTGCCAGTGAAGTTGGCGCTATCTTGTTAGATCCAAATCAAGAGAGTTCCTGGCGCCATCCAGGTTTTATCCATGAAGATCGTCTTCACTTAAATTCTCTTGGACATTATCGTGTTGCTCAAGCAGTCTTAGCCAGATTAAGTCTTCCCCATGATCAAAGCTGGAGAACGCCGCTGCCACCTCCAGTAAAACTGCCTTTGGTAGACCAAATCAAGCAAAATATGCGATGGATTATTCTCTATGGAATTCCCTGGGCGATAAGAAGGATTAGAAAGAAATCATCAGGAGATGGACGAAGCCCTAAATATCCAGCGCCAGTTACTTGGAAACCTTAAAAAGTAACTACGCTCCAGCTCCATTTATAAGTTCCAGGCTTAATTAAGTACTTTGCAAGAGTATCTGGCCCGCATGAGGCGGTTCCAACTCCGCGATGTGCGCCATCGATAGTGATAACTGTATTTCCGCAAGGATTAACAAAAACGTTATGGGTGGCATTTGCTAGATCTTCAGAGCGCATTGGGGTGACAGTGACCATTCTTGGTTTATCTAATTGGAAATATAGTCCGTGGCCGCTTTGATTAGTCAGGCTAAACCAGCGCATCCCCATATGTCCGCCATTTTCCTGAGGCTTTACATATGGCACATATTGCTGGTCAACAGTTGAGCTATAGCGATGAACCTTTCCAATCTTTCTATCTGGAGCAGTTTCATTAGGCCCAATACCAAAATAGGTAAAGTTATTTAGCGCTCCATC
>VGAJ01000052.1 GCA_016870795.1 Actinomycetota bacterium | reverse complement strand
ATTTCGGTATAGCCAGAAAGTGTTGTTGCAACAGCATCGCAGCCCAGTGATTCAGCCAAGAGCGCACTTTCTAAAGAGTCAACGTCGGCCAAAATTGCAACATCAGATTCTTCTCGTATCTGTTTCAAAAATTTTTCAAAATTTAACCCATCCGGTCTAAGTCTTTGCGTCGCATCTACTGCCACGATCTCAGCTCCTGCCTGCTCTAATTCAAGAACATCGCTAAGCAGAGGGGTGATGTAGATTGGAGAAGCATCCAAATACCGTTTTACTAGACCAATTACGGGCACATCCACTAGTTTTTTTACAGCTCTAACATTCTCGACACCCTGAGCGCGGATTCCAACGGCTCCAGCTTGAACCACAGTTTGTGCTTGAGCGGAGATAAATGCAGGGGTGTCAATTGCAGTGCCAGGAGGAACTTGGCAAGAAACAACTAAGCCCCCTTTTAGGGCAGTGAACTGATCAAGTCCGAGTGCCTTTGATACTGAAACGTTATCCAAACTGCCCCCTTTCAACCCTTGACACGTTGGCACCATACTATAGTTTTGTGCTACTGGTCTAGAACGGTGTCCCGCCGTGTTAGACCAATTTTAGAACCTAGTGATCATGAATCGAATAGAGAGAGGGAAGATGCGTTTACGCAAAATTCTTACAGTTGCAGTAGCGACGGGCGCGCTATTTACAGCATTAACTGTTGCTCCAGCCCAAGCCGCCACTGAAGTCAAAATGATTCTCTGGCCAGGACCTGAAGGTGAAGCGATGCAGAAAGTCGTTGATGCCTATAACGAAGGTCAAGGAAAGAAAGATGGCGTCGTTGTTAAGCAAGTATTGCTAAGCCGCGATAACACCTTTGCAAAAGAAGCTGCACTTATGAAGGCAAAGTCATCTGAATATGATATTTACTTCACAGCTTCATACTTGGTAGGACAACACGCTCCATACCTAAGTGAACTTAAGGGCGTTAATGACAAGCTATATCTCAAAGCATCTATCGACGGTTTGAAAGTTAACAAGAAGCAGATGGCTCTTCCATTGGATACCAGCCTTCACTTCATGTACTACCGAACCGATTTAGTGAGCTCCTTGAGTTCAGCTGCTAATACTGCAAAGTACAAGCAAATCTCAAAGACAGTTCTTGGAAAAGAATTGACTCCTAATACAGATCCTGAGACATGGAACTGGGATGATGCGCTAGCAACCGCGGCCTTCTTTACCCAGAAGTACAATCCAGAGTCTCCAACCAAATATGGCTATGCACTTCCTGCAAAGAACCTTTTGTATAACACAATGATTTGGAATGACGTTCTATGGGGACTAGGCGGAAATTGGTTTACTAAAGGTAAGCCATCAATAAATACCCCAGCTGGTAAGGCGGCTATTGATGTATACCGCACGATCTATACCAAAGAGCTAACCTCTCCAGATGCTTCTCAATGGGAGTATGCCGAAACTAATGCTGCGCTTACCTCTGGAAATGCCATGATGGCTCTTCAGTGGAACGCTGCTTATTCTGAATTGAGTTCAACTGGTGCCACAAGTGGCAAAGTTGGAATCGCTGTTCCACCAGGAAAGGGCCAGCGCACACACGTTCACGCCCTTGCTGTTGGATTGAATAAGTACAGCAAGAACCAAGCAGCAGCAGCAAAGTGGATGAAACACCTTGCAACTGTAAATGCTATGAAGAATTACGCGGCAGCTGGTGGAGTTCCATCAATGCCAAAGATTCTTAACACAATGGTCTCCTCCAATGCTTCATTTGCAAACATCATTACTTACGCAGGTAAGTATGGTTATGCAGAAGCTGGTGGACCTCGCGAATTTGATATTTATGCCAAACTCGCTGAGGTTCTAAGTCCTGCTTGGGCAGGACAGAAGACTGCTGAAGAAGTAGCAGGCGCAGCTGATGCGGCTCTTAAGAGCCTGCGGAAGTAGGTTGCCTTAAGCAGTAAATAAGGTAAACGTTTAGAGATGAGATGGTCGGCTCGATAGAGTCGGCCATCTCTTCATTACGGAAGATATTGATTAAGGAGTACTTACTAAATGAGAGGTAAGAGCAGGGCAGCTGCATTTCTCCTTGCCTCACCGTTTCTCTTATTTTTAAGTATTTTAGTTATTTGGCCAACCTACCTTGGTGTGAAAACTGCGCTCTCTCGCGATCTGCTAAGCGAGTTTGAGATCACGCCCGCAGGACTTGAGAATTTCCGAATGGTCTTAGAACAACCTCAGTTCTGGGAAGCTCTTCGTTTCACAATAATTTTTGCTTTAGCCGTGACGATTTTTGAATGCTTACTGGGCTTCGCCTTAGCCCTAGTCTTTGATCGCATGTTTCCTGGAAAGACCTTTCTATTTTCAGTAACGCTTGTCCCGATCATGATTGCGCCGTCACTTATGGCAGTGATGTATCGCTTGATCCTCAATGAAAATATCGGAATAGTTCCAGGAATTTTACAGAAATTTGGAATTGAAATTTCAATCT
>VGAJ01000051.1 GCA_016870795.1 Actinomycetota bacterium | reverse complement strand
TATGAAGCTAATGTTTCAAATCCTGACTCAGTGGTTGCAGATGGGCAAGAGATTGAAGAGATTGTCTGGCTAACTCGAGAAGAGTTAAAGTCAAAATGTGAAAGTGGCGAGCTACTACTGCCACCAATTATTTCAGTTGCTCGAGCGATGATTAATGCTTGGTATGGCCCAGATGCAGAGAGTGAATTGTCAGGTCAGTCGTGGCGCAATTAGCTGATGAGATTCTTTCATCACTTGATCCCCAGCAGCGAAGTGTCGCAACTGCTCTAAAGGGGCCAGTATGTGTAATTGCTGGAGCTGGAACTGGAAAGACTAGAGCGATAACTTATCGCCTGGCCTATGGCGTTGATATTGGAGTTATTGACCCAAAGCGAGTACTCGCTCTTACTTTCACTGCAAGGGCAGCAGGTGAGATGCGAACCAGGCTTAGATCACTCGGTGTTGCAAGTATTGCGGCAAGGACCTTTCATGCGGCGGCCTTAAAGCAGTTAATTTACTTCTGGCCTGAGACGCTAGGGGGGCGTTTTCCCTCGTTATTAACTAGTAAAACTGGTTTTTTAAGTGAGGCAATGAAGCGAGCAAATATCTCAAGTAGCAAGAAGAGCTCGCTGCTTCGAGATTTAGCAGGAGAGATTGAATGGGCAAAAGTTTTAACCCTGGCCCCAGATCAATACTTGCAAGGACTTAGCACTTACTCCAGAGTCTTTAACCCAAGTAGCAAGATAAGCGCTGAGCAGGTGGCAAAAGTCTATGAAGCATATGAATCACTAAAGAAGCAAGAGCGCGCCATTGATTTTGAAGATGTCTTACTACTAACTGTTGGAATGCTTGAGGAAGAACGAGAAGTTAGGGAGAGAGTCAGAGATCAATATAGATATTTCACAGTTGATGAGTATCAAGATGTTTCACCGCTACAACAAAGACTATTAGATCTATGGCTAGGAAAAAGAGAAGATATCTGCGTCGTAGGAGATCCAGCTCAGACGATTTACTCTTTTGCTGGAGCAAGTACAGCTTTTCTTCTTAACTTCACCGCTAAATATCCAAACGCTGAGGTAATTAGGCTAAGCGCTGGATATCGCTCAACTCCTGAAATTATTAATACTGCAAATACTATTTTACGAAGTGCCAATCTTGGCCATGAGCTAGATGCGATAAATGGCCATGGCGAAAAACCAATGGCTAAGGGCTATAAATCACAGAGCGAAGAGGCCCAGGCGCTAGTTTCGCTAATTAAAGAAGATATCGCAGGCGGCCTTGCAACAAATGAGATAGCAATTCTTACTAGAACAAATAGTCAATTAGAGCTTCTTGAGAGCGCTCTTGATGCTGCAGGTATTGAGAATCAAATAAGAAATTCAGAGCGCTTCTTTAATAGACCGCAGGTAAGAGAGATAATTGGGGCGATAAGAAGCGCTTCAGTGCTATCAGAATCTGATTGGCTCTCTGACTTGCGAGATTGTCTAAAACCATTTGGTCAGAGTGAATATGTACGCTCATTTTTGCAATTAGCGGGAGAACTTGAGGCAGAGGGGCTTACCTCTCTTCGGGCATTTCTAAGGGAACTTGAAGAGCGCTCAGAGACTAATAACCCCCCGATCCTTCCTGGAGTGGCCCTTGCAACGCTGCACGCTGCAAAGGGTCTGGAGTGGCGCAAGGTTTATCTCGCAGGAGTCAGCGCTGAAGTTCTCCCCTGGCAGGCTAGCTCAATCGAGGAAGAGAGACGTTTGTTTTATGTGGGGGTAACTAGAGCGCAAGAGAGCCTGGCTATTACCTACTACGGAGTAGCAAGCCCATTTTTAGCAGAGGCAGGGTTAGTAAATTAATTAGTTTGCATCATTTGCTAGCGATGCATTACTCTTGCCAATCCATGACAGCAGCAAGAAGTACTTCACTAACGATGAGCGCAAATCGCACACATCGTCATTGGAGCATGCCTGCATTTGGTTACAAGTATTTTGCAACCAAGTCAACCAAGGCCGATGGATTCGGCACCTGGAGCGCTATCGGATAAGACCGATTAAGCAAAGCCCAGGGGCCTAGAATCCAAAAGGATTCGGGCCCCTTTTTCTTTATCCAGGTAATTAAAAATGAGATGAAAAAGGAAGGCAGAGGTGAGAACGATGAGCGTTCTCTTTAGCGAACTATTAATTCCAGGCTGGGCCGAGGGCGAAGGCGCCATGATCGGACTAGATGCAGTCACTGGCGCATATGGCAGTGAACAAGCATTTAGCTTGCCATGTCACACCTCCAATCCTGAAATCTTCTTCTCTGATAAGAGCGATGAGATCGCTTATGCCAAGAGCCTCTGCAGCGCATGTCCGGTAAAGAAAGAGTGCTTACAAGGAGCTCTTTCACGAAAGGAACCTTGCGGTATTTGGGGCGGGGAGTTATTTGAAGATGGAGTGGTTATCGCTGCCAAAAGACTTCCGGGAAGACCGAGATTAAATCAAGAAGTTCTTACTTCTGAATTAATTGATGAAAAGG
>VGAJ01000050.1 GCA_016870795.1 Actinomycetota bacterium | reverse complement strand
AGCGTTGATAGCACTCTTTACCAAGTCTTTGAAATGAGCGTTTTGATTTACTAATGAGCGCCAAAGTTGCACTGGAAGATTTAAAGCGTTTTTCCAGAAGTAAGAGAGTTAACGACCTTGCTCGTTTTTACAAGACTGCGCCAGGTGAATATGGTGAAGGTGATTTGTTTCTCGGCGGATCGGTTCCAGAAACTAGATCCGTTGCAAAGAGACACAAAAATCTAGAGCTTCAGGAGATTGAGAAACTCTTCAAATCGCCATTTCATGAAGCACGACTGTGTGCCGCAATCATTATTAACTTGCAGTTTAAAGCAGCCAAAAAAACCCAGGAGCGCAAGAGAATCTTTGATTTCTATTTAAAGCAGGTTCGAGCCGAACGTGTGAATAACTGGGACATTGTTGATGTATCAGCTCCTTGGATGGGTGTTTATTTGTCTGAAGTTGAAGACCCGATGCCGCTGTTGATCAAGTTATCTAAGTCGAAGTCTCTGTGGCAAAGACGGGTTTCAATCATGCTTACCTTTGCTTTAATTCGCGATGGTAATTTGGAGCCAACAATCATTATTTCTAAGGCATTGCTTGCCGATGACGAGGATTTGATTCATAAGGCAGTGGGCTGGATGCTTCGCGAGTTAGGCAAAAAAGATGTCATGTTGTTAAGAAAGTTTCTCACACAACATTCACACATAATGCCCCGCACCATGCTTAGGTACTCGATTGAGAAACTTCCTGAACGCGAACGGAAGAAATGGCTCGCTGAGCGAAAATAGCTCCTTCACACCTAGTGACGGAATTTCCGTCATACACGTTCTACATCTATCTATATGTGGACGATACTGGGATCGAACCAGTGACCCCTTCCATGTCAAGGAAGTGCGCTACCGCTGCGCTAATCGTCCGAAGTGCGAACTATACATTTTATGTAAAGGTATAGTTTTCTAATTATGGAGGTGGAGACGGGATTTGAACCCGTGTAGCGGGATTTGCAGTCCCGAGCCTCGCCTCTCGGCCACTCCACCAAAACTATTGCGCTAATTTCACATTCAAATTAAGAGAGCGGACGACGGGGGTCGAACCCGCGACCTGAACCTTGGCAAGGTTCCGCGCTACCAACTGCGCTACGTCCGCATCTAATGACCTAAGCCAAATAGGAGGGAAATCTATCGTAATTAGCGCCTTCTGCCCAAGTCTTATGGAAAAGGTAGTCTACTTAAAGCATAGATGCGCAGTATTTAGATACCTAGCCTCAACATCAAGTGTCAGGGAGATAGTCGGGGTTCAGGCATTTGAAGGTCATCTCTATTCCAACTCTAAGATGATCAATGAACTTACCTCAACTTTTCATAGCTGGATATTGGGTAATCTAGAGCAGTGAATGTAAGACGCCAGATTAAATCCACGCCCTATGGCTCTCTGTTATGGCGCGTTTTTATTGGAGTTGTTGGTGGATTAATTACTGTCATTGGTTCAGCCCTTCTCTTTGCGCCAGGGCCTGGACTTCTTGTTCTTCTTGCTGGTCTTGGTATTTTGGCAACAGAGTTTGCTTGGGCATCAAGGGCAATAAAGCAGACTAAAGATATTGCAGAGAATTTTTCAGAGAAGATTGGAATCCCGCTCTGGGTTAAATACCTCATCGCTGCACTTCTTACCCTGGCATCTCTGCTCGCACTTGCAATTTATTACAGCTAATAACCGATCTCTTAAGGCGATAGAGGCCCAGGCTTTGGTAGCCTGATGTCATGTCGCCAAGTGAAATTGAAATAAGTGTTGATGGCGTCTCCAAAAAAGTAGAAGCAGGGCTCAAGGTCACCCAAGCCCTGGAGCAGATTTATCCAGAGAGAATGAAGCCTGGAGTAGATGCAATTGTTGTCTGTAAAATAAATGGAGAGCTAAAAGATCTCTGGAGCGATATATCGCAAGGTGATGTAATTGAATCGATAGCAATTAGCACAGATGAAGGACTGAATGTTTTGCGCCACTCCACAGCGCACGTTCTAGCGCAAGCGGTGCAGGATGTTTTCCCCGAAACTAAATTAGGTATCGGCCCTCCGATTAAAGATGGTTTCTATTATGACTTTGATCCAAAGAACCCCTTTACTCCAGATGATCTAATCAAACTTGAATCTGCGATGAAGAAGATTGTTAAGGATGGCCAGAGGTTTAAACGAAGAGTAGTTACTGACTCAGAGGCCCTAAGTGAGTTATCTAGTGAGCCGTATAAATGCGAGCTGATTAAATTGAAATCATCGGATGCTGCTGATGGCGCTGGGGTTGAAGTCGGCCAAGGCGAACTTACGATCTATGACAATTTAGGAAGAGATGGAAAGCCGCTCTGGAGTGATCTCTGTAGAGGGCCGCACTTGCCTTCAACTAAGTACATCGCTACCTATAAATTAATGAGAAGTGCTGGAGCGTATTGGCGCGGCTCAGAAAAAAATCCGATGCTGCAGCGAATCTATGGCACCGCTTGGCCATCGCAGGAATCACTCGATGGCTACCTACATCTTCTAGCTGAGGCAGAGAAGCGCGATCATAGAAAACTAGGAGCAGAGTTAGATCTCTTCTCATTTCCTGAGGAGATTGGCTCTGGTCTTGCAATCTTTCATCCCAAAGGTGGAGCTATTCGAAT
>VGAJ01000049.1 GCA_016870795.1 Actinomycetota bacterium | reverse complement strand
ACTGGGGTGTAGGGCAGAGAAGTTAATTTAGCGCTAGCTCTTGTTTGCAAGAGCGAGGTAAGAACTCCATCTTTAATCCAATCAACCTTCTTTGCCTCCTGTCCGTTATCAAAGACTGAGGTAAATGGCGAGCTAACAGCAGCAGAGATAAAAGGAGATCCCGCTAGCTGTTGATCCTTTGGATCGCTATAGAGCTGCAAGCTCTTATTAGATAGCTTCTCACCAACTCTTGTTCCGCCACCTTTTTTAGAAAATACGCTCTGTCCTTCAAATGCATCACGGCCACTTGAAACCCACATCATGTAGGTGAAGAGATCAGCTACCGCCCCTGATGGAACTATGCTGGTATATCGCCCTGCTGGAAGATCGACTTTGCGCTCTTGCCAGTTAAGCCTCTGACGAATCTCTCTATCAATTCTCTCTATTGATACATCTTTGAAATCATGAGTTTCAACCCCTGACCAGGTAGATCTTGAGCGGCCATGAGACTTTCCAGTCATCTCAACTCTTCCAACAGGTGAGTCATAACGAAGTCTCATCCCGCCTTTGGAGCCAACCCAGATGCTCTCATGAGTATGTTCGGCATATCCAAATAATTCAATGCCATCTGATTTTGAAGCCTGCATCATTGAGCCTAGATCTGGAGCAAATTTAGAGAATACCTCTGGCCCAGTTGGATTGTGTTTATCACTCCAGTTTCCATAGCTAACATCTTTAGCAAGTGGGGCGTAATCATCTGCTTCACCAGATGCCTTAGCAGCAGCGAGAGCTTCAGCAAGGATTGAATCGATATCACTTTCTTCAACACTTGTTCTAGTAACCCCGCCTGATGCCATAGATGATCCTGTAGCAATAAAGGCAATGACAGTTACCGATCTTGTAGCGATTACGCCATTGGTAGTTAGCGTGCTACTGGCCCAGCGAAGATTGGCTTGAGTCTCATCTCTTACTAAAACGATGCAATCATCACTTGTTGCCTTAGCAAGAATTTTTTCGACTAGATCTTGAGCAGAGATCATTTGCCCACCTCAGAGACAGTATTTAGAATGTTTATCTTCTCAAAGATAGCTGCTGGGCAGCCATGGCTAACGGCTGCAACTTGTCCTGGTTGCGCCTTTCCACAATTAAATGCGCCACCTAGAACATAAGTTGATGGGCCGCCAACTTTCTTCATCGCCCCCCAGAAATCAGTGGTGGTTGCCTGATAGGCCACATCCTTTAGTTGACCTACAATCTTTCCGCCTTTAATGCGATGAAAACGCTGGCCAGTAAATTGGAAGTTATAGCGCTGCATATCAATGGACCAGGACTTATCACCGAGGATGAAGATGCCATCATCGATTGATTCAATTAATCCCTTTAGATCAGGGCCATTTGGATCAGCTTTTAGTGAGACATTAGGCATTCTCTGAATCGGCACATGAGATGGTGAATCTGCATAGGCGCAGCCATTGCTGCGCTCCTTATTAACAGCAGCAGCAATTCTTCGATCTAATTGATAACCAACCAGAATTCCATCTTTAACGATATCCCAGCTCTGAGCAGCAACACCTTCATCATCAAAGCCCACAGTGCTTAGACCATGCTCAGTGATGCGATCTCCGGTGACATTCATAAGAGATGAGCCATATTTTAAATTGCCTAGTTTCTCTGGGGTGGCAAAGGAAGTTCCAGCGTAATTTGCTTCATATCCAATTGCGCGATCAAGTTCTGTGGCATGGCCAATTGATTCATGAATAGTTAGCCAGAGATTTGAAGGATGAATTAGTAAGTCGTATTTACCAGGCTCAACAGATGGCGCGGCAACTTTCTCTGCAAGAAGGGATGGAAGCTCTGCTATCTCACTATCCCAATCCCAGATTGAGTTATCCATCCACTCCCAGCCATATCCGGCAGGTTGTGCAAGAGTTCGCATCGCTTCAAAGCCATGGCTGCCAATTGAGATTGCTTCAATCTGGGTCTGCACCCGCACTCTCTGCTGGGTTGTGCTGGTGCCGGCAGAGTCTGCGTAATGCTTCTGCTCTTTAACAAACATAGTGTGAGCGCTGGTGTGATTAACGCTAGAGGATGCAAGAAGCTTTGAGCTAAGTGATGCTAGGCGATCTTTCTTCTCGCTATCAGAGATAAGAAATGGATCGATCTGGTATGAGGAAACCCAGGTTTTATTGGGATAGACCGGCTCACTCACTAACTTAATTTCATCTGTTGAGAGCGGCTTTGAAGTCTTAGCCATAGCAACTGCGCTTAAAGCCAATTTCTTAGCAGTATCGTTTGAGAGATCAGGAGATGAGGCAAAGCCCCAAGCGCCATTAACAATTACTCGAACGCCAATTCCAAGATTTGATTCATCGCTCTGTGTCTCAGGCTTTGCATCTCTTAGTGAGAGATATCCAGTTCTAGTTCTCTCAATTCTGACATCAACATGAGATGCCCCTGCAGCCTTTGCGGCATCAATAGCTGCATCAGAGAGAGCGCCTAAGGGAAGTGCTAGAAAGTCTGCATCAACGGTACTGGCCATTGCCAAACCCTATTGGCTATTGAGATTTAGGCAAGAAGCGCAGTGATTTAGCAGATATTGGTAGGAGATGTAGAATTTGCCCTGAAGAGTCGCCCGGATCACTGCGTTACTTAAGAGCCTAATTAACTTTTAAGCACCGAGGAAAGTCCGGACTCCAATGGGCAAAGTTGTGGGTAATTCCCACCCGGAGCGATCCGCGGGATTAGTGCAACAGAGAGTAGACCGCCAATAGCAATATTGGTAAGGGTGAAACGGTGGTGTAAGAGACCACCAGTGCGTATAGCAATATACGTAGCTATGTAAACCCAACTTGGAGCAAGACCATGCAGGTGGCGTTTGAGTGTGCCCACACGAGTCACCGGGTAGGTTGCTTGAATCTGTAAGTGATTACAGATCTAGATGGATGGTGATCTCGCTA
>VGAJ01000048.1 GCA_016870795.1 Actinomycetota bacterium | reverse complement strand
GTAAGTTCGCGCACTGCCACTACCTTCTCTTTGTCATTACCAAACTCCTTGGTAAGGGCATCAAGGTTTAGTCTTCCTGATTTATTCTTCATTATTTCTCCTTAGCGTCCTGTCACCATGGGGCGTTCTATTGAAACTTGACTTCTGCGTACTAGCAGATTGATTAAGCTGCCAATCACTAAAATAATTAAAATCAAAATGCAGCAGAGGGCAAAAACATTGCCATATCTACCCTGATCTGCCTCAGCCAGAATCTTCTGGGTAAGTATTGATGTATCTGGGGTTACCAGGAAGATGATGGGAGATAGCGTGGTCATCGAGTGAGCAAAGGCGTACATAAGTCCTGATAAGAATGCGCCGCTAATGAGCGGAAGGGTAATTAGGCGGAATGTCTTACCGCCAGGTGCACCAAGTGAGGCAGATGCTTCCTCAATTGAGGGATCAATTTGTTGCAACATAGAGATACCAGAGCGTTGTCCTGCTGGACTAGATCTAATGATGTAGACCATAACAATTGCAATAGAGCCACCAAGCAGAGCAGCCCCGCCTGCAACTTGAGGAAATACTGTTACGCCAGCAACTTTTACTGGATCGTTATAGGTGATGGCATATCCAATACCGATAACTGTTCCAGGAACTGCGATACCCAACATACCTAAGAAATCTAGCGCTTCTGAGCCTCGCTTAACTTTTCTAATAACTAGCCAAGCAATCAACATACCGAATACCCCTGCAAGGGGAGTGGCTATTAGAGCGAGCATCGTTGTTGTCTTAATCGCTCCATTGGCAAAACCACCAAGGAGATAGCGAAAATTATCTAAAGTAAATTCATTATTTACTCCAATGATCTTTACAAATGCGCCAAAGATCACTGTTGCATAGACCATAACAATTAGAGTTGTGAGTAATCCTGTTACCGAGAGCAAGAAGAACTTTGCGCCCCTAGATGTAACTAGAGTTGGACGGCCACTTGGTTTTCCAGTTACTGAAACCACACTCTTCTTTTGGGCCCAATAGCGTTGGACCAAAAATACAAGAAGTGCGGGTAATAAAAGCAGCGAGGAATAACCTGCAGCAAGTGAGATGTCGTAATCACCATTAATTGCCATATAAGCCCGCGAGGCAAGAACTGTGTAATTACCGCCGATAATTATCGGATTTGCTAAATCGGCAATTGATTCAATAAAAAGAAGTAAAAATGACCCTGCAAATCCTGGAATTAAAAGTGGAAGAGTCACAGTTCTAAAAATTTTTCCCTTATTAGCACCAAGGCTTGATCCAGCTTCATCTAGGGCAGGATCAAGGCTTCTTAGCATTCCCAAGAGATTCATATAAGCAATTGGAAAAAATGAGAGAGTTAAAACTAGAACAAGTCCTGGAAAGCCATAGAGTGTTGGGCGCCAATCAAATACCCCTCTAGTTATCATTCCACTTCGACCAAAGAGCACGATGATTGCGGTAGCAAAAGCAAATGGCGGAGAAATGATTGGAATTAAGTTGATGATATGAAGAACTTTCTTGCCTCTAAATTCAACACGAGCTTGGGTATAGGCCATGATGAAACCCAGAACTGTGCCAAGAGCTGCCACCGTAAGACCTAGCTTTACGGTATTCCAAATAATATTTCTAGTAACAACATCGCTTAAAGATCCAGTAATGATGGCGCTGCCTGAAGGCTGCGTGGAATAAATCAAGATATTTATTAGCGGCAGGATTATTAAGAATCCGATGATGAAAATAACCAGAACTAGAGCAATCTTTGTGAAGATATCGTATTTCGCTCCACTGGCTTTAACGCTCAAAAAACTGCTCCTTAACTCAGATTAGTAGTGAGGGGCTCTGAAAGTTATTTCAGAACCCCTCGAACTACTTTACTTATATTAGTAGGTTATTTAGCTGATGAAGTTAGCGCTACTTCCTTATCGAAGCGAGCCTTGAGTGCAACCGCTGCAACTCCTGCTGCCTCTGCTTGATAATCAAGCAAAGTAACTTTCTTCAAGTTGACCATTCGAGGGTCATACTTTCCATTTGGATTGGTAAGAATCTGGAAAGACTCAGCCTTTGCAGGTCCAAGATTTTGTGCTTCAGCCGATAGTGAGAAATCAATATAAGCCTTAGCAGCTTCTGCATTCTTGGCGCCCTTAACTAGAGCAATTCCACCAATTTCAAAGCCAGTTCCTTCTTTAGGAAAGGAGACGACTACTGGATTGCCACGAAGTTTTGCTGCGGTGCAGTCGTGAGAGAAGACCAAACCAGTTGCAACTTCGCCGCGACCAAGTGGACCGGTTGGGCCGGCGCCGCTTCTGGTGTAGCTAAGAATGTTCTTGTTTAGATCTTTCATGTAAGCAATCGCTGCATCTTGTGATCCAAGGCGCAATACCTGTGACCAAAGTGCGGTGTATGCAGTTCCTGAAGTTCCAGGGTGGGCCATCATGATGTTGCCCTTGTACTTAGGATCTAGAAGATCATTCCAACTTGTTGGAGCGCGAAGACCAAGACGCTTTAGCTCATTTGTATTTGAACAGAAACCTAGAGCTCCCATATAAATACCGGTCCAAAAACCATCGTTGTCTTGGAACTGCTTCTTGAGCATATTTCTAGTTGGCGACTTGTAAGTATCTAGTACGCCCTGAATTCGTCCTGAGATATGGCTGTCATTCGGTCCGCCCGTCCAGACATCAAACTCTGGATTATTTTTGGAGGCAATTAATCGAGTGAGAGCTTCACCTGATGAGAGGCGAATAAATTTTGTGGTGATTCCGGTTTTTGCTTGGAAAGCCTGTGTCATTGCAACGCACCAAGCCTCTTGTGGCGTGCAGAGAACATTTAGTGTTCCGGAGAGCTTACGTCCCTGGGCATATTGCAAAGATCCGCTAACGCGCTCGCAGGTGTAGGTAACGCCTTGAATCGTGCGAACTAATCCCTCTTGTGCACACTTACTTCCCTTTAGATCACGAGCTGCTTGAGCTGGAGCAATCGCTGAGAGAAGAGAGAGCGTAAGAGATGCCAGAGCGGCGAAAGCAAT
>VGAJ01000047.1 GCA_016870795.1 Actinomycetota bacterium | reverse complement strand
TTATCTAGTGACCATTTCTCAGGAAGAGCTAAAGGCTTGTTATAGACCTCGCTATCAGTCTTTGTTGATCCGAAAACAACAATTAGGCTTGGGATAATAATTAGGATAGAGAAAACCAATAAAGAAACGGTTCTGCTTACTTTATAAATCATTTCAGCCCCCTATTTCTCATACCGACTATTAAGAAACTTGCGTTGTAAAAGCGTGACAAAAACTAGGACAAAAATGAAGAAGATTGACTGCGTAGCGGCATATCCGATTCTGAGCTCACTAAAAACAGTCTGATATATCAAGACTGCAAATATATTTGATGAATTATTTGGGCCACCTTGTGTCATTGCAAATATTAAGTCAAAAGCTCTAAAGGATTGAATAGTGGTGTATGCCATAACCACAATAGTGGTCGGAATAGACATTGGCCAAGTTACATTTCTAAATTGCTGCCAGCGTGAAGCACCATCCATTTCAGCTGCCTCATAAAGTTCTTGAGGTATCTGTTGCAGCCCAGCAATATATATGACCATCATTTGTCCGGTATGAAACCAGACTTGAGTAAAGGTTATTGCATATAATGCAGAGCTCTCACTTCCAAGCCAATTTAAAGCAAAACCCTCAAGCCCTAAGCGAGTAAAGAATAGATTGATTGCTCCAAAATTTGGGTCATACATAAAGAGCCAGATCATTCCCACAGATACAGATGAAAGAATTGTAGGAAAGAAGAAGAGAGTTCTAAGCGCAATATTAGTCTTTGTGTTTTTGACGAGAAAAATCGCAAATATCAATGAGAAAAGTGTCTGGAATAGTACGACTAAGAAAGTAAAGCGTAGGTTGTTTCCAAGGACTTTATAGAAAAGATCATCGTTTGTAAGTAAATTAATAAAGTTACGGAATCCGACAAACTCTGGCTCTGTTATTCGATCCCATCTAGTCAGGGAGTATCTTAAATTTGCGATAAAGGGCACAAAGTAAAAACCAGTAAAGATGATTGCAGCAGGAAGCCCCATCAAGTAATAGATGCCAGCATCTTTCTTGCGCTTCTTTTGAGCAGGCCGAGCACCGCTCCCACCTGAGGTGGGAGCGGTTCCGGTAGTTGTTAGCGAGCTAATCAGCCAGCCAATTTCTGCTTAATCTGCCTTGAGAAATCGGGCAGAACATCAGCTGGGCTCTTGCCACCGACAATCTGAATCAGCGCATCTTGAGTTAGATCAGATACAGCTGCTGTCAGAAGTAGGAAGCGTGGAGCCAACATGGTGTTCTTGGCCTGGAATGAAACAGTATTCAAAAGGTTTACGTTCTTGTATTCAACATCTAGAACGTTTACGTGCTGAAGTGTTTCATTGGCATAGATTTCCGCAACTTTTCCAGTCAATAGATAGGAAAGGAATGCGTTGGCAATTTTTTGATCACGTGAGCTGGAATTCTTATTGACACTTAGTGTGTAAGTGTTATTCATAATTCCCTCAGCAACAACTTTGCCATCAGTCAAGATCATTGACATAAGTTCCATCTTGCCATTTAGGTTTGGATTTAGACCGACAATTGAACCCATCGCAAATGTTCCGATAGGAAGAATTGGTGACTTGCCGGTTGCAAAGAGGTTATATGCAGCAGCTTCAGTAACACCTGTGGCGTTATCTGGGAAGCAGCCAGCATTTCTTAGCTTGACATAAATGTCAGCAACGCCTTCAAACCACTTTGAAGTCAGATCAATCTTTCCACTATTTAGATCTGCAAGGTTTTTCGCTAGTTCCTCATAGCTGCCAGCAGAGTTCATCAGAGCAGAGTTGGAAATCTGCGCTGCTTGTCCGCGAGTAGCTCCTGGCCAAGCTAGAGGGACATATCCCTTAGCTTTAGCATCCTTACACCAGTTGACCCAACCAGTTAGATTCTTTGGTGTGGTCCACTTCTCTTTTGCCCAAATTTCGGTATTAACAATTGGGTTGTTGAAGAGGTATTGATAAGGAATTCCAAGCTGCTTTCCTTCATACTGTCCAGCAGTTAGTCCCTTAGCAACAACGTTTTGCTTAACATAGCGCTGAGGTGAAAGATCAAGCATCATGTCGCTCTTAGCGAATTGATCAAAGATCGCACCGCGAGAGGTAGCAAATAACGCTGCTTTTGGATTTGCAAGGATTGCAACACGAGCTGTGTTGTTATAGGTCGTGGTATCACGAACTACTTGCTTAATCTTTGTACCAGGATACTTGGTTTCAAAATCATTAATGATTTTTACAAGCGCTCTCTGATCACCAAGTTCTACGCGATAGTGCCAGAACTCGATTTCACCCTTTGGAGGTGTCAGGTTTGCTACTGGACGTCCTGAGCCAGATGCCAACTTAACGCGCTGCCAGGTTAACTTATCGTTTCCACCTTTTACGCAGATAAGAGAGGTTGACTTAGTTCCAGTCATTAGCCCTTCTGTTGGACAACTCTTTCCAAGAGATTCGCCTGCGGCAAAGCTCTGAGATAGTGGAACAACAGATGCGCTGATTGCAAAAGCCATCGCAATCAGAGCCTTGAATGCTTTTGCATTCATCTTTTGTTTCATTTATTTCTCCTTATTCGAGGGTCTGTGGTGAATCATGTGATTACCACTCGGTTAGCGGAATGGCCAAATATTCCGCCATCCTGCGGACTTCTGCTCGTATGTCTTTCCAAGCTACAACTGTGTGATGAGGAAATCCATTATGGATTAGCCCATTGATCAATTGCCGTGCTGGCGCAGATGTACGAACTGTTGCGGTATTACCTTGGAACCGATTAGGAGCAGATAGTGATTCACCACTAGTCATTACTAATCGGAGTTTGCTCTGATTTGCTGGATCGATATCGGTATCCAGCCTTACCAGAACAACCGGACCGGTCTTCAAGGGGAAGTTCCCGGCCACACCTAGCTTTCTATTGCAGTGTATGAACTGCGTTGCATTATCTGGATCAACAGCAAGAGTGGTTGAAGCAGAACCACAATGCCAGATTCGAATAATGTTCTCATCTTCTTCTAAATCCACGGTATCTACTAAGTAATTAGTTCCAGAGCCAAGCGCCTCTAAAAGCAGCATAGTTACTGCGCCATAGACATCGCGCTCACAGGCTGCTGGAGTTCCACTGGTTGCTGTTCTTCCCATCGCTCCGCAAGGGCAAGCTCC
>VGAJ01000046.1 GCA_016870795.1 Actinomycetota bacterium | reverse complement strand
ATGCCTATATAAAGAGCACTTTTAATAACACCATCGTGACTATCACTGATCCATCTGGAGCAGTTCTTGCTTGGGCATCATCTGGCCAAGTTGGATTTAAAGGTTCACGTAAATCAACTCCCTTTGCTGCGCAGCTAGCTGCTGAATCTGCTGCTAAGAAAGCGCAAGAGCATGGAGTTAAGAAAGTTGATGTCTACGTCAAGGGCCCAGGCTCAGGACGCGAGACTGCAATTCGTTCACTACAAGCAGCTGGGCTAGAAGTTGGTGCCATCTCTGATGTCACACCTCTTGCTCACAACGGCTGCCGTCCACGTAAACCACGTCGAGTATAAGGAAGGGAGAAGAGAACATGGCCCGTTATGCAGGAGCAGATTGCAAGAGATGCCGCCGCGAGAAAGTGAAACTTTTCCTCAAAGGCTCGAAGTGCGATGGACCTAAGTGTCCAATTGAGTCACGCCCTTATCCACCAGGACAACATGGTCGTGCCAGAGCGAAGGAATCTGAGTACTTACTCCAGATGCGTGAGAAGCAGAAATGCGCACGTATCTACGGTGTATTGGAAAAACAATTCCGTAACTATTACACCGAAGCAAGCCGTTTAGCTGGCAAGACTGGTGAGAACCTTCTTGTTCTTCTAGAGACTCGTCTAGATAACGTGATCTATCGCGCTGGCTTTGCAAAGAGCCGCGATATGGCCCGCCAGATTGTTCGTCATGGACACATTCTGGTTAATGGTCGCAAAGTTGATATTCCATCTTTCCATGTCAGCCAATTCGACATCATTGATGTGAGAACAAAGTCGCAAGACCTAACTCCATTCATTGTTGCATCTGCTGAATTTGGTGAGAAGTCAGTACCGGCTTGGCTTGAAGTTGTGCCATCTGCGATGAGAATCATCGTTCATGGTCAACCAACTCGCGCCATTATCGATACTCAAGTTCAGGAACAACTTATCGTTGAGCTTTACTCCAAGTAATTAATTAAGGCAGAGCGATCTGCCTTTTTAATCATCTGGCTAGCAAGGATTTAAAAACTTCATAAAAGTAGGTACTAAGTGAGAGATCAAATAGTGGATCTCTCAAGATAATGGAGGAAAGAAGTGCTAATTGCACAGCGCCCCGTACTATCCGAGGAAGTAGTAAATGAGAGCCGTTCCCGTTTCATAATTGAACCGTTGGAGCCTGGCTTTGGCTACACCCTAGGAAATTCACTGCGTCGAACCCTGCTCTCATCTATCCCAGGAGCGGCTGTTACAAGCATCCGTGTTGCTGGAGCTCTGCATGAGTTCACCACTTTAGAAGGCGTTAAAGAGGATCTAACAGATATCGTTTTAAATATCAAGAACTTAGTTCTTTCATCTGAAAATGATGAGCCATCTGTGGCCTATATTCGTAAGAATGGCTCAGGGGTAATTACTGGCGCAGATGTTGCGGTTCCTACTGGAGTTGCAATTCATAACCCAGATCTTCATATCGCTACTTTAAATACCAAAGCGAATGTGGAAATTGAACTAACTATTGAGCGCGGCCGCGGCTATGTCACAGCGGTGCAGAATAAGTTGGTAGGAGCAGAGATTGGTCGTATTCCAGTTGACTCCATCTACTCGCCAGTGCTTCGCGTGACCTATAAGGTTGAAGCAACTCGTGTTGAGCAGAGAACAGACTTTGATCGCTTAATTGTTGATGTTGAGACAAAGAGTTCTATGAGCCCAAGAGATGCGCTCGCTTCTGCTGGAAAGACTTTAGTTGAGCTCTTCGGTCTTGCTCATGAGCTTAATTACGCAGCTGAAGGAATTGATCTTGGACCATCTATTCAAGACGCTGCACTTGCGGCAGATCTTGCTCTTCCAATCGAGGATCTTGATCTAACAGTTCGCTCCTATAACTGCCTAAAGCGCGAAGGAATCCACACCGTTGGAGAGCTTCTCTCCCGCAGTGAGGCAGATCTGTTAGATATTCGTAACTTTGGTTCTAAATCAATTGATGAAGTTAAGGCAAAGCTTGTCTCAATGGGCATGCAACTTAAGGACTCACCAGTTGGCTTTGATCCGACACAACATCAGAACTATGGCGTCGATTACTCCGACGACCAGGCTTAAGGAGAGAGCTAATGCCACGTCCATCTAAAGGTCCGCGTCTTGGAAGCGGTCCATCCCATGAAAGATTGCTCCTAAGAACTCTTGCAGAGCAACTCTTTGAAAATGGCAAAGTTCGCACCACCGAAGCTAAAGCTCGTCGTCTGCGTCCACTTGCTGAAAAGTTAATCACCACTGCCAAGAAGGGTGATCTAGCTGCTCGTCGCCAAGTAATGGCTGCTATCTCAAATAAGGGTGTAGTTCATACTCTCTTTACTGAGATTGCGCCACGCTTTGAATCCAGAAATGGTGGCTACACAAGAATTACCAAGATTGGTCCACGTAAGGGCGATAACGCTCCTATGGCAATCATTGAAGTAATAGCTGAGGGAACTCCTGCCAAGAAAGCAGTAGTTAATGAGGCAGAGAAAGCAGCTAAGAAGGCAGCGCCAAAGAAGAAGGCTGCCGCCGCTAAAGCGGAGTAGCTCTTTCTAATAAAAAAAGTAAAAAAAGAAGTGTCAATGGAGCAACCCACTCTCAAAGTTGAGAGTGGGTTTCTTCGTTTTAGGATTGATTTTTCCTATGATGGAAGCGCTTTTAGTGGTTGGGCTAAACAGCCAGATCAGAGAACTATTCAAGGTGAGATGGAAGTTGCTCTTAGCGGTTTAGTTCGGAATAAAGTTGATTTAATTGTTGCTGGAAGAACAGATGCTGGCGTTCATGCCAGTATGCAAGTCGCTCATTTTGATCTGCCAGAGCGTGATAAATATGGAAAGCCTTGGAACACTCAAGATCTGCAATATCGCCTTAATAGAATGCTAAGTCAGGAGATAGTTGTTAGAGCAGTTAGTAGAGCTCCAGATCATTTCCATGCTCGCTTCTCTGCTCTGCGGCGAACTTATATTTATAAGATTGCAGATGGTCAACAGCATATTGATCCGTTAAAGAGATTTGATATCACTCCTTGGTATCGACACCTTGATTTAAGTAGATTAAATGAGGCAAGTAGAAGATTGCTAGGAGATCATGATTTTGCAACCTTTTGTAAACCTGGTGGCTCTGGAACTACCTTAAGAAGGCTTGAGGAATTTAGCTGGCAGCGAATGGCTGATTCAACCCTTCTAGCAAGAGTTACTGCTGATGCTTTCTG
>VGAJ01000045.1 GCA_016870795.1 Actinomycetota bacterium | reverse complement strand
CCGACTTGGCAAGCGAAGGTAAAGTTTCACAAGTGAAGAGCTCTCGTTCCTATGTAATTCAAACTCTGGGTTGCCAGATGAATGTTCATGACTCTGAACGTATTGCAGGCTCGCTAGATGCTGCCGGATATGTCCCGGCAGCAGATGGATCTGATCCTGATCTAATCGTCTTTAATACCTGCGCAGTAAGAGAAAATGCTGATAACAAGTTATATGGCCATTTAAGTTTCCTGGCGCCAGAAAAGAAGTTAAGACCAGAGCTACAGATAGCAATCGGTGGCTGTCTTGCTCAGAAAGATAAATCAGTGATTTTGGAGAAAGCACCTTATGTTGATGTGGTTTTTGGGACCCACAATATGGGATCACTTCCCGCTCTCCTTGAAAGAGCAAGGGTTGAAAAGAGAGCACAGATTGAAATAAAGGAATCTCTAGAGCACTTTCCTTCAACTCTTCCAGCTCGTCGACACTCTCCATTTTCAGCTTGGGTCTCAATTTCAGTTGGCTGTAATAACACCTGCACCTTCTGCATCGTTCCAGCGCTTCGAGGCAGAGAGAAAGATCGAAGTAGCGCTGAGATTTTAAGTGAAATTAGGGCTCTTGTTGCAGATGGAGTTATTGAGATAACTCTTTTGGGTCAGAATGTAAATGCCTATGGTGTGGACTTTGGCGATCGGGGAGCCTTTGCCAAATTACTTAGAGCCTGCGGCGAAATTGAGGGCCTGGAGCGAGTTCGCTTCATGTCTCCTCATCCAAGAGATTTCACCGATGATGTAATCCAAGCAATGGCTGAAACAAAAAATGTGATGCCCCATCTTCATATGCCACTGCAATCTGGATCTGATGCAATCTTGGCAGCGATGCGCCGCTCTTATCGAGTTGATCGCTATCGCTCAATCATAAGCAAAGTTCGAAGCGCTCTTCCTAACGCAACTATTACCACCGATGTCATTGTGGGATTTCCAGGCGAGAGCGAAGCAGATTTTCAAGCAACACTTGATTTATGTAGCGAGGTCGGTTTTCTTGCGGCATATAGCTTTAAGTATTCAAAGCGCCCAGGCACCCCAGCTGCTGTTATGGAGAATCAGATTCCAGAGCAGATCGTTGCCCAGCGCTATGACCGCCTCCACCAACAGATAAATCAAGTTGCAGCTCGGTTAAATAATGAAGTACTTGGCAAAAGAGTTGAAGTATTAATCACTGATATTGATGGAACTAGCGCAACTGGAAAGAGTAGAGATTTTCGTCTCGTTCACTTTGAAGCCCCAGCAACTGCTCGGCCAGGAGATATTGCTGAGTTAACAATTAGAGAGACAAAGGCTCACTTCATCCTTGGAGATAGCCAGAGTGTAAGTATTCGCCCATCAAGAGGCGGGGATGCCTTTAGCTCCAGAAAAGCTGAGGCAGAGTCAAAAGGAGTAGCGCTAGGAATGCCGACTCTAAAGAGCGTTCACTCTAAATGAGCGTCATTGTTATCTGTGGAGCAACTGCAACTGGAAAAAGTGATTTAGCTTTATCACTTGCTGAGGCTATTGGGGGCGAGATAGTAAATGCCGACTCAATGCAGCTCTATAAAGGCATGGATATAGGAACTGCAAAGCTGCCACTTAGCATGCGGCGAGGAATCCCGCATCACTTACTTGATGTTTTAAGGGTTAATCAAGAGGCATCTGTTGCTCAGTATCAAATCGATGCTAGAAATATAATTGATCAGCTCTTAGAGCTAAATAAACCAGCAATTGTTGTTGGCGGAACTGGGCTCTATATCAAAGCGATTTTAGATGATCTTAATTTTCCAGATACTGATCCAGCGCTACGAGAGAAGATTGCGAAGCAAGGTCAAGAGTTAGGTCCGGATGTAATGCATCAAAGGCTTGCTAAGTTAGATCCAGCAGCAGCTGCTGCAATTCCTAAGGAGAATTTAAGAAGGGTAGTTCGAGCACTTGAAGTTATTGAATTAACTGGCAAGCCCTACACCGCAAATCTTCCAAGGGCTGGAAGTAGTAAGTATCCAAATGCAAAACAATTTGGCCTTGTTATGGAGCGCTCAACTCTTGCATCTCGCATCGATGCTCGAGTTGAAAAGATGTGGGATGAAGGGTTAGTAGATGAGGTAAAGGGCCTTATTTCTCAAGGGTTATTGGAGGCAAGAACAGCTCAAGCAGCCCTTGGCTATGCCCAGGTAATTAAGTTTGCCAAAGGCGAGTTAAGTCAGAGCGAAGCTAAAGAAGAGACAAAGCGGGCAACTAGGCAATATGCCAGAAGGCAGGAGACCTGGTTTTCAAGAGATGAGAGAATTACTTGGATTAAAGGTGGTTCAAGGCAGCAACTGCTAGAGGAAATCATCTCCTCTACTATTAGCCCTAGATGAAAGCTCCACTTACTGCCACCTATGGCCATGGCACTGAGAATGACTTTGTAATCCTCTTTGATCCAGATGGTGAGAATAATCTCTCTTCAAAACAGACTGCAGCGATCTGCAATAGGGCAAGCGGCATTGGCGCAGATGGGCTAATTAGAATAATAAAGCGCGATGGTAAATGGTTTATGGATTATCGGAATGCAGATGGCTCCCTTGCTGAGATGTGTGGCAATGGCATCAGAGTTATGGCTCGGTATCTAGTAGATAGAGGCCATCAAGGAGCAGGGATTTTTTCAATACTAACTCGTGATGGAGCTAAGTATTTAAGCGCAGATGTGGCAGGAGATATCAGTGTAAATATGGGGCAAGTTGAAGTAATCGATGGCGAAATTACAGCTGCCAATAATGGCAAAGTCTGGAGCGGGTATAACTTAAATATCGGAAATCCCCATGCCGTGGTCTTTGTTGATTCGCTAGATGATGTCGGTGATTTGAAAGATCCACCAGTGGTTCGCCCGAAAGAGGAGTATCCAGAGGGCGTTAATGTTGAATTTGTTCAATTTCTTGAAAATGGTGAACTTGTGATGAGAGTTCATGAGCGGGGAAGTGGTGAGACCAGATCTTGCGGAACTGGAACCTGCGCAGTTGCTCTTGCTGCAACCTTAAAGAAGGGGATGAAATTGCCAGCTAAATGGGTGATTAATCCACCAGGAGGAAGATTGGTTGTAGAAATTGATCCACACTCCAATGCCACGTTAACTGGCCCTGCGGTATTAATAAAAGACTTTGATCTGGAGCCCTATCTTGGCTAAGAGAAAAGAGCTGCCAGAGATAGAAGATTTAATCTCTGAGAGCCAGCAGGTGGCAGCAGAGTTTGACTCGGAAATATTTATCCCCGACTCATATCAATCAACGCAGCAAGACTTAAGTGATAGACAGGCGCTGCGAAGAGTTATTGGTCTCTCAACTGAGTTAAGTGATATCTCTGA
>VGAJ01000044.1 GCA_016870795.1 Actinomycetota bacterium | reverse complement strand
TATTTACGATTACCATCCTTGGAAATTGTCTATCCATTGCATAGTTCCAGAGATCAATCATCCCTTTGGAGATTCCGCTTTTAGCACTCACTAAGAGGGCTATTGCGCTAGCTCCTTCAGATATTTTCTGAGCTGTCTCCACGCTCGTCTCTTTGGGGTCAATATTTACAACCTTAATATCACTCGAGAGTAGGGGGGCAAGGGCTTCTGGCTCAGCGGAAGCATCTGCTGCTAGCAGAATCTGCATGGCGCTACTTTTCTCAGGCGAGATATTGGGTTTGTCCATGGCTAAAGCCTACGATGTACTCAATGATTCAGAATCGATTTAAAGCGCCAGTCACAGCCTTTATTACCCCTAGCTGTAGGTTCTTACTAAAGATTGGAATAACTGCTAACTGGCTGACTTTTATTGGAGCCTTAGGCAGCTCTGTTAGCGCTTTATATTTTTTCTCTTATGGAGATTTTTTCCTTGGAACTATCTTTGTTTCACTCTTTGCCCTAAGTGATCTCTTCGATGGAACGATGGCCAGGCTATCTGAGAGGGGAACAACTAAGTGGGGCGCCTTAATTGATTCAACTCTAGATCGCGCAACTGATGCTGCGATCTATGCTGGAATTATTGCTTATGCCATTTCAGATGGCGATAAGAATTTAGCTCTGCTTGCACTATTTGCACTGATTACCGGAGCGCTAATTCCCTACATCAGAGCGAAGGCAGAATCACTTGGGATTGCTTGCAGCGTTGGAATCGCAGAGCGGGCCGAGCGCTTAATTATTATTTTGACGGCAACTGGCCTCTATGGCCTTGGCGTTGACCTATCTTTGGTGGCGGGATTACTACTTATAAATATCTTAGGGATAATTACCATAGCGCAGCGCTTATTAGTTGTAGCTCGCAGCTAGGAAGAAGTGATGATCAAGGATTGGTTAACCTATTTCCTTTATAGCGCCCTCTGGCGATTGGTTAGAACGTTGCCCGAGAAAAGCGCTTACTCACTCTTTTTCTCTCTTGCCAAGCTTTCATACAGAAGAAATGGCAAGAGAGTGCAAAGGTTGCGCCGCAACTACTCACAAGTAAGACCAAATGCGAGCAAGTCTGAATTAGAAGAGTTAGTTCAACTGGGACTTCAATCTGGGATGAGATATTGGTGCGATACCTTCAGAATTTCAGATTGGGACGAAGATAAGATTCTAAAAGGCGTAAGGTGTATAAACGATAATTTTCTCTTCGAGCCTGTGGCTAGTAAGCGCGGAGTTATAGTCGCAGTTCCTCATGCTGGTAATTGGGATCATGCTGGAGCCTACTTCTCTGTCCGCGGCCTAAAAGTCATCAGCGTTGCTGAGCATCTAAAGCCAGATCGTCTCTTTAGAAGGTTTCTAAAACACCGTGAATCAATCGGTCTTCGAATTCTGGATCTGGATGCTGGAGTTATGGGCGAGCTTCGCTCATTTCTCTATCAGGGAGAATTGGTTGCCTTAGTTGCGGATAGAGATTTAAGTAAGTCAGGAATCGATGTTAATTTCTTTGGAGCCAGAGCAAGAATGCCAGCTGGTCCAGCAATTCTAGCTTTAGAAACTGGAGCAGATTTAGTCACTGTCTTTGTCTCCTTTAGTCAGGAAGGGCTAGTTATAGATTGTGCTCCGCCCATAAAGGTTGATAAAAGCGCAGAGCGAAAGGCAGAGATTGCTCGCGTAACTCAAGTAATGGCAAATAGATTCGAGGATGCGATAAGAGCAAATCCAACTTCCTGGCATATGCAACAGCGCGTCTTTATTGATAGCGATTTCGTGGAGCGAGCATGAAAATCGGATTAATTTCGCCTTATGCCTGGGATGTTCCAGGTGGAGTGCAAGCTCACATAAGAGATCTTGCTTATCATTATCTTGACCAGGGACATCAGATCTCTGTCCTCGCTCCGGCAAGTGATGAGAGTTCAATAGTTGAAGACTTTGTAGTCAGCGCTGGAAGGCCTGTTGCGATTCCTTATAACGGCGCAGTTGCAAGAGTTCTCTTTGGTCCAGTTGCTGCATCAAGAGTTAGGCAATGGGTGGCAGGTGGAGATTTTGATGTTCTACATCTTCACGAACCTGCAATTCCATCCCTATCTCTTCTTGCCTGCTCCATTGCTGAAGGCCCGCTTGTTGGAACATTTCATGCCGCAGCCCCGCGTCAGAAAGTCACCTTTGCCATTGCGCCATTTCTAGAACCTGTGATTGAGAAGTTAAGAGCCAGAATTGCTGTTAGTGAAATTGCGCGAGAAACGCTGCGGATTCATCTAGATACTGATGCTGTAGTAATTCCAAATGGGATAAGCAAAGAGTTCTTTGAGAAAGCGGAAGCAAACCCAACCTGGAGACGAGATTTAACCATTGGGTTTATTGGCAGATTCTCAGAACCGCGAAAGGGACTAAATGTTCTCCTTGAAGCCTTTCCTAGAATCGCGCTTGCACTTCCAGAAGTGCGCTTGCTGATCGCAGGCCCGGGCGAAGGTGTTGAAGCCATGGAGAGTGTTTACCCAGCCCTTCGTTCTCGAATCACATTCCTGGGCAGAATTGATGATCAGGCCAAAGCCTCTCTTCTTAAATCAATTAGCGTCTATGTTGCCCCAAATACTGGCGGAGAATCCTTTGGAATAATTCTCACCGAAGCTATGGCATCTGGCGTTCCGATTGTGGCAAGCGACATTCCAGCATTTAGTCAGCTTCTGGAAGATGGTAAATATGGTCTGCTTTTTGAAAATGAAAATTCTTCTGATCTTGCAGATAAGTTAATCCGACTACTTAAAGATAATGATTTGGCGCAAAGATATTCACAGTCAGGCCTTGATCATGCAGCTAGATTTGATTGGAATCAGGTTGGCGATGAGATTATGAATGTTTATCTTCATGCTAGAGGCGAAGATGAGAGGGTGACGCTTTTGTCTGAGGCACGGCCATGGAGCAGACTCTTTACTAGAGGCGAGGAGGAGTAATGGAGTTTCCAGTATTTGTCATTCCTCTCTTTGTTCTATTTGCCATCTGGTATCTCACCTTTAGCGCAACAAGACTTGATCGCCTTCACCAGAGAGTGGAAACTTCGTGGGCAAATCTTGATGCTATTTTGCAGCGAAGAGCTTCACTTGCTCTTGAGTTAACCCATTTTCCTGAGACAGATCCCGCTGCAAACTTACTCCTCACCGAGGCAGCCCATCATGCAAGGAATGCTGATATATCAGTGCGAAGTGAGGCAGAGAGCGCATTGACTGGCGCTTTGTTATTACTTAGAGATGAGAGCTGGTTAGTTGAGAAACACCCAGATTTATTTGAAGAGCTTGATCAACTCACAGAGCGGCTAAAGGTTGGCATCTCCCTTCATCTTGAAGGTGTCTCTGCTGCAAGAGCGCGTCGATCAAAGCTGATCTATCGAGTCTTCCGTCTTGCTGGAAAGGCTCCACTTCCAGTCAAATATGCCTTCGAAGATGATTCACTAGTTGAAGTGCAGAGATGAGGAAAATACTCTCAATTCTTTTTCTGGCTCTGTTTCTTTCAGCCTGCGCTTCGCTTCCATTTGCAGAAGAGAAGGTAGAGATTGAGAGAAATCTCTACACAAATCTTCCTGGAAGCAGTGG
>VGAJ01000043.1 GCA_016870795.1 Actinomycetota bacterium | reverse complement strand
ACTCTAAATTTTCTAAAGTCCGCCTTAGGTCAAGAGTTCCAGCATTAAGCCCCGGCTAACTGGACGGCAACCCTCCACCGCGGTGGGGTGCTCCGGGTGAGGACCTGGTCGATTGCAAAGTGCATCGGCAAGCGCGGGTCTGATTCTGGAGTGGGGGAGCCCAAAGAAGATTTTGGAAAGCCCAAAAAAGAGTGAGCCCAAGGAGTTCTTGCGCCGGCTCCATCAAGCGGGCCGCTTGTAACTAGCTGGACTTTTTAAACATTTCCCCCTAACCTGCGCGCTAGGTCATGAGTCTCAGTTCATAGCCCCGGCTAACTGAGCGGCAACCCTCCACCACGGTGGGGTGCTCCGGGTGAAGACCAGGTCGATAGCAAAGCGCCATCGGCAAGCGTGGGTCTGCAAAATAATTTTTCGGGCCCCCTGAATTTAAGGGAGGTTTACTTCGTGTCATCTTTTTCCGTAACCGATACTCAATTCGAAACTCGTCAGGTTCATGCCGGTCAAGTCCCAGATCCAACAACTGGAGCAAGAGCGTTGCCTCTTTATCAGACTACGGCGTATCAATTCCGTGACACTAAGCATGCTGCGGATTTGTTCGGCCTTGCAGAGCTGGGCAATATCTACACCAGAATCATGAATCCAACGCAAGATGCAGTGGAGCAGAGGATTGCATCACTTGAAGGAGGTGTGGCAGCACTGCTTCTCTCATCTGGTTCTGCCGCAACAACCTTTGCAGTTCTAAATGTTGCAGAATCTGGAGATCACATAGTCTCTTCACCATCGCTATATGGTGGAACTTATAACTTATTTCATTACACCCTGCCAAAATTTGGAATCGAAGTAACCTTCGTGGATAATCCTGAAGATCCAGAGAGTTGGAAAAAAGCTATTCGCCCCAATACCAAGGCTTTCTTTGGTGAAACTATCGCCAATCCAAAAAATGATGTATTGGATATCGAATCAGTTGCAAAAGTTGCTCATGAATTTGGAGTTCCATTAATAGTTGATAACACTGTTGCAACTCCATTTTTAATTCGCCCCATTGAACATGGCGCAGATGTTGTAGTTCACTCTGCAACAAAATTTCTCTCAGGACATGGCAATGCCGTAATTGGGGCAATAGTTGATTCTGGAAAGTTTGATTATGCAAAATATCCAGAGCGATTTAAGAGTTTCAATCAGCCAGACCCTAGCTATAACGGAATTGTTTACGCTCAGGCACTTGGTGTGGGATCTGCCTTTGGCGCGAATTTGGCCTATATCTTCAAAATTCGACTCACCCTGCTTCGTGACATCGGAGCTGCAACATCACCTTTTAATGCCTGGCTACTGGCTCAAGGACTTGAGACTCTATCGCTACGTATGGAGCGTCATGTTGATAACGCCCTAGCGACAGCTAAATGGCTAGAGAGCCATAATCAAGTTATCAAGGTCAACTATGCCTCACTTGAATCATCTCCTTGGAATAAGTTAGCTAAGAAGTATGCTCCAAAGGGCAGTGGCTCAGTTCTTTCCTTTGAAATAAAGGGTGGAATCGATGCTGGTAAAAAGTTTATTGAGGCGCTGAACATCTTCTCTCACGTAGCAAATATTGGCGATGTTCGATCTCTTGCGATTCATCCAGCGTCAACAACGCACTCTCAGCTCACGCCAGCCGAACAACTTCAGGCCGGTGTAACTCCAGGTCTAGTACGACTCAGTCTTGGAATTGAGAATATTGCTGATATCAAGTCAGATCTAGAAAAAGCCTTCGCAGCCGCGAAATAATTTTCATCGGACTTTCTTCATGACAAACCCGTTTGGCGTCACAGGCGCATGGCTTGAAACCCATGACCCTGGCGCGCGAATCTTTCACAAACTTGGTGATCTGATTTTGGAATCTGGTGAAGTACTTCCGGATGTCACAATCGCCTACCAAACTTGGGGAACACTCAACGCGGATCGATCAAATGCGATATTGATCAATCATGCGCTTACGGGATGGTCTGATGTTCCTTCCTGGTGGCCAGAAATGGTTGGCCCAGGTTTACCCTTCGACACCGATCGCTACTTCATCATCTGTCCCAATGTTGTTGGCGGATGCCAAGGAAGTACTGGACCCTCATCGCTTGCACCCGATGGCAAGCGGTGGGGTTCTCGGTTTCCGTATCTCACAGTCCGCGATCTAGTTCGAGCCGAAGTTGAGCTCTCTAATCAACTAGGTATTCCAAGTTACCTACTTGCGGTAGGGCCATCTTTAGGCGGAATGCGTTCCTTGGAGTGGGCTATCGAGCACCCAGACCGAATCGGCGCAATCTGCACGATTGGATCCTCAGCAGTTGCAACGGGGGATCAAATTGGAACGTGGAGTACAGAGATACATGCCATCACAGCAGACCCACATTTCAATGGCGGGGATTACTACGACCAAGAGATGGGTCCCGTGGAGGGAATGGGGATTGCGAGAAAAATTGCCCATCTGAGTTACCGCACCGAATATGAGATGGATACCCGATTTGGTCGCGATCTTCAGGGAGATGCCACTGGTCGATATGCCATTACTTCATACTTAGACCATCAAGCGTTGAAATTGCAGCGTCGATTTGATGCCAACACTTACATTGCCCTGGAAACAGCGATGATTTCGCACGATATTGGGCGAGGTCGAGGTGGAGTAGTTGCAGCCCTTGCAACGGCTCAACGCCCAGTCGTGGTGGTTTCAATTGACACCGATCGCCTCTTTCCAGCTCGATTGCAGGAGGAGATCGTTGAGCTAACTCCAACAGCCCTACCGCTAAAGCAGATTTCATCTCCCTTTGGCCATGATGGATTCTTGATAGAAGTTGAGCGTGTGGGCCAGATAATCAGGGATAGTTTGGAGCTGGCTCACTCAAAGTGAGGAATAAAGTGGTTTGGATGTGCATTTACCCCTGTGGACAATTTATAATATAGCCATAGCCGATTCCCCAAAAGGCTAGAGGAAAAAAAAGAAGTTCTGACAGTTCGTCAATTTAAAGCAAAGGACTAATTCGTGGCTGTATCTCGTGCGCCCAAAAACGCAGGTAAGAAGAAGAGCGTTGCAAAAAAGAGCACGAAGAGCGTTGCTAAAAGTTCAATAAAGAAAGATAAGAAGAACGCTAAGTCAAAAGGTCCAAGACTATTTCCTACCAAGGCTGAGCTTGAAGTGATGAAGCTTGCAAGGGAAGCAAAAGCTAAGCCAGATGAGAAGAAAGGCCCTCGCCGCTTTCCGACTAAAGCAGAAATTGAAGCAGCAAAAGCGGTGGCTGCTGGCGTTAACAAACCAGCGGGAAAAAAAGTAATTGAGAAAATTGATGGCGAGGAAGTTGAGCTAGAAGAAGTTGAGCTGGAAGATCTTGAAAAATTAGTTGCTGAAACCGGAGAAGAAGTTGTTGAAGGTGCAAGTGATGTTCGAGTCGTTAATCTAACTGAGGAAGCCAAGAAAGAAGAAGGTGAGTTCACCCTTAAGGATTCTGAAGAAGATGACGCGCCCCCTCAGACAGTTTTGACTGCAGGTGCTACTGCAGATCCAGTAAAAGACTATCTAAAACAAATTGGTCGAGTAGCTCTACTAAATGCTGAACTTGAAGTTGAACTTGCTATGAGAATTGAAGCTGGATTATTTGCTGAAGCAAAGTTGAATTCAGGCGAGAAGATGGAACGTTCATTTAAGCGAGAGCTGGAGTGGATTGCAGAGGACGGTAAGAGAGCTAAGAATCATCTACTTGAAGCAAACCTTCGCCTCGTTGTTTCTCTTGCTAAGCGCTATACCGGTCGAGGAATGCTATTTCTTGATCTAATTCAAGAGGGAAACCTAGGTTTAATTCG
>VGAJ01000042.1 GCA_016870795.1 Actinomycetota bacterium | reverse complement strand
ACAACCTATCCCAGAGAATGTGACGAGCCTGGGGATCAAGGCCAGTAGTTGGTTCATCAAGCATTAAAATGTCGGGTTCGCTAACAAGTGCTCTAGCAATTGTTAATCGACGCTTCATTCCACCACTAAGCGCATCAACTTTCACATCGCGCTTTTCTTCTAATTGCGCAAATTCCAATAGCTCTTCTATTTTGGTGCGGACGAACTTTTTGCTTAGCCCAAAGTAGCGACCATAAATAAATAAGTTTTCAGTAACGGTTAGTTCAGTATCTAGATTATCCTGCTGAGGAACAACGCCTAGGTGAGCCCTGATTTGCGGGCCATGTTCTTCAGGATCTCTTCCCAAAATGGTGATTGTTCCTGAGGTGCGCTGCGAGGTGGCAGCGATAATTCGCATAGTTGTTGACTTACCAGCTCCATTAGGACCAAGTAGGCCAAATGACTCACCTTTGGCGACATCAAAGTCGATGGCATCTACCGCTGTGAAATCCCCGTAGCGCTTAGTTAAGCCCCGGGCAGAGATAAGGGGTTCAGACATTGTTTTATCCTATCGCGCCCTAGTAGGTCTATAGTTCTGCTACGTGCGGTTAATTCATCAATCAAATCACGATCTCACCTACGACGATGTCTTTATGATTCCGTCGCGCTCTGGTGTTAGTAGTCGTATGGATGTTGATTTAAATACTTTAGACAATACCGGCGCCACAATTCCTTTAGTAGTTGCCAACATGACAGCAATTTCTGGCAGAAGAATGGCAGAGACCGTTTCACGGCGTGGTGGTTTAAGTGTTATCCCGCAAGATATTCCAATTGATGTAGTTACTGAAGTCATCTCATGGATTAAATCCAGACACATTCTCTTTGATACACCAATTACTTTAACCCCAGAGCAGACAGTTGCTGATGCTGCATCTCTAATTCATAAGAGGGCCCATGGCGCAATTGTTGTGGTTGAAAACAATAAACCACTAGGAATTGTGATGGAAGAGGATTGGGAGGGCGCTGATCGCTTCACGCAATTAAGCAGAATTATGTCTAAGGATTTAATGGTAATTCCAAGTTCTGTCAGCGCGCGGCAGGCCTTTGATT
Source organism: Actinomycetota bacterium (assembly GCA_016870795.1). Lineage (GTDB taxonomy): Bacteria > Actinomycetota > Actinomycetes > Nanopelagicales > Nanopelagicaceae > MAG-120802. The sequence continues at coordinate 2,740 of VGAJ01000042.1, read as the reverse complement.
TACTCACTGAGAAGAATCGCCGCCTTGCTCCAGTAGTTGATGGCAGCGGCGAGCTAGTTGGAATTATCACCAAAATCGGCGCGCTACGTGCCACTTTATATAAACCAGCACTTGATAATCAGGGGCGATTAAGAATTGGCGCAGCACTTGGCGTTAATGGCGATGTGAAGATAAAAGCATCAGAATTGATAAGAGCCGGTGTTGATCTTTTAGTTCTTGATACCGCTCATGGCCACCAAGAGAAGATGATTGAAGCTCTAAGAGCTGTTCGCTCATTAAATCCAAGTATTCCAATCGTTGCTGGCAATGTTGTTACTGCAGAAGGCGTTAAAGATTTGATTGAAGCAGGAGCAGATATCGTTAAAGTTGGCGTTGGCCCAGGTGCGATGTGCACAACCAGAATGCAGACTGGAGTTGGTAGACCACAATTTTCAGCAGTGATGGAGTGCGCAGAGGCTGCAAGAGAGCTTGGAAAACATATCTGGGCAGATGGAGGCGTTAGACATCCAAGAGATGTTGCCTTAGCACTTGCCACTGGCGCATCAGCTGTGATGGTTGGCTCATGGTTTGCTGGAACCTATGAATCTCCAAGTGATTTGAGGGTTGATTCTGCGGGTCGTATGTATAAAGAATCATTTGGCATGGCATCAGCAAGAGCAGTTGCTGCAAGAACTTCAAGTGAAGATGCATTTGAGCGGGCTAGAAAAGCTCTATATGAAGAGGGTATTTCAACCTCTCGAATGTATTTAGATCCAATTCGTCCTGGAGTTGAAGATTTGATTGATGAAATTATTGCAGGGCTTAGATCTTCTTGCACTTATGCCGGAGCGAAAAACTTAAACGAATTTGCTCAGAAAGCTGTGATCGGAATTCAAAGTGCATCAGGCTATGCAGAGGGACGAGCCCTTAACACCTCTTGGAGTAAGTCTTAAGCCACCCTGGCATATCTAGAGGCAAGAATAAGAAGATAAGAAAGCCCCGCTAATAACATCAAAGTCCAGCGCAGCTCGAATGCATCAGCAATAAACCCAATAAGCGGGGGGCCGATAACAAAACCGAAGTAGGAAACGCCAGATACTTTTGCAACTGCTTCAGATGGAGCGATAACTCCAGAATATTTAGTCAAAGCAATAGTTCCAGCAGCGCTAAACATCAAAGGAATAACTACCGATAAACCAATTCCAAGTAAAAACCAAGCAACCATAATTGCCGGAATCCCGCCAATTAATAGCCCTGCGCTAAGACCAGTGCCAGCAATAACACCACCTGCTGCAATAACTTTAGAGGCGCCAAAACGATGAGCAAGATAATCACCAGAGAGCCGTCCAATAATCATCGCTGTGCAGAAAACAATATAAGGAAGAGTAGAGATAAATGGAGATGCGCCAAAAGTTTCACGCGCTAAAACTCCACCCCAATCACCTGCTGCTCCCTCACTTAGAGCTGCAAACAAACCAAAGAGGCCCAATATGGCAAAGATAAACGGATGCCTAGCTCTCTTCTCATCTCCAAAGTGGTGAGTATCGGCAGATGCTGGAAGAAGCAGTGGTCGAACTAAAAGAGCTGCAACGATATAAACGAGTGCAAGTGATATGGCTTGAGCAAGTGGAGTTATCTCTAACTGTGAAAATACTCCTCCTAATATTCCACCGAATAAAGTTCCAACTGAGAACATGGCATGAAAAACGCTCATCAATCTTCGCCCTGCGCGCTGCTCAACAACTACAGCATGAGCATTCATCGAAACATCTTGAGTGGCAAGTACAAATCCAAAGATAAATAAAGTTAGCCAAAACCAGGTCAGTGAAAAGAGAAAACCAAGAAGCAAATAAGAGAGAGCCAGTGCAATAGTTGAGAAGAAGATAATTGGTTGACTTCCGAATTTTGCTGAGTATTTACCAGCAGGTTTAAGGGCTAGAAATACCCCCGCTGATACAAATAGTAAAGAAAGACCAAGGGTTCCATTTGAAATATCTAGAATCCTTTTAAAGTCTGGAATTCTTGCCACAAAACTTCCAGCACTAAAGCCGTTAATAATAAAAGTTACAGTTACCGCTATGCGAGCACGGCTTAGAACAAGATCCATAAGTTGCGAAGTCTACTCAGCCAAGGTTTAATTATCTTTAAGGCTTCATTCAGCAAAGAATGGTTAGGTTCAGCGCATGGGAAATTTATCTACATTTAGCAAGGTAATGGTCGGCTTTATCGCGGGTGCATTTATAGCAGGAAGTGTCGCGGTTGCGGTCACTCCAGATATGCCCCCAACAAAGGTCTGTGTAGATAATCGAACCAAGGCCCTCTATTCAGCAACTAATGGAAGTTGCTCCAAAACCCGCACTCTTATGGAGGTTGCGGGATCTGGAATAAATGTTCAAAGTATTGCCGCTGCAGTATCTCCTTCAGTGGTCTCTATTGCCGTTAGCGCAACTACTGGAAGCGGTAGTGGATCAGGAGTTATCTATCGCACCAATGCTTCTTCATCTTTTATTATTACCAATAATCACGTTATTGAATCAGCTGCAACAAGTGGCAGTGTAAGAGTTGAACTAAATAATGGCGATTATGAAAAAGCCGCTATTGTTGGAAGAGATAGCACCTACGACATTGCAGTTCTAAAAATTGATCGCGGAAACCTAAAAGCAATTTCAGTTGGTAACTCAAGCAAGTTAGCAATTGGAGAACCAGTTGTGGCATTTGGTTCCCCACTTGGGCTATCAGGAACAGTAACTAGCGGAATTGT
>VGAJ01000041.1 GCA_016870795.1 Actinomycetota bacterium | reverse complement strand
CTAACCTTCTTTGAACCTCACGCTCCAGTTCCAGCAGAGCTGCTATTTAAGGTCTTTAGGGCAGCAGCTATCTCAGGGCTAGTTCTAGGAATTGTTGGGGTGGGCCTTGGCGCTCTAGTAAAGAATCAGATTGCAGCGGTAACGGGGGCAGTTATCTGGACTCTAATTGTTGAGGGCTTGGTTGTGGCGTTTGTGGAATCCATTGGAAAATATCTTCCAGCTGGGGCCATCACAGGTCTAGTTGATGTTGATTTTGGCGAAAATGACTTTAATTTCAGCATTGAAAATTACTTAACTCCGGGGCCAGCAACCCTTGTACTCTTGGGCTACGCGGCGCTATTTTCACTTATCGCGATGAGAACAACACTTCGTCGCGATCTAGATTAGGAGTAAAAAATGTCTAAAGAGGTCTTCGCTACTTATCTAGATGATGTTGCAAGAGTTCAAGAATTCTATAGTGCCTTCTCGTCAAGACTTGATAACGTCCCAACTGATGGTGGCTGGAGCGCATCGCAGTGCCTAGCTCATATCTGTGATACTGAGATTTCACTTTCGCTTCGAGTCCGAATGATTCTAACTAGCGATAACTACCAATTCTCAGCTTGGGATGAAGACGCCTTTGCTGCTATTAAGAAAGATAGAGATGCAAAAACAAGCGTTGAGACTTTTGCAGCCCTTCGTCGAAACAATCTTGATCTGCTTACTGGCCTTCCTGCTGATAAATTAGAGCGCCTAGGGGTAAAGGCAAATGGTGAGTCAATTAAATTAATTGATTACCTTGCCTATATGTCAAAACATATAAAGGCTCATCTAGAGCAAGCAGTAGCAGCTAGTAAGTAGAGAGTAAGTAAGGATATGGAGCTCGCAGCTTCCTTAAGTAGGCAAGATGGCTTAGTACTTAGTGAACTAGGCTCTGTGCTAATTGCACTTGGTATAGCTGCATATGTCGCTGCAAAAATTCGACTCTCGGTTGTTCCAATTTTTCTCTTTGCTGGCCTTGCCTTTGGAGAAGGCGGATTAGTTGCTCTAGAGCTTAGTGATGAATTTCTTGATTTAGGAGCGCAGTGGGGAGCAATTTTATTACTGCTGCTGCTTGGTCTGGAGTATTCCTCAAAAGAACTCTTTGATTCGATAAAAATTCGCCGCTCACTTGGTTTTGTTGATTTAGTTTTTAACTTTATTCCAGGTGCGCTATTTGCACTTTTATTAGGTTGGGGGCTACTTGGAGCTCTAACTCTTGGAGGAATCACCTATGTCTCTTCATCTGGCATTGCATCACAATTTATTAAGGACTCTAGGCTTGAATCTAAGGAGTCAACCAAGCGAGCTGTCTCAGTCTTAGTCATTGAAGATCTCTTCCTTGCTCCATATCTGCCGGTATTAAGCGCACTGCTTGCCTCACTTGGATTTCTCTCAGGTCTTATTTCAATATCTGCTGCCTTGATTATTACTGGTTTCGTCTTACTTATTGGTGCAAGGGGAATTCAAATCCCTCATGGGCCGCACATTTTTGGAGATTCTGCGACGCTTCTGCTTACCGTCTTTGGATCTGCGCTTCTAGCCTCAGGGGTTGCAACCTACTTTGGCTTTTCAGGGGCAGTTGCGGCCTTCCTTGTAGGACTTCTTTTAACTGGAGATATCGCAATTGTGGCTCGAATCAGACTTGCTCCGTTAAGGGATTTATTCTCAGCAATCTTCTTTCTCTTCTTTGGACTAAGCACAAATCCTTCAGATATCCCAAGTGTTTTACTTCCTGCCATTTTATTAACGATAGTTGGAGTTTCAAGTAAGTTGGCAACTGCTTGGTGGGCAGTGAAGGATCTTGATGAGGTTGGCGCAACTTGGAGAGCTGCAGCACTACTTATTCCAAGAGGAGAGTTCTCTATGGTTATTGCAGGTCTTGCTGCAACTACAGTATTTGCCGTTGAACTACAGGCGCTCACTCTTACCTATGTGATTTTAACAACCTTGATTTCATCGCTAATTGTTAGAACAGCTAAATCAAAGAGTAGTTAGAGATTGGCCCACGCTTTATTTTCAAAGTGTTGCCAAGAGCTCTTGACTTTAAATCCAAGTTTTTCATAGAGCCTAAGCGCCCCTGATTCATTCCCAGTATCAACATTTAGCTCAAGTGCTGAGCGAGCAATAGATGCATAGTAGGCAAAGGCCCAGCGCAGCATTAACTCTCCATAACCATTTCCTTGCTGGCTTTGAATAACTCCAATGCCATCGACAAATCCGGCTCCTACATCCTTTTTAATATCGCTACATTCAATAAAACCAACTGCTTGCCCCTTAAGATAAAGGACCCAGCGAGCATTTAGATCAATTCCAACTGCTTTATCAATCATCGCCTTCCACTCCTCAAAAGGCCGTGGCACAAAACCAAAGTGTTTACTAAACGAATCTTGATGAGTGGCCCACCAAATCTTCTTTTCGTCTTCACTTATCAATCGCATCTCTAAGCCGCTTTCAAGCTGGGGATAGGGATGATTAGTAATCTCTGCTTTTAGACCATGGTAGGTGCGAAGGAGGTTAAATCCTCGATTAGTTAGAGCTTGGATATAACCCAAATCTTTGGAATTGGTTCCAATCCAGAGATCAGATTCTCTACTTATACCTTGAGCAATTTCTAGTGAGATCTCAAGGCCCGTACCTTCTAGATTTGCGCCAGGCCTTTGCCAGGTGTCGCAATAAATTCTCTTTCTAGAGCTATCTGGATGGGCTGTGATAAAGGCTTGGACCTTGCCACTTGATCTATCTATTATTTTGCGAGCCTCAACGGAGTCGATATAGCCATTGAGAATTTCCTCAGCCTCAGTTAGGCCGACAGTTTCTGCCCCTGGAGTAAAGAATTGATCGGCCAACGTCATAATTTCGGCGAGGTCCTTTGCATCATCCAGGGTTGCTATCTCAAGGCTTAACTCTGCAGGAAGCACAGGTTTATCTTACTATCACGCTATGAGAAAACTTGCTCTCCTTATTCTCACCGCTCTACTAAACGGATGTGCTAGCGGAGATGGTTCTAATACTTCATTTAGCGCAGATGATCAGATGTTTGCCGCCATGATGATTCCTCATCACGAGCAGGCAATTGAGATGGCAGATATTGCTCTAGGAAAATCAGCTGATCCTGAAATTCTTGCTTTAGCAAATGAGATAAAAGCAGCGCAAGGTCCTGAGATTGAGCAGATGAAGAGTTGGGGTTCATCAAAGACGGGATCACATGCCGGTCATATGATGGATGAAGGAATGCTTAGCTATGATGAGATGGCACAATTGAAAGATGCTAATGGAGCAGAATTTGATCGCCTATTTCTTGAAGGAATGATTAAACATCATCAAGGAGCAATCCAAATGGCAGATATGATTATTGATTCAGTAAATGAAGAAGCAGCGCTACTTGGCAAGAATATTGTTGATTCTCAGAGCGCAGAGATTGAGAGAATGAGGCAGTTGCTATCTCGATAGTCTAAACTCGAGCATATGACTCAATCTGATGGCCGGAGTTCTTCGTCTTGCCGCTCAAGCCTTTTTTAGCACTAAACACATCAAACGAATTGGTTATCTCACAGCAGAAATCCCAGATAGAAAATATTGGATAGCATTGGGTTATGAGTATCCAAAATCTCTATCACCGTAGCCTCTATCCAATAATTGCCGCTATTTTCTGCGCGCTTTTATTAATCTCTAATATTGGGGCAACAAAATTCATTGATTTTGGCTTCATAAAGACCGATGGTGGTGCTTTCTTATTTCCGTTGGTCTATATCTTGGGCGATATCCTCACTGAGGTTTATGGCTTTAAGGCAGCACGTCGGGTTATCTATACCGGCTTTGGCCTTGGCGCTCTAGCTGG
>VGAJ01000040.1 GCA_016870795.1 Actinomycetota bacterium | reverse complement strand
CCAGCTCCTGATCCACCTTTGAAGATCATGCCCTCTTCGCGATACCAGTTAAGGATCGATTCCATCGTGTCATCAACTGAGAGGATGAAACAGGCAGATACTTGCTGTGGAGCTGATGTTCCTACGTTAAACCAGACTGGAGAGTTAAAGGAAAATACCTGGTGCAGGAGCATATAAGTTAATTCATGTTCAAAAATTTCAGCATCTTCTGGAGTTGCAAAATAACCATGTTCTTTTCCAGCTTTGGTGTAGGTAAGAACAACGCGATCGATAACTTGCTTTAGTGAGTACTCTCTATTTTCAGCTCCCACTGCGCCGCGGAAATACTTTGTTGTAACAATGGTTGAGGCATTAACTGACCAGAAATCTGGATACTCAACGCCGCGTTGCTCAAAGACAACTTCGCCGCTCTTCCAGTTGGTCTGCACCACATCGCGTCTCTCCCAATTAACAGCTTCATATGGGTGTTGACCAGCTGTGGTGTAAATCCGCTCCATACTTAAGCCTTTTCCTGACTTGGCTTTCCCCGATGGGCGATTGATTACTGTGTCCGACATTTCTAATTTCTCCAGTTTCTTCTTGAATTTTTAATTTTGTTTTTAAAACTTTTCTATCTTTTTTTATTTAATTTTTTCTCTGCTATCTACTTATCGGACTTTTCATTTAAGTTGCGGGGAGGCAACTTGAGATTCGCTCTCAATTTCTGACTTTTCGATCGGCAGGGCCCGGAGAAGAGCGATCTCGCCTTCGAAATCTTCAAGGGAGGAGAAGTTACGGTATACCGAGGCATATCGCAGGTAGGCGACCTCATCTAATTCGCGAAGTGGCGGCAAGATAGCCATGCCAACCTCTTGAGCTTCGATCTCTGCCTGTCCTGTGGAGCGCAGCGCCTCTTCAACCCTCATTGCTAGTAGCGCTAGATCATCGTCATCAACTGGGCGGTTCTGGCAGGCCTTTCGAACACCGTTTATAACTTTCTCGCGGCTAAAAGGCTCTGTTGCTCCACTGCGTTTGATAATCGAGAGAACCGCAGTTTCAGAGGTTGAAAAGCGTGAACCGCATTGGGTGCACTCTCTCCTGCGACGAATTGAGCTGCCTTCATCACTTGGGCGCGAGTCAATGACTCGAGAATCCTCATAACGACAGAAGGGGCAGATCACGGCGTGTCGTCCTCTCAATCCTGGGTATTTCCTGAAATCGGGTGTATTGGAGCCTTAGAAGCCAACCACTACTTATGGAAGCATATCCTAAAGCAACCCCAATATCTAGGGGTAAGAGTAAAGCAACAGTTGAGAGTTCCACAACTTAAAACGAGATTAAGCCTCTACGGGCGTGTCGGGATATAAATCTTCTGGCCAGCCTGCAGGTTTGGTGATTTCAAGTTATTGACTTCAACAATATCTGCAACCAAAGCTCGTCTATCTGCCTGAGGTGCTATCCCCTCAGCAATTGACCAGAGGGTATCGCCTGGCTTAACGCTGATCTTCACATAAGGACTTGAGATTGACTCGCTATTGGATCCAGCTGTTGCGCCATTAAAGGCGGCAAAGCCAGAGAGAAGCAGTATGGAGAGTGAAGAGATAACTGCCAACCTTGCTAGCCCTCGACCACGGGGGGTTAGTCGCAGAGCTGCTGGGCCTTGATTTATAGGGGTTTTCACGCGCCTGGCATCTTTAGCAAGGAACGGATTGATGGCGATCGTCGTCATCTTCATCTCTCCAGATACTTCTAGAACCGAGCTAATCAGAGAGTGGGGATACTCTTCGAACGTCTGTTCTAAGAGCAAAGGTACACCTACCCACCGACATCGGCAAGTTTTTTTAGAACATTTGTTTGATTTCTTCGCAACTTTGTTCTAAACTCAACCCATGAGCAAAAACCCTTCAAAGCTGACAGAGCTGCCTGATGGCCCCGTAGATGAAAATGGCCTCACCCCAAGGCAGACCAAGATCCTTCTGGCAATTAAAGAGGCGATGGAGACAAATGGCTATCCCCCCTCAATGCGTGAGATCGGTGAAGCCGCAGGGCTCTCCTCCCCATCAAGTGTTAAATATCAATTAGAGGCACTTGAATCAAAAGGCTGGATCCGTCGCGACCCATCTCGCGGCAGAGCTTTAGAAGTTTTAACTCCAGGTGATGAGAGATTTGAAGATATTAAGCCAGAGCGAACTCATAACGTTCCATTAGTTGGTCGAATTGCAGCTGGTGGCCCAATTCTTGCAGAGCAAAATGTTGAAGAGCTCTTTCCTCTTCCTGCATCACTTGTTGGCGAGGGCGAACTATTCATGCTCAAAGTTGTTGGTGATTCAATGATTGATGCTGCAATCTGTGATGGCGACTATGTTGTTATTCGCTCTCAGAAAGACGCAAATAAAGGCGAGATTGTTGCAGCGATGATAGATGGCGAGGCAACGGTCAAGACTTTAAGTAAAAAGAACGGTCAAATCTGGTTACTGCCAGCAAATGATAACTACCAACCTATTGATGGAAATCAAGCAGAGATTCTTGGTGTGGTAACAGCTGTGCTTCGCTCGCTCTAAATATTAATTAACGGAGTACTTCTCAAGGGCGTGCGCGAGGGATCCATCAACCATGGCATGAAGCGATGTTCCTTCAGGTAAATACTCTTGACTAAGTATCTCCCCATGCTCGTGAATCTGACTTACTAAATCCCCTCTGTCATATGGAAGCACAGTTCTGATCTCAATCCTTGGCCTTGGAAGAGATGACTCAATAGCGCGGATGAGTTTTTCAATGCCAACTCCGCTATGAACTGAGATTAGATAAGCATCAGGTTCTTGAATCAACACCTGAGCAATTACCTGCGGATCTGCGATATCTGCCTTATTTAAAGCGATAATTTCCGGAATCTTTGCTCCCCCGATATCAGCTACTGCTCCTCTAACTGCCTTTATCTGACCTAGAGGATCGCCGTGTGAGCCATCAACTACATGAACGATTACATCAGCTCCTGAGACCTCCTCTAGAGTTGATTTGAAGGCATCAATTAAGTCATGGGGCAGGTGTTTAACAAATCCCACAGTGTCAGTTAGCGTGTAGGTGCAACCATCACTTGTCTCTGAGCGTCTAACAGTTGGATCAAGAGTTGCAAAGAGAGCGTTCTGCACTAAAACTCCAGCATTAGTCAAACGATTTAATAGCGATGATTTGCCAGCGTTTGTATATCCCGCAATTGCGACAGAGGGAATTGAATTTCTCTTTCGTTCTTGTCTCTTGGTATCCCGGGCTACTTTCATATCGCCGATCTCCCTGCGAAGCTTTGACATCTTGTCGCGGATTCTGCGGCGATCTACCTCTATCTTGGTTTCACCAGGTCCGCGCCCACCAATTCCACCTGCCTGGCGAGATAGTGAATCACCCCAACCGCGAAGTCGGGGCAACATATAACTCATCTGAGCTAACTCAACTTGGGCCTTACCCTCTTTGCTCTTGGCATGTTGCGCAAAAATATCCAAAATTAGCGCAGTACGATCAACTACTTTGACTTTTACCTTATCTTCTAAATTTCTTAGTTGAGAGGGACTTAACTCCCCATCGCAGACAACGGTATCGGCCCCCGTTGATTTAACAATCGCCTTTAACTCGCTAACTTTTCCAGAGCCAATAAAGGTTGCTGGATCTGGTTTATCGCGGCGCTGAATGAGGGCATCTAATACCTTTGATCCGGCAGTCTCAGCTAGCGCGGCAAGCTCCTCCATAGAGTTCTCTGCATCTTTAACACTTCCCTCGATCCAAACTCCAACAAGTATTACTCGCTCAAGTCTTAACTGGCGATATTCGGCCTCAGAGATATCACTTAACTCAGTTGAGAGACCAATAACTCTTCGCAGCGCCTGTCTATCACTTAAGTCTTGCTGCGTTGATTGATATGAGTCGGGGATAAATATTTCCGAGTCAAACTCTGCTGCCA
>VGAJ01000039.1 GCA_016870795.1 Actinomycetota bacterium | reverse complement strand
GGAATCCAATTGATCGGCTGCGTGGTCGTTCTACTCGGTATATTTGTCGCTGATAAAGCGCGAGTAAAGGCAGGCGGCCATTGAGTAGTGAATTTGATGCAATATTTGCCGCAAATAGCGAGTATGTAAAGGGCTATAAAGCTAGTGGTTTAAGCGGCCGAGCAGCAAAAGGATTAGCCATCGTTACCTGTATGGATTCAAGAATAGATCCGTTAAGAATTGTTGGAATGAGCGCAGGGGATGTAAAAATCTTGCGTAACGCAGGCGCGCGCGTAACAGATGACATGCTTCGAACCCTACTCCTTGCTACCTACCTTCTTGAGGTAAAAAGAGTTTTAGTGATGCCACATACCGATTGCCGTATGGCAAGTGGAACCCAGGAGCAGATTCACCAAGCGCTCTTTGATGCATCAGGAATTGATACTAGATCTATTGAAATCAGAACTGTGACAGATCAAGTTGCTGCTCTAAAAGAGGATGTAGCAAGTATTAAAAACTATCCGATACTTCCAAAAGATTTAGAAGTTGTCGGAGCAATATTTGATGTTAAAACTGGAGAGCTAAGAAAAATCGTTTAGTTATCCTTAACAAACTTTTCAGGAGCGGCATACTTCGGCGCAATATCGCCAAATTTTGCAAAGTGAAGAAGAGATGCAACAGTAATTGTCTTTGTTGGTCCATTTCTATGTTTAGCAACAATTAAATCTGCCTCGCCAGAGCGATTCTGTGAATCATAGAGATCATCACGGTGTAGCAAGATAACAAGGTCGGCATCCTGCTCGATAGATCCTGATTCACGAAGATCAGAGAGAAGCGGCTTCTTATCAGAGCGCTGCTCTGGAGAACGATTTAGCTGTGAGATGGCAACAACAGGAACATTAAGCTCTTTTGCAAGAAGCTTTAATTGACGAGAGAACTCAGAGACTTCTTGCTGGCGATTCTCTACTCTCTTTCCTGAAGTCATCAGCTGGAGATAATCAATAACAACTAATTTCAAATCATGGCGCTGTTTAAGTCTTCTAGCTTTTGCTCTAATTTCCATCATTGAAAGATTCGGTGAATCATCGATAAATAGCGGCGCTTCATTGATTTCGCCCATTCTGCGAGCTAGGCGCGACCATTCTTCATCACTAAGCGCGCCTGAGCGAATATTGTTAAGAGCAACTCTGGCCTCTGCTGAGAGCATGCGCATAGTAATTTCAGATCGGCTCATCTCAAGTGAGAAGATAACTGAGCAACCACCATTTGTAATAGATGCATGTCTTGCAATATCAAGACCAAGGGTTGATTTACCAACAGCAGGACGAGCCGCAATAACAATCATATTTCCAGGATGGAAACCATTTGTTAGCGCATCTAAATCTTTAAAACCAGTTTTAATTCCCTCTGCTAGCTCTCCCGATTGCAACTTCTCAATCTGATCAAGCGCAGTTGGAATTAAGGAACTTAATTGAACGAAATCTTCTCCAGCGCGCCGCTCAGTTACTTGATAAACCTCTTGCTCAGCCATATCAACAATTGAATCGACATCTCCCTCTGCGGCATAACCTAATTGAACAATCTTTGTTCCCGCCTCAACAAGTCTTCTAGCAATAGCTCGCTCTCTAACAATCTTCGCGTAATAGCTAGCATTGGCTGCAGTTGGAACAGCAGAGATAAGGGTGTGGAGATATGGAGCGCCGCCAGCTCTTGTAATTTCACCGCGCTTTGTTAACTCAGCAGAGACGGTTACTGCATCTGCAGGTTCACCTTTGCCATAGAGATCAATAATTACTTCAAAGATTAATTCATGTGCTGGCCGATAAAAATCTCGATGTCTAATTACTTCAACAACTTCACCAATTGCATCTTTTGATAAGAGCATCCCGCCAAGAACTGATTGTTCAGCAACTAAATCTTGTGGGGGCGTGCGATCAAATTCAGGCGCACTTGATCTGCGCTCATCAAAATTTGGGACCTCAGCCAGACTCATGTGCGTATCCTCTTACCTAGCACTGACAGGGGCTAATTCCTTGATTTTTACTGTGTATTGGACTGTGGGTAAAAGTTCCATATCTGTGGGTAAGTACCCATAATCCTGTGTGGAGCTTGTGGAGGAAATGTGGGTAACTTCTAATTTCTCAGCAAATATGCAGTTCAGGCAGCTCTTGCTCTGTGGGTAAAGATTTATTTCTAATTCTCAATAGTTGAGATTTCTATCAACTTTGCAATTGGAAAATAAAAAACGGCCCGCACCTGGCGAGCCGTTTTCTCTAACGTTTAATTATTCAACAACGTTAATGGTGATATTTGCTGCCACTCCAGTCATAAGTGAGACCCTCGCTGAATGCTTACCAAGGTTCTTCACATGCTTAACCAGTTTGATCTTATGGCGGTCAATATCGATACCAGTTGCGCTCTTAATTACTAACGCAATGTCTTTCTCTGTTACTGAACCAAAGAGGCGACCAGTTGCTCCGACCTTTGCTTTGATTTCAAGGTTTGCTTCTTCAAGCTTTGCCTTGATTTCATTAGCATGGTCTTTATCGCGAATCTCGCGATTTTGACGAGCTTTGCGAATTCCTTCAATCTGACTCTCCCCGCCCTTAGACCAAGCAATTGCTGATCCTCTAGGTAGAAGGAAGTTTCTGGCATAGCCATCTTTAACATTAACTACATCGCCTGGATTTCCAAGGCCTGCAACTTCACGAGTAAGGATTAGTTTCATTTATTTTTCCTCTCCCTATCGCGCTGTTGAGGTGTAGGGAAGTAGCGCTACTTCACGACTATTTTTAACAGCATCAGAGATTTGGCGTTGGTGCTGAGTACAAGCGCCCGTGATTCGTCTTGCGCGAATCTTGCCGCGATCAGTGATGTATTTGCGCAGGGTCGCTACATCTTTATAGTCGATATAGGTGACCTTATCTCTGCAGAAACTGCAGGGCTTTTTCTTAAACTTCTTATTTAACGCTGGCGAAACCTTTGGTTTCTGCTTCAGCGTCCGGTTGGAACGTGCTCCCATTGTGGTGCTCCTTCTTTTAGGGCCCGCCTGTTTAAGGGCGGAATGGTTGGTTTATATTAAAACGGTGGCTGTTCATCAGCGGTGGTGGATGTCCATCCTCCGCCACTAACGCCTGCCGGCGATGACCAAGGATCATCGCTTGATTCAGTTGGTGCGCTAAAGCTGGTGTTATTACCGCCTTGGCGTGTGGTCTTTGTGACCTTAGCGGTTGCGTTTCGAAGTGATGGACCGACTTCATCGACCTCAACTTCATAAACGGTGCGCTTTTCGCCTTCTTTGGTTTCATATGAACGCTGCTTTAAACGACCAGAGACAATTACGCGCATTCCGCGAGTAAGTGACTCGGCAACATTCTCTGCTGCTTGACGCCAGATCTGACAGTTAAGAAAGAGAGTATCTCCGTCTTTCCATTCATTTGTCTGGCGGTCCATATAACGTGGTGTTGATGCCACGGTGAACTTTGCAACTGCAGCACCAGATGGTGTGAAGCGCAGTTCTGGATCGCTAGTTAAGTTACCAACGAGTGTGATTTGTGTATCTCCGGCTGCCATTTCTTATCCTCTATCTACTTTAAGTGGTCTCTACTTATCTGCGGATTTATTCTGGACGGACAACTTTTGTACGAAGCACTGCTTCATTCAGATTTAGTTGACGGTCCAGCTCTTTTATTGCTGCTGGCTCACAATGCATATCAACAACGGCATAAATACCTTCGCTCTTTTTTGCGATTTCAAATGCCATTCTTCTCTTGCCCCAGATATCAAGTTTGTCTACGCGACCACCTGATTCTTTTATGATCTTAAGATATGTCTCAAGACTTGGTGCCACTGTGCGCTCTTCTAGATCGGGATCTAGGATCACCATTAATTCATAGCGACGCATGCGTTAAACCCACCTCCTTCGGACTCATTCGGTCACGGTCTCTCCGCGACAGGAGGGTTACTTACATTTCCTTATCCTCATTCTTATAGCCCTCTATTTAGAGAACCCTTCAAAAGAGGAAAGGAGGGCGAGCCTAGCCGTAGATACTGTCAGGGAGAAAATCCAACGGGTTTTTCTGTGCATTACGCAGGCTTTGGGATCGCTCTGCCAGAGCAGCCTTAATTAGGGCCCTTGAGAAATAGGCAAGGCCTGCAATTCGAATCAAAATAGCAAGGGCGTATAGATCCTCGCTTAGGCCAAACTTTGCACCAGAGTAGGAAGCTAAGTACTGCCAGATAGCAAAGTGATAAAGCGCCTCAC
>VGAJ01000038.1 GCA_016870795.1 Actinomycetota bacterium | reverse complement strand
GTCAAGATATTGAGACGGAAATTTCAATTTCATTTCGAGATGCTTTATTTGGCAAAGAGGTAGATCTACGTCTTTCTGGACAATCAAGTGCAGGAAGCACAATTACTGTTCGAATTCCTGCAGGAGTCAATGATGGTTCAAAAGTTCGCGTAAAGGGCCGCGGCGGCCCTGGCGAGGCAGGCCCGGGAGATTTATTTGTACTAGTCAATGTCATCCCACACCCAGTCTTTACTCGAAAGGGCGAAAATCTTCACATCAGCGTCCCTGTTTCATTCACAGAAGCAGCGCTAGGCGCTGATATTTCAGTGCCTACGATTGAAGGCGATGAAGTAAAGCTCCGCCTTGCTTCTGGCACTCAAAATGGGAAAACTCTTCGTGTTAAAGGTCGTGGGGTTAAAAAGGGTGTGAACGCAGGAGATCTAATAGTGATGATTGAAGTTCAAGTCCCACAGCGAATTGATGGTAAAGCTAAAAAAGCTTTAGAGGATTTTGCAAAGGTAACTAAAGATGAAGATCTACGATCTGAATTTATGCAACGAGCACGCGCATGAAAACTCCAGAGAGCGATGAGGAGCTAGCGCTATATGTGATTTCAGTTGCTGCACAATTATCGGGACTTCACCCACAAACCCTTCGGCAGTATGACCGGATGGGGCTAGTTTCGCCATCAAGGGCTCAAGGTCGAGGACGGCGCTACTCACTTAGAGATATTGCGCTCCTTAGAAATGTCTCAAGGATGGTTAGTGAGGGCATTAACTTAGCTGGAATTAAAAGAATCATTGAACTTGAATCTGCGATGTCAAACATGGCAATAGAGGTGGCTAAACTTAGGATAGAAGTCGATGCACTTTTAGAATCAAACCCAGAGAAGGCTCTAGTGGCTAGACGGCGAAGTGAAGTGATTGTTTACAATTCCCAAAAGAGCCTTTAGGTTTATCTGGTGAGCATAAAATCTGAATTAATTAGAGAGATTAAAGAGAAAGCCGTGGTTCACGGCAGAGTCACTCTCTCAAGTGGTAAAGAGGCTGATTACTACGTTGATCTTAGGCGAGTAACTTTAGATGCAGTTGCAGCACCTCTAGTTGGCCAGGCGATGTTAGATGCAACTGCAGATTTAGATTATGAAGCAGTTGGCGGATTAACCCTAGGAGCAGATCCGGTAGCAACAGCGATGATGCATGTGGCTAAGGCAAGTGGGCGAGTGCTTAACTCATTTGTAGTAAGAAAAGAGGGAAAAGCCCATGGCCTACAACGCAGAATCGAAGGCCCAGATGTAGCGGGCAAAAGAGTTTTAGCTGTTGAAGACACCTCGACTACTGGCGGATCAGTCTTAACTGCAGTTGAGGCGCTAGAGCAGGCAGGGGCGATTGTTGTTGGCGTAGCCGTTGTCGTTGATCGCGGCGCTGGGGCAAAGATCGAGCAAGCCGGGCTTAAATACATCTCAGTTATCTCATTAGAAGAGCTAGGTTTGGCATAGGTGATTAACTCTTCACTTAACTTCCTACGGGGGGTTCTGATTGGAATTGCTGAGGTGATTCCTGGCGTCTCTGGCGGCACCCTTGCTTTAATTACAGGAATTTATAGCAGATTATTAAATAACATTGATTTACTCTTCAAATCACTTCGTAATATCACTAATCCAAAAATAATGGCTAGAAATCTTGTAGCTCTAGAGTGGAAGTTCCTTCTTCCAGTATTTATTGGGATGGCGATAGCGTTAATCACTACAGCTAGCTTTATGGAAGGTTTACTTGAAAGCAACCCAATAGAGCTAAGAGCAGTATTTGCTGGATTGGTTGCTGCTGGATTTTATATCCCTTATAAGATGAGTGTAAAAGTCAATGGAGATAACTGGGCGCTGAGAGATTATCTACTAGCCCTTATTGGCGCTCTTGCCGCCTTTTTCCTAACAGGTCTTCCACAAGGTGAAGTTAGTAACCCTGGGCCTATTTTAATTTTCTTCTCTGCAGCTATTGCTATCTGCGCCCTAGTCTTACCAGGGATATCAGGATCGTTTCTTCTTCTAACAATCGGAATGTATTCAGCAACTATTGGCGCACTTAACGATAGAGATCTGCAATATCTTTTGATATTTGCCCTAGGAGCATTACTTGGGCTGGCAAGTTTTGTCTCTCTTCTTAAATTCCTTCTTAGTCAGAGAGCTCGCCCTACTTTAGTTCTCCTTGCAGGGTTAATGCTTGGCTCTCTCCGTGCGCTCTGGCCTTGGCAGGGCGAAGATCGCGAACTTCTCTTCCCCCATTCATCAGAGTTAATAGCGCTCCTACTATTTCTAGCAGGGGCCATAATCGTTACTCTTCTGGTCAAGGTCGAAGAGAAGATCGGGGAAGGTCTTTAGAGCTTTCACCTTACTTATTAGTCCCCAACCACGCTCAAATTAGGTTTAGCAGGGGGTTTTGCGCCTAAACTGCGCTCCATTGTGCTCAGCGCCGACACAGGTGGCGCTGACCCGAGCAATCCAACGGAGTAAATATGAGAGCCCTTTCAGCGGCCAACTCACTCGTGCAAGTCACGGGTAGCAATCTCAATCTCGTTTATCTAGTTCTAGGTGTTTCTCTAGTAGCACTAGCTATCGCCTGGGCGCTTCGCTCACAGGTATTAGCTGCATCTGCTGGAACACCAAAGATGCAAGAGATCGCAGCAGCGGTGCAAGAAGGAGCTGCGGCATATCTAGCCCGTCAATTTAAAACCCTCTCCTACTTTGTAGTTATTGTCTTTGTACTTCTATTTGCACTTCCAGCAGATATGGATGTAAAGATTGGTAGATCAATCTTCTTCCTAATCGGCGCAGCATTTTCTGCCACTGTGGGATATCAGGGAATGTGGCTTGCGGTTAGAGCAAATGTCAGAGTTGCAGAAGCGGCTCGTCAAGGATCTGCTGTCAATGCAGTACAGATTGCATTTAGAACTGGTGGAGTAGTTGGAATGCTCACCGTTGGTCTTGGACTCTTTGGTGCATCCCTTGTTGTTGTTCTCTATCAGGCAGATGCGCCATCGGTTCTAGAAGGTTTTGGTTTTGGCGCTGCGATGCTTGCCATGTTTATGCGCGTTGGTGGCGGAATCTTTACTAAAGCTGCCGATGTTGGAGCAGATCTAGTTGGTAAAGTTGAAAAGAATATTCCAGAAGATGACCCAAGAAATGCTGCAACAATTGCAGATAACGTTGGAGATAACGTTGGAGACTGCGCCGGTATGGCTGCAGATCTCTTTGAGTCATATGCAGTAACCCTTGTTGCAGCTTTGATTCTTGGTAAGGCTGGCTTTGGAGATTTGGGACTTGTCTATCCTCTAATCGTTCCAGCAATTGGAATCTTGACTGCAATCCTTGGCATCTTCCTAACTCGTCTGCGTAGTTCAGATAAGAGCGCGATGAGCGCAATTAATCGCTCTTTCTATCTATCAGCAGTAATTTCAGCAGCCCTTGTTGGCCTTGCTACATATACCTATTTACCAAGCACTTTTGCAGCTCTCACAGGCCTTGATGCCACATTCCAATCTGAGGTTTCTATTAATCCTAGAACCTTTGCATTTGGCGCAGTAGTTATTGGAATCGTTTTAGCTGCAGCAATCCAGATGCTAACCGGCTTCTTTACTGAAGTTGGAAAGCGTCCAGTAAATGATGTAGCGGCATCTTCACAAACAGGAGCTGCAACGGTAATTCTTGCTGGTGTTTCTGTTGGTTTTGAATCAGCAGTTTACTCAGCGCTATTAATCGCTGCAGGTGTGTTTGGCGCCTATCTATTGGGCGGCGGCGTAATTGTTCTCTCCCTATTTGCTGTGGCCCTTGCTGGTTGCGGACTTCTAACTACCGTTGGCGTTATTGTGGCGATGGATACCTTCGGACCAATTTCAGATAACGCTCAAGGCATTGCTGAGATGTCTGGAGATGTAAAGGGTGAGGGCGCAAAGATTCTTACCTCACTTGATGCTGTTGGTAATACCACCAAGGCAATTACTAAAGGAATTGCAATTGCAACCGCTGTCCTTGCAGCAACTGCTCTCTTTGGAGCGTTTACTGATGCGATTAAGAATTCAATTCTTGAGGCTGGCAAAGTTGTTGCAGATCAAGCAGCTCAGTTCCAAGGCATACTTGATGTTGCTGATCCTAGAAACTTAGTTGGATTAATTATCGGCGCATCTGTGGTGTTTCTCTTCTCAGGTCTTGCTATCAACGCAGTATCAAGAGCAGCAGGAGCTGTGGTGATGGAAGTTAGAAATCAATTCAAGATTCATCCAGGAATTATGAAGGGAACAGAGAAGCCAGATTATGCTCGAGTAGTAGATATCTGTACTCGTGATTCACTCCGCGAGCTTGCAACCCCAGGACTTCTTGCAGTCTTTGCCCCAATTGCTGTTGGCTTTGGCCTTGGCGTTGGTGCTCTTGGAGCTTATTTAGCAGGCTCTATTGGAACTGGAACGCTGATGGCGGTATTTCTTGCTAACTCGGGTGGAGCCTGGGATAACGCTAAGAAGTTCGTTGAAGATGGTAACTATGGCGGTAAGGGCTCTGATGCTCACGCTGCAACAGTTATTGGCGACACTGTTGGCGATCCTTTTAAGGACACTGCAGGTCCTGCCATTAACCCACTCATCAAAGTGATGAACTTGGTTGGTCTTCTTATCACTCCCGCAATTGTTGCCTTTGCACTTGATGGCAACGAGAGAGCTAGCCAGATAATTGCAGCTATTGCTGTAGCAATCATTATTGCAGCGCTAATTCGTAGTCGCCGCTCCTCAACAATGATTGGCTAAATCATTTGGCAAAAAACTTAAAGAAGCTGGTGATTGTTGAA
>VGAJ01000037.1 GCA_016870795.1 Actinomycetota bacterium | reverse complement strand
GTAATAACTTTGCGCCATGGGCAATTGCTTGGGCTAGCTTTCCCATCGCGATCTTTCCCTGCGGAACTAAAACAACTGGAACCATTCCAGCTTTAGTGGCATAAGCAGCAGCACTTGCACTGGTATTACCGGTGGAGGCGCAGATAACTGCTTTTGCGCCATCTTCTGCAGCTTTTGAAATAGCCATCGTCATTCCGCGATCTTTGAAAGATCCTGTGGGATTTGCTCCTTCAAATTTAAGCCAGACATCATTTCCTAACATCTCTGAAAGCACGCAGGCGTGGATAAGAGGAGTACCGCCTTCATTTAACGTAACAATCGGAGTTTTACTGCTAACGGGTAGACGCTTTTTATACTCTGTTATTACGCCGCGCCATTGGTGGGCGCCAGATTTTTTAAATAAGCTCACTATTTACTTCCTTCAATACGAAGCACGCTCTCAACGCTTTTGACTACATCGCTATCTGCAAGCGACTTAACAGTTTTCTTAAGCGCCGACTCTGGGGCGTAATGGGTTGCAACAATTAGCTCTGCGCTATCGCCTCGACCAGTCTGTCTCACTGTTTCGATAGAGACGCTATTGGCAGCAAATAGCTGGGCCACATTTGCTAAAACTCCTGGCTTATCAGCCACATCTAGTCTTATTAGATACTGTGATTTCACTTTATCAATTGGCGCTATCGCCAAATCTGCATAATCACTCTCGCCATGGCCCTGGCCACCCCTAATTTTGTTGCGGGCAATTGCAATTAGATCTCCCAAAATTGCGCTCGCTGTTGGCTCGCCTCCCGCTCCTCTGCCATAGAACATTAACTCCCCAGCTGACTGAGCTTCTATAAAGACTGCATTGAAAGCTAGACGAACCGCAGCAAGTGGATGCTTGCGAGAAATTAGTGTGGGGTGAACTCGCACTGATATCTCATTTTCTTTGGTGAGCTCTGCAATTGCTAATAACTTAATCACACAACCCATATCTCTTGCTACCGCTACATCTCTAGCGCTGATCTGGCTAATACCCTCACAGTAAACATCACTTGATGTAATTCTTGAATGGAAAGCGAGGCCTGCGAGAATTGCAGCTTTTGCTGCAGCATCATGGCCTGCAATATCTGCTGTGGGATCGGCCTCAGCAAATCCCAAATACTGCGCTTCTTTTAATACCTCTGCAAAAGATGATCCCTCTTCATCCATCTTGGTAAGAATGTAATTAGTAGTGCCATTTACAATTCCCATAACTCGTTTTACATGATCTCCAACAATTGATTCGCGCATTGGGCGAAGTATTGGGATTGCGCCGCCAACCGATGCTTCATAGTAGAGATCTACCCCAGCTTTATCGGCTGCACTAAATAACTCTGCGCCATGTTGGGCAAGCAGTGCTTTATTGGCAGTGATAATAGATTTTCCATTGCTAATTGCTTTCAATATTAGAGTTCGAGCCGGCTCTATTCCGCCCATCACTTCAATAACAATATCTACCAATGGATCGCTAACTACAGATTCAACATCTTGAGTAAGAAGTTCTTTTGGAATCCGTTCGCGCCCTGCTTTGCTATCTCTAACTGCAATCCGAGTTAAATTCAATTTAGCACCAGATCGAGCAGCAAAATCGCCATCATCTGCCAATAGCAAGCGAGCTACCTCTGAGCCCACAACGCCGCAGCCAAGCATGGCGACGTTAATACTCTGCTGAGCGCTAATCACTTTGCCCCACCTTTACCGATCTGTTTTGGTTCTTCTTCAATCTCCAAGGCTAGAAGGTCGCGATGAGTTTCGCGGCGAATAATGCTGCGCGCCTTGCCATTAAGGACGCAAATCACTGGCGGCCTTGTCATATGGTTGTAATTGCTGGCCATGCTGCGCCCATAAGCGCCGGTTGCGGGAACCGCTAGTAGATCGCCCGGAGAGATATCGCCAGGCAGCTGCACATCTCTAATGATGATATCCCCGGTTTCACAATGCTTTCCAACTACTCGAGATTTTCTAAGTGGGGCGCTACTACTGCGATTTGCAAGTGTAATTGAATACTGCGCTTCATATAAGGCTGGTCGAATATTATCGCTCATTCCACCATCAACTGATACATACCAGCGAGTTGAGCCATCTGCCAAAGTTACCTCTTTAGTTGTTCCAACTTTATAAATTGTCACCATAGCGGGGCCAACAATTACTCGACCAGGTTCAATAGAAATTCTTGGAATCTTTAGCAGGGCTTTCTCACACTCTGCCTTAACTCTACCTGCAATCACACTCAAGATTTCATTAGCAGAACTTGGTTTATCACCTTCGACGTACGCAATTGCATAGCCTCCGCCAAGATCTAATTCTGCAAGTTCTACTCCAAACTCATCCCGGTATTTAGCAAGGACTGCGATAAGTCTTGAAGCGCTTAATTCAAAAGAATCTGGCGTAAATATCTGCGAACCAATATGAGCATGTAGTCCCCTTAGCTCAAGTGCTTCATGTTTCTTCACAGACAAGATCGCATCCCACGCCGCCCCTGATGCAATTGAAAATCCAAATTTCACATCTTCATGTCCTGTTGAAATCGCTTCATGGGTGTCAGCATCCACTCCAGGATTTAGACGGAGTAATACCCTTTGCGTGACTGACTTTTCATGTGCGATTCTGGCCACACGATCTATTTCCTGCAGTGAATCAATAACAATTACACCAACTCCGTAATCAATGGCTGCAGCAATTTCTGACTCTGACTTGTTATTTCCATGTAACTCAATTTTTTTAGCTGGGAAATTGGCTGCAATTGCTACCGCTAATTCACCATCAGTGCAGACATCAAGTCCAAGGCCGGCCTGTTCAATCCAGCGGGCAACTTGAGTTGAGATGAATGACTTTGCTGCGTAATAAGCAGTTCCAGCATTTGCGCCAAATGCCTCCTGTAGAGCTTTAGCCCAGAGGCTTGCTCGAGCTTTAAAGTCTGATTCATCAAGAATGAAAGCTGGCGTTTCAAACTCATCTGCTAAATCACAAACTGAGATATCGCCAATTGTGATTTCGCCATTCACTCTTCTTGCACTAAGTGGCCAAATGACAGGATTTAGATCTTGGCTCATAGCTACATCTTCTCCGGAGCGCTTACGCCCAATAGATTTAAAGCATTACTTATTACCTGACGCGTTGCATCACAGAGCGATGCCCTCGATGAATGTATTGCACCTGGTGATTCATCACCAAGCGGAAGGACGCGACAATCGTTATAGAAGCCGTGATACAGAGTTGCTAACTCCTCAATATATCTAGCGATGCGATGAGGTTGACGAAGCTCTGCAGCGCTTGCAACAACTCTGGGAAATTCTGCAAGAGAACCTAATAGCTCGCGCTCACGATCGTGGGTTAGAAGATCTGCTTGGTAGTGGTTAATTCCATAAGGAATAGATAGATCTTTAGCATTTCTTAGCACTGCGCAAATTCTGGCATGGGCATATTGCACATAAAAGACAGGATTATCATTAGTACGTTTTTTAAGCAGATCAATATCTAGAACCATAGGAGTATCAACTGGATAGCGAATCAAGGTGTAGCGAGCTGCATCAACGCCAACTTTCTCCACCAGCTCCTCTAGAGTGATAATTGTTCCGGCCCTCTTTGAGAGCTTAATCTCTTGGCCACCTTCAATGATCTTGACCAATTGGCCGATCAATACGTGGATGTTGTATTCCGGATCATCTCCAGCGCAAGCAGCCGTTGCTTTAAGCCGGCCGACATAGCCATGATGATCTGCTCCCAGCATATAGATGCAGATATCAAAGCCGCGCCTTCTCTTATCTAGATAATAAGCAGTATCAGATGAGAAGTAAGTTAACTCTCCGCCAGATTTAACCAGGACTCGATCTTTATCATCACCAAAATCAGTTGTTCTAAGCCAGATGGCCCCTTCATTTTCATAGGTATGACCTTGCGATTTAAGCGTTGCTAATGCTTTATCAATGCCATCACCGCTATGAAGTGAACGCTCTGAAAACCAGATATCAAAATGGGTTCCAAAGTTATCTAAAACTCTCTTCTGCTGCGCTAATTGCAATTCATATCCAGCTTCGCGGAAAGTCTCAATTGCGCTCAGCCCGCTGAGTTTTTTGTATTCTGGGTTCTTTATGAGAATTTCTTGAGCCAACTCATCGATGTATTCACCTTGATAACCATCTTCAGGTTTATCTTGACCGAGGGCAGATGCGAAAAGTGATGCTCCAAATAGATCCATCTGATTACCACGATCATTTATATAAAACTCACGAGCTACTCTCGCTCCACCTGCGATTAAAACTCTTGCAAGGGCGTCACCAACTGCTGCCCACCTGGTATGACCTAGATGCAGGGGACCGGTGGGATTAGCACTTATAAATTCTAGATTTATTTTTTCTCCAGAGAGAATCTTAACCTCTCCAAACTTATCGCCTTGAGCATAGATGGCATTAACTACAGCGCCTTGCGAAGCTTTTACTAAAGTTATATTTATAAATCCTGGTCCTGCAATTTCAATTCTTTCAATAATCTCATTTAACTTTAGTGAGTTAGTAATAATCTCTGCAATCTGCCTTGGTGGTTTTCCAGCGCTCTTTGCTAGCGCGAGCGCAATTGAAGTTGCATAATCACCGTGATCGCGATTCTTGGGTCGCTCTATAGTGATTTCATCAAGAGCTGCATTTGAACTCAACTCTGCTGGCAGCTCACCTTTTAGAATAGCGGCCTTGACAGATTCTAAAATTGCACCGGCAAGGAGCTGATGAGGGGGAAGCTCAAGCGAATTTGGTGAATTAGAGGCCGACACCTAGATAAGGCTACCGACCCCACCTTCTTTCTTGCGTCAACGAGAAAAGGCCTTGATTTTGAACTCAAAAAGGGTCCTTGTTATCAAAGTGTTATCTGCTCCCGC
>VGAJ01000036.1 GCA_016870795.1 Actinomycetota bacterium | reverse complement strand
CTTTTGCTCTTAGTTGCCCCATGCAGAAACGCCATTACTTACTCGTCATCATCAAGATCAGCGCCAGCATTAACATCTTGTGCGCCATCTAAACCAAAGGTGTGTTCACTATCCCATTCAAGTGAGACTTTATCTCCAACTCGTAAATCATGAAGTCCCTCATCGTTTTGTTCAAAGACCACAAGCTCTAGATCCCACGGGGTTCGAACTAAATACTGCGTTGAAGTTCCCACAAAGGAGCGGTCGGTAACAACACACTCTTGAATGGAGTTGACGCCCTTATCATCAAGGCGAAGTTTTTCAGGACGGACTCCAAGAAGGAGAGCATCATTACTACTTGAAACTCTTGACTCTGGGATCTCAAAGGTATGGCCCTTAGCGCTGACTATTACCTTTCCGCCCGAGCGGGATTGAACTTTAACTTTAATTAGATTGCACTGACCTAAGAAGTTTGCCACAAATGCTGTCTTTGGGGCTTCATAAAGTTCTGTGGCAGAGCCCATCTGCTCAATCTTGCCTTGATTCATAACCGCAATCGTGTCAGCCATTGTCATTGCTTCTTCTTGATCATGTGTGACATGGATAAAGGTAATTCCAACCTCTAATTGAATTCGCTTCAATTCAATCTGCATCTGACGCCTTAGTTTTAGATCAAGTGCACCTAGGGGTTCATCAAGCAGTAATACCTCTGGGCGATTAACGATCGCTCTTGCTACCGCAATTCTTTGTTGCTGTCCGCCTGAGAGTTGAGCAGGTTTGCGCTCAGATAGGTGGCCTAGCTCAACAAGATTGAGCGCCTTTTCAACTTCCTCTTTAACATCTTTAATGCCGCGTCTTCTAAGACCAAAGGCGATATTTTCAAAGATGCTTAAGTGAGGAAAGAGAGCATAGTTTTGAAAAACAGTATTTACATTGCGCCGATAGGACTTCTGCGTGGTGATATCAGTTTCACCAATAGAGATAGTGCCGGCAGTTGGCTCTTCAAGCCCTGCAATCATTCGAAGCGTTGTGGTTTTGCCACAACCTGATGGTCCAAGGAGTGCAAAGAATGAACCATCAGGAATGGTCAATGAGAGATCATCGACTGCGCAAAAATCTCCATAATATTTGGAGATGCGATTTAGTACTAAGTCGCCAGTGTCCTGTGAGACTTTGGTCTTCGCCATCACCGGCTAGCTACCAAGCCCCTAGTTGCCGACAGCTTCGTCAAAGGCTGCTTGGAAATTCGTGCTCTCATCAGCATCGAGAGAGCGGAAAACCTTAACCTTTGCCAAAGTGGCTTCATCAGGGAAAATAAATGGGCTAGCTGCTAGATCCGGATCAATTTTTTCCAGTTCGCTCTGAGCAGCTTCAACTGGGCAAATGTAATTTACATATGCAGCAACTTCAGCAGCGATTGCTGGATCATAATAATGATTCATTAGAAGCTCAGCATTTTTCTTATGAGTTGAAGTTGAAGGAACTAGCATGTTATCGCTCCAGAGCGTTCCACCTGATTCAGGGATTGCAAAGTCAAACTTGCCATCATTTTCTGACTTGAGAATAAACAAATCTCCAGACCAACCAATGACTGCTACTGCATCGCCATTTACTAGATCCTCGGAGTAGGAATTACCACGAACTTTTCTAATAAATCCGTCAGCAACTTTGCCCTTAAGGAAATCAATCGCATTCATATATTGATCTTCGGTGAAATTACTTGAAGGATCTACGCCTTGATATTGCAGAATAATTCCAATTGTGTCGCGTAGCTCAGATAGAACGACCACTTTACCCTTGTTAGCAGGGGCAAAGAGATCTTCTATTGTGCGAACACCCTTTTTGATTTTTTCAGTATTCCAGCCAAATCCAGCAAAACCTGATTGCCAGGTTAATGAGTAATTTCTGCCTGGATCAAAGCCCACATTGGCAAGAACTTCTCGAATGTTTGATTTATTTGGAATATTTGCAGCATCTAGCTCCTGGGCATATCCCAATTCAATCCAGCGAGCTGCCATCCAATCTGTTGGAGTAACAACGTCATAACCAATATCGGAACCAATTCCTAATTGGCCTTGAACTTTTCCATAGAAGGTGTTGTTATCGTCAATATCTTCGGTGTAGGTAGCGCTAATTCCAGTAGCTGCTTCAAACGCTTTAAGCGTTGGATACTCCTGGGTATCCTCGTTGTAATCAAGGTAAAGTGGCCAATTAGCCCAACGAACAATTTTTTCGCTATCACTAACATCAACAACGCCTTCTGCTCCGCTATCAGTTGATCCAGTGCCGCATGCAGCAAGGGTGCTGGCTCCTGCAATTGCTCCTGCGCCAACTAGTAGTGAGCGGCGAGTGACTTGGGAGCGGATGATAGAGCGCGCCTCTGGTGATAACTTTTCTAGATCTTTTCTCATCTTTTCACTTTCTCTAGTTGGGTTTGCTTCTAATTCGGGGAAATCTATCAGGCGTTGAGATTTGTCATCACGTGTTTGATGCGCGTGTATTCCTCAAATCCATAGCCTGAGAGGTCTTTGCCATGTCCTGAATGCTTAAATCCGCCATGAGGCATCTCAGCAACCATTGGGATATGGGTGTTAATCCAGACGCAACCAAAGTCAAAGGCCTTGGCCATTCTCATCGCACGGCCATGATCTTTGGTCCAAACACTTGAAGCAAGTCCATATTTCACGCCATTGGCATAACGCACTGCCTCTGCTTCATCAGTGAATTTTTGCACTGTGATAACCGGTGCAAAGATTTCGCTCTGAATCATTTCATCATCTTGTCTTAAATCAGCAACAACAGTTGGGTTCCAGAAATATCCCGGACGATCAATAGCGCTTCCACCAGCTGTGATTCTGGCATGTGCTGGAGCGCGATCAATGAAGCCCTTAACTCTTGCTAGCTGGCTAGCGTTATTAACTGGTCCTACCAAGACATCTTCATCTGGCATACCTACTTTAATTACGTTCTTAGCCTGCTCGCTAAGTAGCGCTACTACATCTTCATAGGCACTTGCCTCAACTAAAACCCTGGTGGCTGCAGTGCAATCTTGTCCAGCATTGAAATATCCAGCAACAGCAATCCACTCACAAGCTGCCTCAATATTTGCATCATCAAAGATAACAACTGGAGCCTTACCGCCAAGTTCTAGATGGATTCGCTTTAGATCTTTAGCTGCGCTTGTTGCAACTTCCATACCTGCCTTAACTGAGCCGGTGATAGAGACAAATTGCGGAATCTCATGTTCTACTAAATGTCTTCCAGTCTCTCGATCTCCAACTACAACATTTATTACACCCTCTGGCAGAAACTCTTGCATAAGCTCTGCCATCCAAAGCGTTGAGACTGGGGTGGTATCACTTGGTTTTAGAACAACAGTATTTCCAGCAGCAATTGCTGGGGCCCACTTCCATACCGCCATCATCATTGGATAATTCCATGGCGTAACTTGCGCGCAAACGCCAATTGGCTCACGGCGAATAAAAGATGTGTGTCCTTTGGAATATTCAGCAGCGGATCTTCCCTCAAGATGACGAGCAGCTCCGGCAAAGAATCTAATCTGATCAAGCATTGGACCAATTTCTTCAGCGCGAGTGACTGCTATTGGTTTTCCTGTGTTCTCGCTTTCAATTCCGATTAGCTCCTCTGAGCGAGCTTCAATCGCATCAGCAATCTTATTGATCGCTTTCTGGCGCTCACCTGGCGTGCTCTCTTTCCAAATCTCAAATGCGCTAGCGGCAGATTTCATCGCCTTATCAATATCAGCGGCGTTTGAAACTGGAGCTTTAGCAAAGACTTGCCCGGTTGAGGGATTAATCAAGTCTTGAGTCTTATCTGAGGAAGATGGAAGTGATTTACCGTTGATAAAGTTTTGTAGCGTCTTCAAGGAAAAAACCTTTCATAGTTGGTCAGGCGTGTGAGTTTAGTTAATTACTGCCCCCGCTATCAAGAGTAGAGAAAAGTAGCGTCTTTTAAGGCTTACTGGCCGCTGCCAATTGGCCGCAGGCTCCATCAATCTCGCGCCCTCTAGTATCACGAACTGTTACCGGAACCCCATACTTCTCTAAGGTTTTAACGAAGGCTATTTCATCTTCCTTTCTAGATGCGGTCCATTTAGAGCCTGGGGTGGGATTTAGTGGAATTAGATTGACGTGGGCATGGCGATTTTTTAATAGCCTGGCTAGAAGATCTGCCCGCCACTTCTGGTCATTGATATCTCTAATTAGCGCATATTCAATTGAGTATCTTCGACCCGTCATAGCTACATATTTATCTGCTGCGCTTAATACTTCTTTAACCTTCCATCTGGAATTAACTGGAACTAAGGTGTCACGAAGTTCATCATCTGGAGTGTGAAGTGAGACAGCAAGGGTAATCTGAAGATCTTCGCTTGTTAATTTCTCAATACCTGGAACTAGCCCAACTGTTGAAACAGTTACTGATCTTGCTCCAATTCCTAAACCATCTGGCTGCGGGGTAATAATGTTTCTAACGCTCTTCATCACTGAGTTGTAATTAGCAAGCGGCTCCCCCATTCCCATAAAGACCACATTTGATAAGCGGGTCGGGCCACCTGGCAGCTCTCCGCTAGCACAGGCTCTGGCTGCAGCTACAACTTGGGATGTAATCTCCCCTGCCGTTAAATTTCTAGTTAAGCCAGCTTGTCCCGTTGCGCAGAAAGGACAGTTCATTCCGCAGCCTGCCTGCGATGAAATACAAACTGTAGTTCTATCTTTATAACGCATTAAAACAGTTTCAACTAATACTCCATCGTGTAAGCGCCAGAGATCTTTTCTTGTCTTTCCTTTATCGCACTCAACTTGGCGAATGGGAGTTAGAAGTTTTGGTAGAAAGTGCTCAGCAACTAGTGGGCGCATTGCAGCTGGAATATCGCTCCAAGAATCAGGCTCCTCGTTGTAATGCGTGAAGTAGTGGGTCGCTATTTGATTAGCCCTAAAGGCTGGAAGGCCTAAAGACTCTGCCTTTGCGCGCCGCTCAGCAATAGTTAGATCTGCTAGATGTTCAGGAGCCTTTTTCTTTGGTTTAACCTCATCAAATACAAGTTTTATCTCGCTCATAAAAAGCGCTTCAAAATCTCAAGAACACACCAAAGCAATGGAGCTGTAATTAACACCGCATCTAGGCGATCTAGCATCCCGCCATGTCCTGGAAGAATTGTTCCCATATCCTTAATTGATAGATCTCGCTTTATGCCACTTTCTAATAGGTCGCCAACTGTTGCAGTAAGTGCTCCGGCGCATCCTGCCAG
>VGAJ01000035.1 GCA_016870795.1 Actinomycetota bacterium | reverse complement strand
ACATCGCAGGCTGCAATGTTGCGCTTAAGCCATTCGATAGCCGCATCTGATTTTTCCACAGCGACAACTGTGACTGGCCAATTCTTCTGCGCTGCCTCATGGGCAACGGAGATGGCAAGAGCGCCACTTCCTGAACCTAAATCAACAACGCTTACTGGCGTTTTACTTGATTGGCCCTGCATTGAGTGAATTTTTTCAATCTCAATAAGTGCCGCTTCAACTAAAGCCTCACTCTCCGGCCTTGGAATCAAGACGCCCTGTCCTACCTGAAAGGTTAGATACCTAAATGGAGCGTGCCCAATTAAGTGTTGGGTTGGCTTTCCTGAAATTCTCTTTGCAATTAGCTCGTCAAGGAGTTCGACTTGCTCAACTTCTAAATCAAAATCTCTTGCATGAAGTTCCATACGTTCAACACCTAGTACAAATGCCAAGATTAATTCAGCATCCACCTCTGAAATTCCAGCAGATGCAAACTGCGCCTTTTTATCTTTTAGAACTTGCTTGATGCTCATTATTTTATGCTTCAGCAGCTGAGAGCTTCTCTGCCTTATCAGCCTCAAGCAGCGCTCCAATTACTTCATCAAGCTCGCCATTTAATACTGCATCAAGATTATTAGCCTTGAAATTCACTCGATGATCACTGATGCGATTTTCTGGAAAGTTATAGGTACGAATTCGCTCAGATCTATCAACAGTTCTAACTTGGCTCTTTCTGGTTGCAGCTGCTGCCGCATCTGCGGCCTCTTGAGCAGCGGCTAACATTCTGGCTCTAAGAATGCGAAGCGCTGATTCTTTATTCTGCAATTGGCTCTTCTCATTCTGGCAAGAAACTACGATGCCAGTTGGAATGTGAGTAATACGTACTGCTGAATCAGTGGTGTTAACGCTCTGTCCGCCAGGACCAGATGAGCGATAAACGTCGATGCGTAGCTCGTTCATATTGATCTGAACATCAATTTCCTCTGCCTCTGGAAGTACTAAAACTCCTGCAGCCGAGGTGTGGATTCGCCCTTGGGATTCAGTCTCTGGAACTCTTTGAACTCTATGAACTCCGCCTTCAAATTTAAGCTTTGAAAATGGGGCTGACCCCGCAGCTGCTCCGCCGCGAGCCTTTACAGCAACAGAAATATCTTTATAGCCACCCAAATCACTTTCAGTGACATCAATAATTTCCGTCTTCCAACCTTGCTTCTCGGCATAACGTAGATACATTCTCAAAAGGTCTCCAGCAAAGAGAGCTGATTCATCGCCGCCAGCTCCAGCTTTAATTTCTAAAATAACATCGCGATCGTCATTGGGATCTCTTGGTAACAGCAACTCTTCCATCGCGCTTGCATATTCTTCATAAGCCTTTTCTAGCGCAGGTATCTCGGCAGCAAACTCTGGTTCCACCTCTGCTAGTTCGCGAGCAGCAGTTAAATCCTCTTCAGACTTTTTAAAGGCGCGATAGCCAGCAATGACAGGTCCTAGTTGGGCATATCTTTTTCCTAGTTGGCGAGCTTTTCCTTGATCAGCATGAATCGATGGATCTGCCATATCTTTTTCAAGTTGCTCATACTCTTTAAGAATTTCAGGCATGGTGGAGAAACGATTGGCATTCTTCTCAGCCATTTGCCTCTCCTTTTCTAATCAAAATCAATTTACTTCGATAAATAAGAAAAGACCGCACCCCAATTACTCAAAGGGGCAACGGCCTTTACTTTAAAAGCTACTTCTTGGTCTTTTGTTTCTTAGCTCTCTCTTCGAACTTAGCTACACGTCCACCGGTATCAAGGATGCGCTGCTTGCCAGTGTAGAAAGGATGGCTAGCTGAGGAAATTTCCACAGTAACTAGCGGATACTCCTTGCCATCGCTCCAAACCATCTTCTGGTCACTTTTCATTGTAGAGCGAGTCAAAATTGCAAAATCTGCAGAGGTATCGCGGAATATCACATATCCATATTCAGGATGAATATCTTTACGCATCTTCGTTGCTCCTTATTTTTTCATCTAGCTGGGTCCGAGGAATTTCGGTGAACCAGCCACTTAGGTGCGAAGGCTACCTAACGCCCCCACATTTGAGCCAATTGGCCCTTACTCCCCCTTCGGGGATTGATCAGGACCAACGGTGGTCTTTTGAACCTGCATCAAAAATTCAGCATTCGACTTAGTGCCCTTCATCTTCTCAAGGAGAAGTTCAAGTGCTTGTTGGGAATCAAGGGCGTGTAGAACTCGACGTAGCTTCCAAACAATATTTAACTCCTCAGGCCCCATAAGAATTTCTTCCTTACGAGTTCCGGATGCATCAATATCAACTGCTGGGAAGATGCGCTTGTCAGCAAATCTGCGATCCAGCTTGAGCTCCATGTTTCCAGTTCCTTTAAACTCTTCAAAGATAACTTCATCCATCTTTGAGCCAGTTTCAACTAGAGCTGTTGCCAAGATAGTTAGTGATCCACCATCTTCAATATTTCTTGCTGCTCCAAAGAATTTCTTTGGTGGATAAAGCGCAGCTGAATCAACACCGCCGGAGAGAATTCTTCCTGATGCTGGAGCTGCGATGTTGTAAGCACGACCAAGACGAGTAATTGAATCAAGCAATACAACAACGTCATGACCTAGCTCTACTAAGCGCTTGGCACGTTCAATAGCAAGTTCAGCAACAGTGGTGTGATCATCTGCAGGACGATCAAAAGTTGATGCAATTACTTCGCCCTTTACTGATCTTTGCATATCAGTAACTTCCTCTGGGCGCTCATCAACTAGGACAACCATTAAGTGACACTCTGGATTATTAGTTGTAATGGCATTAGCAATTGCCTGCAGCACCATAGTTTTTCCAGCCTTTGGTGGGGAGACAATTAATCCGCGTTGACCTTTACCTATTGGGGCAATCAAATCAATGACGCGAGTAGTTAAAATATTTGGCTGAGTCTCAAGACGGAGACGATCCTGCGGATAAAGCGGAACAAGTTTTGTGAAATCTACTCGCTCCTTTGAAGTATCTGGCTCCATACCATTGATAGTGTCGAGCCGAACTAGAGCATTGAATTTCTCTCTCTTTTCTCCCTCGCGCGCTTGGCGCACCTGTCCGGTGACTACATCGCCTTTTCTAAGGCCATATCGGCGCACTTGCTGTAGCGATACATAAACATCATTTGGGCCTGGAAGATATCCAGCGGTTCGAAGAAATGCATAGTTATCGAGAATATCTAGCAAGCCCCCGACTGGAAGAAGTACATCATCTTCACTTAAAACTATCTCGCGCTCTGTCCGGTTTGAGCGATCTCTATCTCTAAAGCGATCACGGCCTCTATCGCGGTGGCGATCTCTGCGCCACTCTCTATCGCCTCGAGAGTTATCACGTGAATTATTGTTATTTGAATTATTGGAGTTATTACTTGAATTATCTGAAGGCATTTCATCCTCATCTTGAACATCA
Organism: Actinomycetota bacterium; assembly: GCA_016870795.1. Taxonomy (GTDB): domain Bacteria; phylum Actinomycetota; class Actinomycetes; order Nanopelagicales; family Nanopelagicaceae; genus MAG-120802. The sequence continues at coordinate 2,187 of VGAJ01000035.1, read as the reverse complement.
TCACTCTCGGATGACGCTGTCTCATTTGAATTATTGTCACGTCTCTTTTGATTCCGTGCAGCTCGCTTTGCTTCGCGCTCAGCTTTAGCAGCTTCGCGGTTAGCGGCCTGCAGGTCGGTGATTGCTGTTACTAGGTCAGGCTTTTTTAACTCTGCTGCGCCTTCGATGCCTAGATTAGTTGCAATTTTTCTTAACTCAGGAAGTAGCAATGCAGATAGATCGCCAGATTCTCTCCGAGCACGTGTGCTTGTCTCTGCCATTTATGGTTCTTTTCTAGACCTTAAGTGAGATCTTTTGGTTTGAATTTATGATTTTTCTTATCTGGTCTTACGGGAAGTATCAGATTGTGGGCTCAATATGCATGCCCTACGAGGTTGAAATCTACCACTGCCTCGACTCAACCGACAAATCCAAGGCTTTGCCCGCCGTCTAAGGCTATTTATACCGCTGAAATCCTTACGCCGGTTGGAGAAATCTCAAGATCCATTGCCTTGAAGTTATCGCCCCCGCTTCGAATCAAATCGTCATGCTCGGCCTTAGTTGCAGTGTGCAAAACCAGAACTGAGGGCCCTGCCCCAGAGATCATTGCCGCTACTCCAGCTTTTCTAAATTTATTGACTAGATCCATTGATTTTGGCATAGCCTCTCTTCGATAACTCTGGTGAAGAAGATCTTGCGTTGCAGCAAAAAGTAGCTCTGGTCTGGAAGATAAAGCATGGACTAAAAGGGCTGATCTTCCAGAATTAATGCTGGCATCTTTATGAGATATCTGCTCGGGAAGCATTTTGCGCGCCTTGCCCGTTGAAAGTTGAGTATCTGGCACAAATAAAAGAGCTCGAATGTTTGGGTCAACGCTAAAGCCTGAAGCACAACCAGTTACAACTTTTGCCCTATCTTCCATCCAGCAAATTGTTGCACCGCCAAAGGTTGCAGCAGCAACATTATCTGGATGTCCTTCAATATCTGTAGCAAGTGCAATTAGGTCATCATCGCTCATCAAATTACTTCCAGAAAGAACTAGAGATCTAGAAAGACTTAGGCCGCCAACAATTGCAGCAGCTGATGATCCAAGTCCTCTGCCATGAGGAATTTCGTTCAGGCATCTAAGCGCTATACCTCTTGGTTTGCCTCCCATAAACTCAAAACCAGCCATCATTGCTTTAATTACGAGATGCTTACCATCTTTCTTAACTTCATCTGCGCCCTGACCAGTAACATCAACATCAAATATTTCATCATCTAAAATTTGAGCAACATAGGTATCACGAAGTTCAAGTGCTAGAGCTAAGCAATCAAAACCGGGGCCTAAATTGGCAGAACTTGCTGGAACGCTTGCCTGCATCGGAGTTGCTTTATATGTGAGGCGATCTTTAAATCCTCTAGACATCATTAGCTAAGTCCAATCAATTTGGCAGCTTTTTTCACATCTACTGGGACAGTAATTGGCTTATCGGCCCCATTTAATATCCATTGAATATCTTTTAAGCCGTTTCCAGTTACGGTAATTACAATCTTCTTGCCCTTTGGAAGCTTCTTTGCAGCCTTATACTTAATCAATCCGGCAAGTCCTGCTGCACTTGATGGTTCAACAAAGACTCCCTCTTTAGCTGCAACCAAGCGATAGGCGCTTAATATCTCAGCATCACTAACCATGTCGATCAAACCTTTTGATTGATCTCTAGCTTGCTCTGCCTGCTTCCAGGAAGCCGGATTTCCAATACGAATGGCGGTGGCTAACGTCTCTGGGTTTTTAACAATCTTGCCACGAACAATAGGAGCTGCTCCCTTTGCTTGAAAACCCCACATAGCTGGAAGTGATTTTGAAATTCGATCAGCGTAATACTCTGTATATCCTTTCCAATAAGCCGTTATGTTTCCGGCATTTCCAACTGGCAGCACATGGATATCTGGGGCAAAACCAAGTGCATCTATAACTTCAAATGATGCGGTCTTTTGTCCTTCAATTCGATAAGGATTTACTGAATTAACAATTGATACTGGATATTGCTCAGATAATTGCTTTGCAAGAGTTAGGCAATCATCAAAGTTACCCTTGACTTGTAATAACTTTGCGCCATGGGCAATTGCTTGGGCTAGCTTTCCCATCGCGATCTTTCCCTGCGGAACTAAAACAACTGGAACCATTCCAGCTTTAGTGGCATAAGCAGCAGCACTTGCACTGGTATT
>VGAJ01000034.1 GCA_016870795.1 Actinomycetota bacterium | reverse complement strand
CCACTTGCAACTATCTGGCTAAAGCTTAATTAGCCTCGCTTAGGTTGACTTGCCGCTGATACAAAGAAAGCCACAAGAATCAACATAATTCCAGGAATTGCCATCGCAATTGGCAGCGTTGCAGCCCCTGCAACAAGGGAGATTACTCCGCGGCAGATGAAAGTGAGCACCTGATTCATGGCGCCAAGTTCTGCCACTGCAACTCCGCCTGGTTTATTGGAGCGGGCGCTGGCATAGCCGAAAAATAAAGGACCAACAAATGAAATTCCAAAGCCTGTTAGTAAAAATCCTAGACAAAAGATGGTGTACCCAAGAACCAAGTTGCTCTCTTTTATCTGCATGCTAAGTGCTAGACAGGTAAGAAATATTGTTCCGCCCATAACTACAAAGGGTTGAACCAGCTCTTTATCGCTGCGATTACCTTTGATTCGATTATAAGTCAGGCGACCAATAATCATCGCTCCCATAAATAAGAAATAAGGCGTAACTGCAATAGATTTACTCACGCCAAATTCTTGACGGGCCATAATTGTTGCCCAATCGCCGATTGAAACCTCAAGAAGCAAAGCACATAAAAAGCCAAGGCTGACAACCCAATCAATTTGAAATGAGGTAATCATCTTTTTGAAGGTTATAACCTCATCATCTTCAGTAACCTCATGGCCTTGCAAGAGATATGCCTTAGATGCCTTTATTGAACGAAGAGTAAGTAAATAAACCACTGAGATTAAAGTCAGAATATGCCAGTTCAATGAAACAAATGATGAAATTAAGAGTGCAATAAAGGCGGTAGTAACGGCTCCCGCGCTCCAAAGGCCATGGAGCATAGGAATTATCGGCTTGCCGCTTTCATGCTGACGATGTAGAGCCTGGGCATTAATTGCGATGTGATAGGAAGCCCAAGCAAAACCACATAGGACATTAACTATTAGGTAAATCGGTGCGCTCTTTAGTTCAATCAAGATGCCAAGAGTTAAATATGTGAGTGTTGAACTATAGATTAAAACTCTATAAACCCCTAGTCGATGAACAATGTGGCCCATAACCAATTGAGCAGATAAAGCACCAATTGAGCCTGTGCTCATCAAGAACCCAAAGTAGGAAGTGGAAACATCAAGATTTGCTTTGATATCAGGAAGCCTGGGAGCCAGACACATAATTCCAAGTCCAAATAGGAAGAAGAAGGCTTGCAGGTGGCGTAATTCGCTACGTTCTAGAGGTTTATTCAAAACAAGGCGCTCGCTAACTCATTTCTAGAACGGATCAAATCAGGGTCTGCAGGATCTACTAACTGGAAGAGCAATAATAGGTGCTCTTTGGCTCTCTTCTTCTCATCCCCACTGGAGTTTTTTACAAAATTTATGAGCCTAGCAAATGCGTTTTTCTGAAGCCCTTGTGCAATCTCAACATCGGCTGCCATTACTGCTTTCTCTATCGAAGTGGGATCACCATCAGCATCTTTGATAGTAAGAGATGGATTGAGGGCTGAGATGCGAATCATTAACTCGCACTGTGCAAGTCCAATTTTGGCAACTGGCTCATCAGGTTTTCTCATGAGCCAATTTCGATAAGCCATTGCAGCTCCTGAGTAATCACCCTTCTCTAAAGCACTTAGAGCAGCTGCCTCCTCTGGCTCCATGGGAATTTCTTTAACTTCTGGGACTTTAACATTTAAACCCTGCTCTTTGGCTAATTCAAATAACTTAGTAATCACCATGACAATCTGTTCTCTTGGATAGACTCGATCAAAGAGTGCTACAGGTTGCTCATTTATAAATGCAATTGCAAATGGAACAGCAGTAATTTTAAGCGCTTGCACCAATTGCACTTGAGTATCGGCATTAATTGCTCCAAAAATCCAGCTATCGTTATCTTCTTTTGCAATACTTGCCATTAATTGTCTTAACTCAACCGTTGCCGCGCTTCTTGGTGAGTAGGCCAGAAGTACAACGGGCTTTTCTTTAGAACGGCCGACATAATCAGCCATAAAGTTTTCAACAGTTGCCTCATCGCTTGCAGTGGCACCTACTTCAACTTTTGGTTTAGTCAGCGAGCTCAGATCAAAAGCTCGACCAAAACCAGCAGGAGGCATGCTCATAGCGTTATTCTCTCAAAGAGTTGGAGCACCAGAATCCATTCTCTCTGGCAATACCTTTGAAATGTAGTCATTGGTAGCGAATTCAAGGCCTAAATCTCGCCCTGACTTTTCCCCCAAATACCATCGATGTTCAAGTACTTCATGAAATAGCTGTGCATCCTCTACTCGCCCGCGCATTGCTGCAGGAACTGCATTTACGACCTTATAGAAAACTTCATCAAGCCAGCGTTTGGCAGCCTCTTCTTTCTTAGGAGTCTTCTCAAGTTCGCGAGATCTAAAGCGATCAAACGAGGCCAATATCCGCTTTGCTTGTAGTTCTTCAGTTTCAAGGCCCATTAGTTCAATTAATCTCTGTGAGTGATAGTTAGGAGCCACCAGCTTTGGAATAAAGGTAACCGTTGATTTATCCCCTGCTAATTGAATATCAACTTCTTCAACTGCAAAGCCAATATCTTGAAGGGATCGCATCGCTCTCTCGACTGCGTGTCTATCTCCAGCTGGCAAGATCTGCGGCTCACTTAGAGACTTCCATATCTTTCGATAGCGAGTGATCACCGATTCACTTGCTCTGATTGGATCCATGGCTGGAAATAAAACGCCAGCAATCTTTAAGTCTTCAAGCTCTGCGGCTACATTAAATCTTGCAAGCTCTAAATCATGCTCTCGCTGCCCATCACTTAACTTCTTTTGAAACTCTCCAGTTTCAGCATCAACTAAATAAGCAGCAAAGCCCTCTGCATCTCGTCGAAACAAAGTATTTGAAAGAGAACAATCTCCCCACCAAAATCCTAGTAAGTGAAGGCGGACTAATAAATATGCAAGAGCATTGGCCATATTTGTAATCTCATGTTGGGTTATCTGACCACTTAAAATAACTCGATAGGGAAGTGAGTAAGGCAAGAATCTAGTAACAATTGCGCAAGGCAGTTCTTCACCGTTTTGACTATAGCGATTAGTGACAATTGCTACTTGAGCAACGGCTGGCGCTCCCCTAAGACTTAATTCACGCAAGGCTTCATATTCCCGCACAGCAAACTCTTCAACTGTTTCTTTTACTGCATATATTTCACTAGCAGGATCCGGTGTTGAGCGAACCAATCTGACAATATGACGAGAAATACCGCGCTGCGCTGCCAGAGTTTCATCTTCTGGCCACTGCTCCAATGGAGTATGCCAGGGCAGGTTATATAGGGCAGAGATTTCCTCGCCAAGTCCCTTTATATGTAGTTGTTTATCTGTCGCTGCCACTGCTGCATTCTTTCAGGCTTTAGACTAGATGTATGGCGAAAATTAGAGGAGTTCTTAAAAAAGTTGGAGAAAGACCATCTAAAGTTCAAGAAGTTCAAGATTTTGGAAAAAAAGGTGCTCCACTTAACACGCAACACCCCTTCTATTTTGGCTTTCTTGCAGCCTCAGGTGCCTTAGTAGCCATAACTCTGCTTCGAGCACTTCAATCGGCAAGCCAAGTATTTGTCTTAATAATTATCTCCCTCTTCCTTGCCATGGGACTTAATCCCACAGTCGATGCCCTGCAATCAAGAAAACTAAAGAGATCATCAGCTGTAGCTGTTGTGGTTGTAGTCGCCTTGGCAATTATTGCCTTATTTGCCTTGATTGTAATACCACCAGTTGCGACTCAAGTCAATGAATTAATCGAAAGCGCCCCACAATTACTTGATTCACTAAGAAGTAATGCCACTTTAAATCAACTTAATATTGATTATGGGTTTATCGATTCACTTGAGAAGAAATTCGAAGAGTGGATATCAGATGGAAAGATACTAACTGGCGCATTTGGAGGAGTTCTTGGCGTAGGTAGAACTGTTTTATCTGGAGCTTTTTCAGCTCTAACTGTCTTAGTTCTCACTCTCTACTTTCTTACCTCTCTGCCATCAGTGACCAAAATCTTTTATCGCCTAGCTCCAGCATCAAGAAGAGCACGAGTATCAAGCATTGGCGATGCAATAATCTCTCGAGTTGGAAGCTTTGTGGGAAGTCAGGTATTAATCGCTGGTCTTGCTGCTTTATTTGTTTTTGCACTAGCCCTTGGACTTGCTCTGCCCTATGCAGCAGCCCTAGCCATGGTCATTTTATTTGTTGCTTTGATTCCTTTGATTGGTCACTTTCTAGGTGCCAGCATTGTTATTTTGGTCGCTCTTACCCAATCTCCAAGTAAGGCTCTTCTTGCTCTAATTCTTTACACCGCATATGTGCAGATTGAGAATTTCATTATCACACCAAGAATTATGAAACGCTCACTTGCCATTCCAGGCTTAGTGACAATCGTTGCAGCCCTTCTTGGAACCTCTCTTCTTGGTTTGGTTGGCGGAATCCTTGCTGTTCCAATCGCTGCTGCGATATTGCTAATAATGGATGAAGTGGTCTTTCCAAAAACTGATAATGCTTGAATTAAATCTCAAGCGGTAGAGGCAAACGTTCTGGAGAAATGACTTTAACTATTTCACTTAAGACTCTATGAACAAAGGGCTCACCTACCCATAAATGTTTGCCATCTTTGATGGCGATAAGTTCTGCTTGAGGAATTGGAGCAAATCGCTGCTTAGCCTGATCTGGCTTTAAGTAATCATCAAACTCTGGAATTAGCACAGTGATAGCTCTGCCATCTTGCCCCCAGAAAGCAAGGTCTTCAGTTGTTGAAAAGCGCAGAGGCGGTGAGAGAAGTATTAGCCCCATTACTCTTTCATCTCTTGCATACTTTAAAGCTAAATCACTTCCAAAAGACCATCCGCTAACCCATAGTTTCTTTATTCCAAGTTCATCAAAAGAGTAATTAATTGCGGCAATGACATCTTCTTTCTCAGTAATTCCTTCCCCGAACTGACCTTCACTCAATCCTTGATCACTTTTGGTGCCACGAGTGTTGAAGCGAATCACATTAATTCCTGCTAGGTGTGGAAGGCGATTTGCAGCTTTTTTATAGATGTGGCTATCCATCATCCCGCCGTGGGTTGGAAGAGGATGAAGGCAGAGCAGGCCAATTCCATGGTTATCTTGGATGGGTCTAGCTATTTCACCTATTAACTCGAGTCCATCGCTGGTGAGAAAGGCAATAGCGCTGCGCTCGGCGGGCAGAACTGTGCTGGGTCGTATCAACTCCGCCATGCCTGTAAGTTTATCCCTGAGTATGAAAACCTTCGAATCCTTAAATCCAGCAACTGGCGATGTAATTGGCGTTTTTCCCCAAACATCTGCCAAAGAAGTTGATGAGGCTGTTGCTAAGGCAAATATTGCAAGTGAGCATTGGGTTTCGTTAAGTTTTAGAAGGCGCGGAATAATTCTTCGCGATTGGGCATCAATTTTAACGCGCGAAATTGAAAGCAGCGCAGATCTAATCCATCGCGAGACAGGAAAGCCTTTAAGTGATGCTCGCCTTGAAGTCAGCATTGCAATTGAACATATTGGCTGGGCAGCAAAATATGCACCAAAAGTGTTAAGTGATCAATCACGTCCCTCAGGTTTATTGATGTTTAATATGGCAGCGAAAGTTCAGAGATCTGCCTTTGGCGTAATCGGAATTATTGGACCTTGGAACTATCCATTCTTTACTCCTGTTGGCTCTATTGCTTATGCCTTGGCCGCTGGAAATACTGTAGTTTTTAAGCCAAGTGAATTTACTCCAGCAGTTGGTGCATGGCT
>VGAJ01000033.1 GCA_016870795.1 Actinomycetota bacterium | reverse complement strand
AGGTTTACTCCAGCCCAGCGCAAGATCTATACCTTGGTATATGAAGCCCAGAGAGCTGGAATGAAGGCGGTAAAACCTGGCGCAAAGTTTCGTGACTTTCATGTAGCAGCTAGCGAAGTTCTCGCTAGAGGACTTGAAGAGATGGGAGTTCTTCCAATTCCAGCGCAAGAATCGCTCAAACCAGATGTAGGACTTCATCGCCGCTGGACCGTGCATGGCACAGGACATATGCTCGGAATGGATGTTCATGATTGTGCAAAGGCTAGAAAAGAAGCTCATACTGAAGGTGTTTTGAAAGAAGGAATGATCTTAACTGTTGAGCCAGGACTTTATATCCAGCCAGATGACACGCTATTTCCTGCAGAGTATCGGGGAATTGGTGTGAGAATCGAGGATGATGTCTTGGTAACTAAAGATGGTTGTGAAAACTTAAGTAGTGCAATGCCTTCTCATCCAGATGAAGTTGAAGCCTGGATGGCAGCTTTAACCTCTAAGTAGACTTTCACACTCCTCGGCAGGAATAAATTTTGTTTCTTCACTCCAAGTCAAATCCAATGGCCTAATATATTTTTGAACGTTTCCATTTTTTTCTAACTTTGCACTTGATGTTACAAATCCATTCTTATCGCCCTTTAAAAACAACTCTCTCTCGGTTGTCCCATTACTTGTCGACAAACCATAGAAACCTCGCGCTATGCCATTGGTATAGGTTCCAAGAAATAATCCTTTAGATGGCTCACCATTTATATTCTTATAATAAAAGTCAGCCGAGATTGTATTGTTATCGTGATAGTGAACGTTAAAAACATAGAGATCATTAGGTAGCTCTGCCAAATAACAACCCATAATTTTTTCTTTTTCAGCACGCTTTGGTGATCGCAGTGAATCTATGGCTGCCGTTATTACTGGGATTGCATCATCTAGTGAATTAAAGAATGTTGCTCCCACCTGGATCCATGAGCCATTTATCAATAAGTTAACAGACCAGATGTGATACTCGCCCTGACCCTCTATGCCTTCACTCAAATAATAAGCAGCCTCTTCTTCTATCCCAGGAAGATCAATCTCTTTTTGACCAAATCCAATCCAGTTTGGAGTTAGCTCTGAAAAGAGAGTTTTATTATCGGGGGCCCACAAAATTGTTGCTCCAACTTCAGCCTCTTGCAGACCATAGGTACAAGCAATGCCACCAGCGTTATAGGCCGCATATAAATCAGTTCCCTCTGCTGGCTCCCACTCTGTCTCAATGTATTTAGCATCAGCAATTCTTGGCAATATTGATTCTAAAACCTTGGTCTCTGCGCAATTACTTGGAACCGATGGTAGCTCTGGGGCGACAACCTCTTCCTGGCTACTACATGAGGCCAAAAATAAGGAGAGGGTTAGAAATAGAGCGCTCTTTTTCATATTCGTATTATTGCGCAATCCAGATACCAAGGCCTGCAGCAAGAAGAGCAAGGGCATAATTTCCAAAGAGATTTAATAAAAAGAGCAATTGCTCGCGCCTTTTAGCCTGCTCAAACAAATCCATAGCAAAAGCCGACCAGGTAGTAAGAGCACCTGAGAATCCCATCAGGGCAAAGGCTATGTTGGTCTCTGATTCAAGGATTAACCCAAGTAAAAAAGAGCCAATTACATTGACTAGTAATATTCCTAGTGGGAATTTTAGATAGCTCTTTAAGTATTCAACAATTACAAATCTAACGGGGGCGCCAATAAATGCACCCAGTAAAAAATAGCTAACTCTCATATTTTCACCTTAGGTTTTATGGCAAAGAGAATCAGCAGGCTTACTAAGACTGTGCCAAAGAAGTAAGTGATGCTGCGTAGTGAATTGTCCTCAACATGAATAACTGCAACTGATGAAAAGGTAGTAAGACCAGCAGCAAAGCCTGGAATTAGGGCGAGGCGAATCAACTCTGAGGTAGATAGGCGTAGGGCGATAAACCCAGCAACTGCCACACCAAATATATTTACTAAAAAGAGTCCTATTTCATCGCCTTTTGAAACTGTTAAATAGCGAAACAGGGAGCCAAGTGCTCCCCCGAGCCCAACTGCTAGTAAACGCTTCAATTCGCTAGTGTTTAAGCCTTATTGATTAATTTATTCGTAAAGCCTGAAATAAGGCTAATGATTAAAGCCCCTATTAGAGCTGATGTGAATTTATCAATTGTTAAAACATCACTCCAGCGATCTACCAGGGTCAACATCGCTGCATTAATCACAAACACGAAGAGGCCGAAAGTTAGTATCACTGCAGGAAGGGTAAATAGCTTTAATAGGCCGCCAAGAAATGTATTAACTACTCCAAAGAGAGCCGCTACCCAGAAGTAATTCCAAGCACCATCTTGAATCTCTATGCCAGAGACAATAAATGTTGTTAACCAGAAAGCAAGGGCAAGTATCGCCCAACGCTTTACTAGGTTCATTAAACTATTCCTTCGCGCTTGCGAATCTTTGAGCCAAGCCAACGAATGGGATCGTATTTCACATCTACTACTCGCTCCTTCATTGGAATGATGGCGTTATCAGTAATCTTGATATGTTCTGGGCAAACTTCTGTGCAGCACTTAGTGATGTTACACATTCCAAGACCATGCTCTTCTTGAGCTTTTTGTTTACGGTTACGAAGTCGATCAAGTGGGTGCATATCAAGCTCTGCGATACGAATGAAGAAACGTGGGCCAGCAAAAGACTTTTTATTCTCTTCATGGTCGCGGATAACATGGCAAGTATCTTGGCAGAGGAAGCATTCAATACATTTACGGAACTCTTGGCTGCGCTCAACATCGACTTGAGCCATCCGGTATTCACCAGGCTTTAAATCCTCTGGCGCTGCAAATGAAGGAATCTCCATAGCTTTTCTATAGTTATAGGAAACATCGGTAACTAAATCGCGGATTACTGGAAAAGCTCTAAGCGGAGTGACAGTTATAGTTTCATCCTCTGCAAATGTATTCATGCGCGTCATGCAGGCAAGACGCGGTTTTCCATTGATTTCCATAGAGCAGGAGCCACACTTACCAGCTTTACAATTCCAACGAACTGCTAAATCTGGCATCTGTGTGCCTTGAACTCGATGAATTACATCAAGGACTACTTCACCCTCATTGGCCTCAACGCTGACATCTTCTAGCTTGCCCTCTTTGGCATCACCACGCCAGATACGTAGCTTTACTTTACGAGACATTAGTTGCCACCCTTCGCAAGCTCTGCTTCAGTGTAATACTTCTTTAGCTCATCCATCTCAAATACCTCAATTAACTCGGTAGGAAGCATCGAAGACTTGGCAGGATCGATTTCAACTTGCTTACCACTCCATTTACTCAAATGATTGATAGTGCGCCAATTTGCATCCATCTTTGGATAATCATCCCGAGTATGGCCACCTCTTGACTCTTGTCTTGCAAGTGCTGAACGAGCAATTGATTCAGAAACCAATAGCATGTTCTCTAAATCTAAAGCTAAGTGGAAGCCTGGGTTAAATGCTCTTCCGCCACTTGCTTTGACCTGAGCAGCTCTTTTTCGAATGGATTCGAGTTTTTCTAGAGCATCAGAGAGTTCTTTCTCATTTCTAATGATTCCCACTAAATCTTGGGTCACATTCTGAAGCTCATCATGTAGAGCATAAGGATTCTCGTTGCCATCACGGGTAAATGGTTCATTTAGATGGCTATGGGCTCTAGCTATTTCTTTATCGCTAACTGCTGGCCTATTACTTGCTAACTTCTTCACATATTCAGCAGCTCCCGCTCCTGCTCTTCTTCCAAAAACAAGAAGATCTGAAAGTGAATTACCGCCAAGACGATTAGAGCCATGCATTCCGCCTGCAACCTCGCCTGCAGCAAATAAACCGGGAACTTGGTAAGCAGCGGCAGTATCTGGATCTACCTTTACTCCGCCCATTACATAGTGACAGGTAGGACCAACTTCCATGGGTTGTTCAGTGATATCAACATCTGCAAGTTCTTTAAATTGATGCCACATAGAAGGTAGACGACGCTTAATTTCATCAGCTGGTAGGCGCTTTGAAACATCAAGGTAAACCCCGCCTCTTGGAGATCCACGACCTGCTTTAACTTCAGAGTTAATTGCGCGCGCTACTTCATCTCTAGGCAGAAGCTCTGGGGGACGACGATTGTTCTCCTGGTCTTTATACCAACGATCAGCCTCTGCTTCGTTATCAGCATATTTATCTTTGAAAACCTCTGGAATGTAATTGAACATAAAGCGCTTACCTTCGCTATTGGTAAGTACTCCGCCATCACCACGAACAGATTCAGTAACTAGAATTCCTCTAACAGATGGTGGCCAAACCATTCCGGTTGGATGAAATTGCACAAACTCCATATCAACTAAAGCAGATCCTGCCTTAAGGGCTAGGGCGTGGCCATCGCCAGTTCCTTCCCATGAATTGGAAGTAATCTTGAAAGATTTTCCAATTCCACCTGTTGCTAAAACAACAGCGGGGGCTTCAAATAAAACTTCATCGCCACTCTCTCGCCAATATCCATAGCAACCAGAGACTTTCTCTCCATCTTTTAATATCTCAGTAATTGTTAACTCTGCAAATACTTTCAAATACTTCTCGGCATCGCCGTGCTCTTTGGCATCGGACTGCTGCATTGAAACAATTTTTTGCTGCATTGTTCTAATTAACTCAAGACCAGTTCTATCACCAACGTGGGCAAGACGTGGATATTCATGGCCGCCAAAGTTTCGCTGCGAAATACGGCCATCTTTAGTTCTATCAAATAACGCGCCCCAGGTCTCTAGCTCCCAGATGCGATCTGGAGACTCTTTTGCATGGAGTTCAGCCATTCTCCAGTTATTTAAAAACTTTCCACCGCGCATTGTGTCTCTAAAGTGAACTTTCCAACCATCATTGTCATTCACATTACCCATCGCAGCAGCAGCGCCGCCCTCTGCCATAACGGTATGAGCCTTACCAAATAGTGACTTACAGATAATTGCAACGCGAAGGCCTGCTTGACGGGCTTCAACTGCTGCGCGAAGTCCTGCGCCGCCTGCGCCAATTACCACTACATCGAAGTTATAGCGACTAAATTTAATATCGTTATTCATCGCTGGCCTAGAAGAAGTAGAAATTGGTTATGGTGCCAGTGGCAACCAGGCGGATATAAAAGTCAGTAAATGCCACAACAAATAATGAGATCCAGGCATAAGTTGGATGGCTATGGTTTAAGACTGAGACCCAGCTCCACAATTTATATCGAATCGGATGTTTAGAGAAACTTCTTAACCGCCCACCAATAGTGTGACGGCAGGTATGACAAGAAGCTGAATAGAGCCAGAGCATGGCGGCATTTAGTACCAAAATTAAAGTTCCAACGCTCATATGGCCCCACTCGCCCTCTGGGTTTTTAAAAGCAATGATTGCGTCGTAGGTAAGAATTACGTTTAAAACTAAGCCCGCATAGAAGAACCATCTATGACCATTTTGTAAAATAAGTGGCGCTCTGGTCTCCCCTGTGTATTTGGAGTGAGGTTCTGCAACTGCGCAGGCAGGTGGCGACATCCAGAAAGAGCGGTAGTAGGACTTACGGTAGTAATAACAAGTTAAACGAAAACCTAGTGGGAAAATCAAAATAAATAGCGCAGGTGAAATTAAAAAGCCAAAGATAGTGAATGCGCCAATAGGTGTACCAAAGTGAGCAGCTCCTTCAACACATGCTGTTGAAAGACAAGGCGAATAAAAAGGTGAGATTAAAGGCTCTGCAAAGTAGTACTTATTTTCAAAGGCGCGAAATGTCGCATAGATAATAAATGAGATTAAAACTGCAACGATAATTAGTG
>VGAJ01000032.1 GCA_016870795.1 Actinomycetota bacterium | reverse complement strand
GCTTTATCTAAAGCGCCTCCGATTCCAAAGCCATCAAATGCGATTCCTGAGGAATTCATCTCTGATAGATCTTTAGCTGCTTTTCTTCTCAAATCTTCATATTGCGCGCCTTGCAGCACCCCAAATAGGGCTTGATAGGGCTTATCACTTCGCTGATCAGTTAATCGCTTATGTTCATCAAGACAGCGGATTGCCCAGAGTCTGGTGCGCTCAAGTGATTGCTCTTGATATTTTCTAGTGTTATGAAGAGTAGTTAGCTCATCAAAGGCAAAAATAATATCTGCGCCAATTTGATGCTGAACTTGCATTGAGATCTCAGGTGTGAAGCGATGCATAGAGCCATCTAGATGAGATTTAAAAGTAACACCTTCATCATCAACATGAGCGAGGCGCTCTTTACTTTCGGCCATTGCCTCATCTGAATCAAGTGAGCCAAGGCTCATATCAATAACTTTTTTAAATCCTGCTCCCAGCGACATAACTTGAAACCCACCGCTATCTGTAAAGGTCGGCTTATTCCAATTCATGAATTTTCCAAGACCGCCGGCTTGATCTAGCGTCTCAGATCCAGGCTGAAGATATAGATGGTATGCATTTGCAAGGACTGCTTGTGCGCCAAGATCGTTAAGTGCTTCTGGTGCAAGAGATTTAACACTTGCTTTCGTTCCCACTGGAATAAAGGCAGGGGTTGCAATCTGGCCATGAGGGGTTGAAATCACTCCAGCTCTACCAAGCTGACCAGATATTTCTTTTTGCACTTCAAATGAGAAAGACATAGCGCTCAATTCAACCACTTATTAGCTATTGCAATTAGCTGGGATAGGATTTTCAAGTGGGATTTAAAGCAAAAAAGAAGGTCGCGCTCGGTAAGAATTACTGGCGCCTCTTTAGCGCACATGCGATTAGTAATCTTGGAGATGGAATAGCAGCTATTGCCTATCCCTGGCTTGCTTCAGCAGTTACTCGATCACCTTTTCTTATTGCATTGGTGGCGGTGGCTTCAAGGCTTCCTTGGTTGATCTTCACCCTTCCAGCAGGGGTAATAACTGATCGATTCAATCGCGGCAAAATCATTGTCGCAATGGATATTGCGCGGGGGAGCTTGGCGCTTCTGGTCGCAATTGTGGTCACTATGGAGGCAGGATCTCTTCCTAAGTTAAATGAGGTTGCATCCCTTACAGATCTTGAAACTAATTGGACGCTCTATTTGGTCCTAGTTATCACTGCCCTGTTGTTTGGCTTTGCCGAAGTGCTTCGAGATAACAGCGCTCAAACCTTGCTGCCTTCTGTAGTTGAAAAAGAAAAGCTAGAGAGCGCTAATGGAAAACTCTGGTCAGTTGAATATGTAACTAATAGTTTTGTAGGACCTCCACTTGGAAGCTTACTACTTGGCATTGCTATCTTTCTTCCCTTCTATATTGACTCTGCCACCTTCTTTATCTCAGCTGCCCTAATAGCCACATTGATTCCTTCGCTAAAAAAAGTTGATACTGAGAAAAAGGTTGAGAAGATAAATTTTAGAGCAGAAATTAAAGAGGGGTTCACTTGGCTCTGGAGCCATGAACTACTTAGACCCATGGCGCTCATACTTGGCGCGCTAAATGCAATTGGAGCTTTGACAGCAGCAGTATTTATTTTATTTGCTCAAGAAATCCTAGAGACATCACTATTTATATTCGCAGTCCTTGGAACAGCAGGAGCAGTTGGGGGAAGTCTTGGGGGAATTCTTGGACCAAAAATCTCAAAGAAGCTAGGAAGTGGTCCTTCTCTTTCTCTAACTCTTCTAAGCGGCCCAATAATTGCCTTAATAATTGGACTATCTTCCTCTTGGCATCTCTTCTATTTACTAACCGCTATTTCAACAATCTTTGCAGTGCTTTGGAATGTGATAACCGTTTCACTTCGTCAGAGCATTATTCCTAGCCATCTTCTTGGAAGAGTTAATAGCGTCTATCGCTTCTTTGCTTGGGGCAGCATTCCAATTGGGACGCTGCTTGGAGGGGCCTTAGTAGATCTTGTGGAGCTATTGGGAGATCGAGAGTTTGCGCTACGCAGCCCCTACTTTCTCTCAGCTCTCTTGGGTCTGGCCTTATTCATCTTCGCAGCCCCAAGACTGACCACTGCAAAAATTGAGGCGGCAAGGGCTCCCAGCTAGGGTCAATTACGCTTAATTTGGTCGGATAAGTAACGAAACAGATACCTACTTACATTGATTAAAAAGGGTCAAATAGGGCAGGCTAACCCCACCCTAAGGATGCGGGTGTGGGGGAAGTCGACTTTCCATACCTAGTCCTTAATTTCTATCACTAGGAGAAGAAATGAAATTAACTCGCATTGCCAAGGTAGCGATCGCTACTGCAGCTGCGGCGGGTCTTGCAGTTTCAACGCTGACACCAGCGAACTCTGCAACTCGTTCAACTGTAGTACTTGTTACCAGCAATCAGCTAACCGGTTTGAATCCAAGCGTTACAAATATGAACCTCACTTTCAACAGTGAAGTTGCGTATATGCAGAGCTTTGGTTTCAACTACTACGACAGTTCACCAAAGCTTGTTGAGAATAAGCTCTTTGGTTCATACAAGATCGTAAGTCAGAAGCCATTTAAAGTTCAGTACACCGTCAACAAGGGCAAAGTCTGGTCAGATGGCACACCAATTACTGGTGTTGACCTTCTTCTAAGCCACGTTATCTGCTCCAGCTCTTACTCATTTGCTGCAAAACTTGGTGATCCAACCGATAACGCAGTCAGACCAGCATTTGATGCACTCTGCTATGGCGGAAAATATGATTCACACCATGTCGGTCTGCCAACATTGTCTGCCGACAAGATGACTGTAACGATTGAATATGATGCCAAGATTCCTGATTGGGATATCACTGGCCCTGGACCTTCAGCAGTTCACACCCTAGTTCACCTTGCAGAAGGAAAGACTGGTCTACAAAGTGCTGCTGCAAACTTGGCTGCTAAAGCAAAGTTTGAAAAGGCATTTTATGATTACAACACCAAGTTGATGAAGGCAGCTGGAGATATTTGGTCTAAGGCTTACAACATCACAACTGTTGATGAATCAACCAACCCATTGCTTCTTGTAGGTAATGGTGGATATATCATTAAGAGCGCAATAACTGGACAGTCAGTTACTTTGGTTCTTAATAAGAGACATGTAACTAATCCTTCAGGTCCAAAGACCAGCGGTGTAAAGACTGTGGTCTTCAGGGTCGTTGGCGATGGAACTGCTGCTGCTCAAGCGCTTCGTAATCAGGAAGTTGACATCTATCAGGGCCAGCCAACAGCTGACTCCGTGAAAATTCTCTCCGAGATTCCAACTGCCAAGATTATTGGTGGCGATCAAGCTGTTTATGAGCACATTGATCTCAAGGCAGGAACCGCGAATGGAATCTCTGAGCCTTACACCGGCCCATTTGCAGGCGATAGCCAGAAGGCCCGTGACTTAAGAACTGCATTCTTGATGGCTTATCCTCGCGATGAAATCGTTGATAAGTTAATCAAGCCAATTAATCCAAAGGCTGTACGTATGGATTCAGTTCTTCTGCTCCCTGGTGAGCCAGGATATGAAGACCTGGTAAAAAACAGCGGCGTATCTAAATACACCAAAGGAAGCCAGTCAGAGCGCGAAGCAGCAGCTCTTGCGCTGGTGCGTAAGCACTCAGCTACCGATGTGAAGATAAATATGCTCTGGGGTCAACCATCAAATGCTCGCCGTGCATCTGAGGCTCAAATCGCAAAGGCAGCACTTGCCCGCGCAGGATTTGATCTCAATGCTCCGGGTCGTTCTGGATGGTCAAGTTACCTTGACTCCAGCGAATACGATGCTCAATTCTTTGCATGGGTGAAATCAGCAATTACTCAAGAAGGTAATACTGATATCTTCTATTCAGATGGCGGAAACAACCTTGTTGGTTACAAGAACAAGACCGTTGATAAGGCTGTCGAGCTCCTTCGTGGAACTCTTCTATCTGAGAAAGATAAACTCGCTCAATATCTAATTGTTGAGAAAGAGCTCATGAAGGATGCAATCACCCTTCCTATCTTCCAACACCCAGGCGTAACTGCAGTAAATAAGAAGCTGCAGAACGTCAAGCCAAATCCACTATCACCACAGTTGGTTTGGAACTATTGGGAGTGGAAGTACTCAAAGTAAGGCGCTAGCCTTAATTTGAAAGCATGCCTCTCCTAAGAAAAAGGGGAGCAAAGAGCAGTAATTTAAGTGGCACCTGGGTAAGATTCCAGGTGCCACTTGGATGTCTAAGCCAGACCTGTTAGTAGAGGATTAAGGGAGACAAAACGATGTTCTCATATGTTCTACGTCGTCTGGGAGCCTTGATAGTCATTCTCTTCGGTTCTAGCTTTCTGCTATATAACCTCTCTGCAATTTCAACAGATCCCCTTGAAGACCTTCGCTTAAGTGATGCTCAAAACAGAGACTATTTGATTCAGGCTCTTACTAGAGAGCTTCGCCTAGATCTACCCCCACCACTTCGCTATTTTATTTGGCTAAGGGGCGTGCTAGGAGTCTTCGTTGGCAACCCCAACTTTGGTTTAACTCGGGAGCAGCAACCTGTAGTTGAAGCAATTGTTGATGCCATTCCCACCACCATTCGTTTGGTCGCAGTCGCAACTATTGTTGCAATAGTTCTAGGAATAGCACTTGGAATCACCTCTGCGCTTCGTCAATACTCTCGTTTTGATTATGGAATGACGTTCTTTGCATTTTTACTATTCTCCCTGCCGATTTTCTGGGTTGCTGTGTTATTGAAGCAGTACTTGGCAATTGACTTCAATGACTTTCTAGTCAATGCCAAGATATCGCCCCCCTGGATAATTGGGCTCAGCACCGTTACTGGTTTTTTCTGGGCAACGATGATTAGTGGCTCGCGAAAGCGAGTCCTAACAATCTTTGCTGGGGCCTTTCTTGCGAATTCAATTTTTCTAAGTTTTATTAGCGCCACCGAGTGGCTCTCCTATCCGCGTCTTGGCCCAATAGCAATTGCCATTTTGGGAGTCGGAATCGCCCTTGGCGTCACCTATCTCTCAGTTGGCCTCTCGGATCGAAATGCGGTCAAGAGCACTCTCTGTATGGCCTTGATAGGAACAATTCTTTACTTCCCGGCACAGACTTTGCTCGATTCAAGCCGTCCTAGAGTTGGAATTTTACTTTTGCTAATAGCGCTCTTGATTTCAGGAGTTGCTGTTTCATTCTTATTTTCCAGAATAGATCGAGGCCCGGTGATTCGAACCAGCATCATCACCTCCGTATTGATTTGGGGCTTGATCTTGATTGATCAGATGATGCAGGCCTGGCGACCTTTTGTGGAGAGCGATGATGTTAATTATCGCCCAGTTGCAACAATTGGCCAATCTACAATCTGGCTTTCTGATGTCTCCTTCTGGGTCCGAGTTCTAGATTTTGCTATGCATTTAGTGCTTCCAACTCTTGCTTTAACCTTAATCTCTTTTGCTGGCTATGTTCGTTTCTCAAGAGGAACCCTGTTAGATGTTTTGAATCAGGATTACATTAGAACTGCCAGAGCCAAAGGCCTCACCGAGCGAACCGTTGTGATGCGCCATGCCTTTAGAAATACCATGATTCCACTAACCACGATTATGGTGGGTGATGTTGCAGGAATTGTTGGGGGAGCCATCATCACCGAACGAGTCTTTGCCTGGCAGGGCATGGGAACGCTATTTAATAAGGCAATTAACTCCTTTGATCTAAATCTTCTAATGGGCGTAATTCTCTTTCTTTCCACCCTTGCAATCCTTGCAAATCTAATCGCAGATCTTCTCTACTCGGCTTTAGATCCTAGAATTCGTGTGGGAGCAGGTAAGTGATGGCAAAACAGCAACAGAACGTGGAAGTTATCAAGGATTCTGGTGAAAATGCCATATTCAATAAAGAGACCGAGGGATTGAGCCAAGGCCAGATAGTTCTGCGCCGCTTTATTCGTCACAGAGCTGCCATGATTTCTGTGGTCGTGCTCTTTACCTTAATAACTGTGGTCTATACCGCGCTTGATTGGCGCATTGGTGATGAAGAAGACCCATTCATTATCCCTGGCTGGTGGCGCTATGGTTTTGAAGATATGCCAGAGCTTCGTTATGGCGCAGACTGTGTGGATGGTTCAGTTGGATGCCCAACTATTGATGCCGTTGCATTCTTCGATGGTGATGGTGTTTCACTTGG
>VGAJ01000031.1 GCA_016870795.1 Actinomycetota bacterium | reverse complement strand
CACTACTTTCCAACCGAAAAGGAAAGAAGAAGCGCAACAAATAGGGGAGAAGTAACCTATCCCCATGAACGCCCTAATTACCCCGGTTGTTAATCGCCTCAGGGAGAGCCAAGAAGGTAGCGACACTTCGGTTGTAGAACGCGCCTTTGAAGTTGCAGAGCGGGCTCATAAAGGTCAGTTAAGAAAAAGCGGTGATCCATATATTACTCATCCGGTTGCAGTAGCTGAGATCCTTCTTGACTTTGGTCTTGATGTAAATAGCATCGCAGCAGCTCTTCTTCATGACACAGTAGAGGATACGAGTTATTCTCAAGAATCACTTCGTAAAGATTTTGGTCCTGAGGTTGCCTCACTTGTTGATGGCGTTACAAAGCTAGATCGACTGACCTATGGTCCAACCGCGGAGGCTGAGACAGTTCGCAAAATGGTCGTTGCTATGGCAAAAGATATTCGAGTTTTAGTTATTAAATTGGCTGACCGTCTTCATAACGCTAGGACCTGGCAATATGTTGAGCCAGAATCAGCAGAGCGAAAGGCAAGGGAAACTCTTGATATCTATGCTCCGCTAGCCCATCGCTTGGGAATGAACGCAGTTAAGTGGGAGTTAGAAGATCTCTCCTTTAAATATATTGAGCCTAAGAAATTTGAAGAGATTGAACGCTTAGTCCAAGAGCGAAACCCCTCTCGGGCAAAGCTAACTAATGAGGTTATTGCCTTGGTGGAGCAAGACTTAGCATCGGAATCCATTGCTGCAAAGGTAACCGGGCGACATAAACACCTCTATAGCGTTTATCAAAAGATGGTTATCAGAGGACGAGAATTTAGTGATATTTATGATCTAGTTGGAATAAGAGTGCTAGTTGATGATGTTCGAGATTGCTACGCTGTTCTTGGAGCGATTCATGCAAGATGGAGCCCGGTTCCTGGAAGATTTAAAGATTACATAGCAATGCCTAAGTTCAATCTCTATCAATCACTTCACACCACTGTAATTGGGCCTAATGGAAAAGCTGTTGAAATTCAGATCAGAACTCACGATATGCACTCAAGGGCAGAGTATGGAATTGCGGCCCACTGGAAATACAAATTATCTGGCTCCTCAAGATCATCAGATTCGCCAGATATGCTCTGGTTAAAGCAGCTTCATGAATGGCAGCAGGAGACCTCTGATGTAACAGAGTTTCTCGATGCTCTCCGATTTGATCTTAGAACTCCTGAAACGTTTGTCTTTACGCCAAAAGGAAGCGTTATCGCGCTTCCACTAGGTGCAACAGCGGTGGACTTTGCCTACGCAGTTCATACCGATGTTGGAAATCGATGCATAGGAGCAAAAGTTAATGGCAAGTTGGTATCCCTTGAGATGCCTTTAGTAAATGGAGATGTCGTTGAAGTCTTAACAAATAAAGCTGAAACAGCGTCGCCTAGTCGAGATTGGCTCAATTTTGTTAAGTCATCTAGAGCTCGCTCCAAGATTAAGGCTTGGTTTTCTAAGGAGCGACGTGAGGAAGCAATCGATGCGGGAAGAGAATCAATTGCTAGGCAGATGCGAAAAGCAGGGCTACCGCTTCAAAAGATTCTTGGCGGACATAGTTTGCTTCAATTAGCTCACGATCTTAATTACCCAGATATAGAGGCGCTGTATGCCGCTGTTGGAGATGGCCATATCTCAGCAAATCATGTAATTGAAAGACTTGAATCATCACTTGGCTTAGCTGAAACATATGACAGCCCATTAGATGAAAATATAATTACTGCATCGCCAAGTCGCATTAATAGAAGAAGCGCCTCTGGCATTATCGTTGAAGGCGTCGATGATGTCTTGGTGAAACTAGCAAGATGCTGCACCCCAGTGCCAGGTGATGCCATAACTGGATTCATTACTCGCGGCAATGGCGTATCGGTTCATAGAAGTGATTGCGTAAATGTCGCGGATTTGAAATTTCATCAAGGCGATCGCATCACTGCGGTCAAATGGGATGAGGGAGCAAAGTCTGTCTTCTTAGTTAATATTCAGATTGAGGCGCTAGACCGCGCAAGGTTGCTCTCTGACATTACCCGCGCTCTATCAGATCAAGAGATTAATATCGTTCATGCGGCCGTGAATACCACTAAAGATCAAGTAGCTTTCTCGCGCTTTACCTTTGAGATGGCAGATGCCTCACACCTTGAGGCGGTCTTGGCTTCGGTGAAGAAAATTGAAGGTGTATACGATGTTTATCGAATTACCAACAATTAAGATTGAAAGTCAGCCAGACCTTTTTGGGCTTCGCTAAGCCACATACGTCTGGCAGCGGCAGCCTCAAGTAAATCAGCAGCCTTCTTAGAGTCTCCATTAGCTTGAGCTTTAGCAGCTTTGGCTTCATATTCGGCAACGGCATTTGTTAACTGAGTAACGACATCGTTAGCTCTTGCAATTGCAGTTGGGTCGCTACGACGCCACTGCTCTTGCTCGGCCTCTTTAATAGTCATCTCCACGCTATCAACGCGTTTATCCAAAACGGATCGTTTCTTGCGATCGATCATGCCAATTTTGGAGAGCTTCTGGCGAAGATCGCGGAATTTGCGTTTAACATCATCAAGATTTGTAATTGGAAGAAGTGCTTCTATTTCAGCAACAATTGCTTCGCGCTTTTCAAGGTTTGCAGCCATTGATTCGCCGCGTTTTTCCAGATCAGCATTCTTTGTCGTGAAGAAAGTGTCTTGGGCAGCTTTAAATCTGGTCCAGAGCTTGTCATCATCACTCTTTTTTCCTCGACCGCTTGCCTTCCATTGATCCATCAGAGTTTTATAGCGTCTGGCAGTTGCTACCCAATCAGTAGATGCTGCGAGAGATTCGGCCTCAACAACAATCTTTTCTTTAGCATCCTTAACTTGGCTCTGTTGAGCGCTAAGGCCTGCAAAATGAACTCTGCGACGTTTATCAAACTTATTGCGCGCAGATGAGAAGCGCTTCCATAACTCTGAATCTGTTTTTTTATCAAGGCGAGGAGCTTTCTTCCACTCATCTAGTAAGACTTTAAGGCGCTCACCAGTAGCTTTCCAACTGGTCGAATCAATTAAGCCTTCCGCTTCGACAACTAGAGCTTCTTTTGCGGCGATAGTTGCTGCGCGCTTTTCAGCTTTTGCCTCTGCCTCTGCTGCCTTTTTCGCCTCGTAGGCGGGACGATGTTCATCAATTAGCGGTGGAATTTGCTCGAGTGAGCTTCTCAACGCTTCAAGGTTTCCGACGCCATTTAGATGTTCAATTTGATTTCTTAACTTCTTAACCGCCTCATTTGCATCTTGAGGAACCATAGCGCCGCTGATGATTCTTGCGGCAAGAAGAGCAACTTCGGATGCGACAAGTTCAAACTTACGGACGAAGTAGGCAAGTGCCTCTTCAGCAGATTTTCCAGGATATGAACCAACTACTTTTTCGCCATCGTTGGTTCGAACATAAACCATTCCATTTTCATCAACGCGACCAAATTTTGAAGGATCACCGATTAGCGCTGCAGCAGCTGAGTTAGGTAGAACTTGATTATCTAGAGCATCCATTAGGTCCTACTTTCTCGAACGTTGCGCGCCTGGAGTTTTTCACTCTGGCGTTATGGGTTCAGCGGTTGGTAAGGGCCAAACGCTACCGCCCTAGGGCGAATCTGTAAAAAAGTCGCTCGGATGAGGCTCTTTTGAGCGGATGTAGGCGCCGGGGTTGGAAGAATGCCTAGGTGAGCCTCTTAGTGGATCGAGTAGTTGCGCCTTACTACGCTACAAATTGTTGGATCATCGCTCCAGCAAGAAATTCACACTGCGTCGTTATTGATCCCGGAATTGCCATTCCAAATCTTATGAAAGAAATAAAAGCAAAGCTTGAGGAACACAATCTCGTAGTGGGAGCAATTTTTATTACCCATGGCCATCTTGATCACACATTTTCTCTCTACTCTCTTGCTAAAGACTTCATTGAAAGTGATACCTATATTCATCAAGCTGATAGGGACCTACTAAGTAATCCAGAACGCGCAATGGGACCGCAGTCCCAAGCTCTCTTGAGTGAACTCGGAAAGCTTTCGGGGGAGGGAATTAATTTTCAAGAACCAGAGCGAACCTGGTCCATAGATTCTGATAGTGAGTCAAAACTTGGGGGAATGAATTTCTCCTTTAGACATGCGCCAGGACATACCCCAGGTTCTACTCTGGCCATAGTCGATGATGAGCTATTAATCAGTGGAGATGTGCTCTTTAAAGGAGGTATTGGCAGAACAGATCTGCCACGTGGCTCAATGAGCGACATGGAGATAACTCTTCGTGAGAAAATAGCGACCCTGCCACCTCATCTTCGAGTTCTTACCGGACATGGCGATGAGAGCAGGATGGAAGAGGAATTGAAGAGCAATCAATACCTAATAGCGGCAACTCAAGGGAGATTGGCATGAGTCAAAAGTTTGCAGCCCCTAAGGGCGTCTCTGAGTATCTGCCGCCAAAATCAAATGTCTACGATCGGATTATTCAAACACTAAAAGTTCCAGCACTTGCTGCCGGATATGAGTTAATTGAGCTACCAATTTTTGAAGATACCGAGTTATTTACTCGAGGAGTTGGCGCCTCAACAGATGTGGTGACAAAAGAGATGTATACCTTTGAAGATCGTGGCGGTCGCTCACTAACTCTTCGCCCCGAGGGAACAGCGGGAGTGATAAGAGCTGTTATTGAACATGGGTTAGATCGTGGCAGCCTGCCAGTGAAACTCTTCTATCAAGGGCCCTTTTTTAGAGCTGAGAGACCTCAAGCTGGTCGCTATCGCCAGTTCTATCAATTTGGAATTGAGGCTATTGGAAGCAATGATCCATATCTTGATGCAGAGGTAATCTCGATTGCCTATCAAGGCTATAGAAAACTTGGACTTAGAGGTTTTGAACTCCAGATAACCTCCCTTGGCGATAGTGAGAGTAGGGCAGCACATAGAAAAGATCTAGACACATTTATTGCTGGGCTAAATCTCGATGAAGAAACGCGCACAAGAGCTCTTAAGAATCCGCTGCGACTCTTTGATGATAAACGTGAAGAAATTAGAGCATCCATGAGTAATGCGCCACTACTTCTTGATTATTTGAATAGCGAAAGTAGAGAGAGCTTCGAAGAGGTGAAAGCAGCTCTTGATTCTTTGGAAATTAGTTATGTAGTAAATCCAAGAATGGTTAGAGGCCTTGATTACTACACCGGCACAACCTTTGAGTTTGTTCACAGTGGTCTTGGCGCGCAATCTGGTATTGGCGGGGGCGGACGCTATGACGGTCTTATGGAGCTTCTTGGGGGATCAAAGCTTTCAGGAATTGGTTTTGGATTAGGAATTGATCGAATCCTTCTAGCCCTTGAAGCAGAGGCAAAGAGTGGACAACTGCTCCCTGGAGAATTGAAATACATCGACCTATATGTGATTGCTCTAGGCGATGAGGCTCGCTCCAAGTGCTTTACTCTCGTTGATTCACTTAGAAAAGAAGGCTTTGTTGTAGAGCAGAACTTTGGAGATCGCTCTCTGAAAGGCGCGATGAAAGCAGCTGATAAATCTGGAGCGCGCTTTGCAATAGTTCTTGGCGATAGCGAATTGCAATCAGGGTCAGTTGAGCTAAAACAGATGAGCAATGGAGAGCAGACTTCGGTTAGGCTTACCTCTCTTGCTAAGACATTGGCCGAGAAGTCATCTGGGCTGTAACAGGAATAGAGAGTAGGTTTTTAATTGCTTCGCTCCCATAGCGCTGGAACCCTTCGATCAAGTGATATTGGCAGCCGCGTAAAACTTGCTGGCTGGGTTGCAAGGCGTCGCGATCATGGCGGTGTGGCATTTATTGACCTGCGCGACTACTCGGGAAGTGTGCAAGTAGTTATCTCTGATGAGAAGGTGGCTGCTGCTCTTAGAGCTGAATGGTGCGTTTTAATCGATGGAGTCGTTACTAAACGTCCAAGTGGAAATGAAAATTTAGCACTGCCTACAGGCGAAATAGAAGTGAATTGCGAGAGCCTTGAGGTGTTAAGCGAAGCAGCTGCGCTGCCATTTCCTGTCGATAGTGGCGAAATAGTAAACGTCAGCGAAGAGGTAAGGCTTAAATATCGCTATCTGGATTTGAGGCGTGAGGGGCCAAGTAGCGCGCTGCGCCTGCGCTCAAAAGTCACCTCAATCATAAGATCTGTAATGGATAACGAAGGCTTTTTAGATATTGAAACTCCAAATCTAACTCGCTCAACTCCAGAGGGTGCAAGAGATTTCTTGGTTCCTGTTCGTTTGCAGCCCGGGTCTTGGTATGCCCTTCCGCAATCACCTCAGCTCTTTAAACAACTTTTAATGGTTGCTGGAATGGAGCGGTATTACCAGATTGCACGCTGCTTCAGAGATGAGGACTTTAGAGCGGATAGACAACCAGAGTTTACTCAATTAGATATTGAGATGTCTTTTGTTGATCAAAGTGATG
>VGAJ01000030.1 GCA_016870795.1 Actinomycetota bacterium | reverse complement strand
AACTCTCGCTTAATGAATTTGCTTCCTTGCTCATCTGAAACGCTTACCCCTCCGTATGCAGCAACGGCGATTTTGTCCCCAATCCAAGAGGCATCCGTTACCGTAGATGAAAAGTTCTCGCTTTCGACAATAGGAACTCCGTATGAATCAGTAACACAGATACTTTTACCAAAAGTGAAGAGAACTCTGTTTCCAGACTCATGCCACTTTGCAACCGAAGACCACGAACCGCGTCGAGACTCAAGTAATGTCCCATCATCACTTTTAAAGAGGGCGAATCCCTCGGGTCCTGCACATGCGAGAATCTCACGGTTGGGTGACAAGGAAATGCGATTTCCACCAACTGAGGCCTCACACTTCAAAGTTACTTCACGACTAGTGAGGGAGACTTCACATATATGTCCTTCAGCGTCCAACAAAAGAACTCGTTCATCATCAAGAGAGCAGGCATCAATTGGATTTATGTCGACTGACATGGGTAATGGAGTTGAAACAGCAATCACTTCTTGCCAGCCAAAGTTTTTGAGGTTTTGCCTGAAACTATGCACTTCTTGAAGCCATCTGTTAGTTCTTTGCGATTTAGATTTCGTCCTATAAAGACCATTTTGTTTATGCGCTCAGACTTACCCCAGGCCGATGTGAATTCACCACTAAAAAGCATGTGAACAGCATGAAAGCAATATCTCTCCTCATTTCCATCAATCGAGAGGATTCCTTTACTACGAAAAATATCTGTTCCTTTTTCGCCAAGCAACTTTCCGAGCCACTTATTCAATTTTTCAATATCGAGGTTACCAGTCAATTCAATGCCTACACTGGAGATGGACGAATCATGTACATGGTCGGTATCAATCAAGAATGCTGGATCATTGTCAAGAACTTTTTGCAAATCAAAAGCACCAATATCAAGCAGTTCCTTTAGGTCGACATTTGCATTCTCTGCTTTGAAAATGGGTGCAGCTGAGTTTATTTTCTTTATTTCCGCTACGACCTCACTTTGCTCCTGTGGAGTGGCGATATCTACCTTATTCAAAACAATGCGATCTGCAAATGCAACCTGTTCAACAGCTTCGTTCTCAAAGTTTTTTTCTTTGATCTCAGTCAAGTGCTGAAGAGCATGCTTAGCATCGACCATGGTGATGATCGCATCTAATCTGCAAGATTCCTTCAGCTCATCGTCGACAAAAAATGTCTGCGCGACGGGAGCGGGGTCAGCCATTCCGGTTGTCTCGATCAAGATTCGATCAAACTTGTCTTTGCGTTGTAGCAGGTTGCCAAGAATTCGTATCAAATCACCTCGTACAGTGCAGCAAATACAGCCATTGTTCATCTCAAATATTTCTTCATCCGCGGCCATAACGAGAGCGTCATCAATGCCTACCTCACCAAACTCATTTTCAATAACTGCGATACGCATCCCGTGGTTTTCGTTCAATATGCGGTTGAGCAGAGTTGTCTTGCCAGACCCCAGGAATCCGGTGAGTACCGTTACGGGAATTCGTGAATCGTTCATAGCACTCCTTGCATGTATAATGATAATCATTATCATAGTGCCCATGATTGATGAGGTCAACAAACCGTCTCAGTTGCCCCCTCGGCGGGTTTTCAGATACCAACTGAATTTAGGGGACAAGGTTGCCTACACAGTTGGCCTCCCAGAGGCTTGCGAATTGGTAGCATTTCAAAAAGGTATTGACGAAGACATCTTGTTGAAGTTAAACAATGAAATTTTCTTCGGCCACCCCGAGCAGGGCGCATGGACTATGGGAAAGTTGCACGCGAAGGTTAATGAAAGTCTTCGATCAGCGGCAGATATCCAAATTATCTTGCATCAGGGATATCCCGTGGGGTATTTCTGGCTTAAACATCACCCGCGGCTGGATTTCGCCACGTGTGAAATTTACGTCATCGGAGTCTTGGAAAAATTTAGAGAAATTGGAGTGGGGGGTTTTCTTGTTTCTGAGGCACTTAAAAGAATGCAGGTTTTGGGTTGTGAGAGGGCTTGGGTTTACACAGATGAGACAAATACGAGGGCTAGAAGTCTTTATCAGAGATTCGGCTTTGTTCTTGACTTTATCGAGGAGCTTTGAAGACCGTTGCAAGCTAGGCAGACTCCAAAAATCTCTAATGAGTGAGTGATATTTTTGTAGTTGTAACGCTTTGCAAGAGCCTGAGCTAGTGTCTCCATCTCAGGAAAGTCGAGTTTGGTTGCGGCACCACAAATACGGCAAACTATATGGTGGTGGTGTGTTTCTGCTTGCCCGCAATGACTATACAAACGCTCTCCACTGGGGCTTATAATTGCATCAGCCCGCCCCTGTTCCACTAGACGTTCGAGTTGTCGGTAAACCGTTGCGAGGCCAATCGAAAACCCTTGGCCCCTTAGTACCTTATGAATTTCTTGCGAACTAAGAAAAGCGCGTTTTTCGACAAGCACCTGTCGAATTTTCTCGCGCCGCGTGGAATAAAGGCGCTGTCTTGGCTCTATTTTGACTCTGTCCATAGTTATCGTTTGATCCTTCTCTTTCTTGAAGTAAGAAGAGTTTTGACTGAGAGGGGAATCAACTCCTTCGCGCATATCGCAATCATAATTCCTGCCACTCCACTAAGAAGGATCCCAGTGGCCCGATCAGCAAGAATGAGAGAGGCACTTGCATAAACTGCACAGGCCCCCAACATTTCCGCTAGCGTGGCAGCAAGAGTGAATAGGAGAGCGATCTTGCGCCCATAGCCCGCATGAAGTGCTGTGGCACTAATTGCTATTCCTTCAGGGATGTTATGAAGCGCTAAGACAAGTGATGTGGTTAGCCCCGTTTGAATATCAACAAGGGTTGCACCAATAGGGGCTGCCCCTTCTGGAAGATTGTGAAGAGATAAGGCAATAGTTGTGAGAAGTGCAGTACTTTTTACTCTAGATGAATCTTTATCAAACTTAACGCTAGATAGGGCAACCACTAAAGCAAAACCAAGGCCGGTGACCAGTAATACCTGCATAACATCAAGACCACTATCAAGAGCTGATGGAATTAACTGGAGAGCGCTAACTGTCAGCATCGCTCCAGCAACTAGTAATAGCGTGATGGCGATAAAGCGCTCTGATGGATTTTTTTTCAAGGCAATCAATATCCAGCCTAGAAGTGTTGTGCCAGCAGATAGCAGAGCCAGAATTAGTCCAAGTTCTAGAGTTGAAATCTCACAGCTCCTTCACTACTTACTAAACCCTACTTCTCTCAAGCCTACTGCCTCGCGGATTTGGCTCAATGTTGCGATAATGCCAGGATGAAACGAGTTTCACCGCCCAAGGCTCTTCGCCGCAAGAGTAGTCGTGAATCCCGTCTGGTTGAAGTAATCAATGACCTAGATCAATTCTTAAGCGCCCAACAGATTCATAAAATATTAAACGATCAGGGAAGTTCAATCGGTCTTGCCACTATCTATCGCCGTCTTGAGAGATTAAGTCAGGAGGGCAAAGTAGATGCCCTAATTAGCCCCAGTGGCGAGCGGCTCTATAGACGATGCGGACAAGATGGTGGCCATCACCACCACTTGATCTGCCGAGTATGCGGAGCTACTCAGGAATTTGATCTAGAAGCCATAGAAGTTGTCACGAGCAAAATTGCAAAGAAGCATGGCTATCAAAATGTGAGCCATAACTTAGAAGTATTTGGAGTATGCGATAGGTGTCAAAGCTCAGTGACTAAATCAATTTCAAAGCCAAAGCTGCGATAAAGCTTTAATGCTTTTTCATTACTTTCATCGGTATAAACCCAAGCCTCACTAAATCCATCGGAGATAATCTGCTTTAGAGCGCAGGTAAGGATCTTCTTTCCTAAACCTTGTCCCTGCATTTGAGAAATTATCCCGATTACATAGATTTCACATACTTTTCTGCCAATTAATGTATGTTCCTTAAGCCAGAAAAATCCTAAATCTTTGCCATCTTTTTTCATAAATATGAGGCGATCTGGACGGAACCAAACCTCTCCCATCTTGGCAAGAAGTTTTGATAGATCCCAATCGCTCTGGTCTGGATGGCCAATGAAGATTTGGTTGTTTAGGTTCAAGTATCTTGATTCATCTCTATTTCTTATAAAACTTTCGAGTTCAAACTCTGAATCCAAATTATTTGCCGCTAAATTTAAATCAACTAAGTTGCATCTCAGACGCAATATTGACCGCTTATTGGCTAAATCGCCCCTAGTGAGATTTTCCATGGGGCTAGATTAGATAAAAAGTGAGGCTTTGAGATACTCTTAGGCCTGTTTTCACGCGCCTTGCGTAGAGAAAATCCAAAGTCAGGCTCTAGAGCCGGCTTATATGTAGGTCTTATCTTTTCGTAAATACGACAAGTCACTAGAGACATACATGTCTAGATGATTGGTCTGTATTTTTATGTCCGTTAAACCTGCAACAAAAGAGATTACTTTTAAGTCCCTTGGGCTAAACCCTGCACTCATTAAAACACTTGATCAGCACGGAATAACTAACCCTTTTCCGATTCAGGCAGCAACCATTCCTGATGCGCTCGCTGGCCATGACATCTTGGGTCGAGGCCAGACTGGCTCTGGAAAAACTTTAGCCTTTGGTCTAGCTCTACTTCAAAACATCTATGGCATGAGAGCAAAGGCTCATCAACCGCTAGCACTTGTCCTTGCTCCAACTAGAGAGCTAGCCCAGCAAATAGATGAGGTTCTTCGCCCTCTTGCACGATCAGTTGGCCATGAATGTGTAGTCATTGCCGGCGGAATGCCATATGGCAAACAGGTTAATGCCTTAAAGAAATCCATCTCTATCGTTGTTGCAACTCCAGGTCGCCTAATAGATCTACTTGATAGAAAAGACATTCGCTTTGATTACCTTGAAATCACTGTTCTAGATGAAGCACATCAGATGGCTGATATGGGCTTTCTTCCTGCCGTTATAGAGATTTTAAATCAGACTAAAAAAGGCGGACAGCGCCTTCTCTTCTCTGCAACCCTTGATAGAGGCGTTGATGGTTTAGTGAAGCAATATCTCAAAGAGCCTAGATCTCACTCCATTAAGGAAATTGAAGGAACAAAAGATAAAGCTGAACATTATGTCTTTGTCTATCGCCAGGGTGATAAATCAAATATCATCAATCAGATTGCAGCAAGACAGGGAAAGACTCTGTTATTTGTTAGAACTAAGAGAGGCGCTGATAAGTTAGCTTCAAATCTTGCTCATGTTGGCATCAAAGTAGGAACGCTTCATGGTGGAAAATCACAGGCAGTTAGGACTAGAACTCTTGCAAGATTTAAAGATTCAGAGAGCGCAGTCTTAATTGCAACTGATGTTGCTGCTCGAGGAATCCATGTTGACGGCATTGACTTAGTCGTCCATGTTGATCTTCCTGCAGATCATAAAGATTATCTACATAGATCTGGGCGAACTGCTAGAGCTGGAGAATCTGGAAAAGTAATCTCACTTGCCACCCATCAAGAGCAGAGAACTATGGCTGGAATAGCTCTAAGAGCTGGAGTTGAAACTTGGGTTATGGCAGTAACTCCAATGGATGAGAAGTTAGTAAAGATCGCCGGGGCAAGAACTCCTAGTGGAGTTCCAACTCCAGAGGCTAAAGAAAAAGTAGTAACAAAAGCGCCAGAGCGCGGCGCTGGGCCAAGACCTAAGGGCGGTCGAAAGCGCAAGAGAGTTGGAAATGATCAAACTCGAAACAAGAGAAGCGCCCCACGGGCAAAGCGAGCTAGATAAGCCTCTCTGCTAGTTAGACTTTAGTTATGAAGGGCAAGTTAGTTGTAACGCTTCAATTCATTCTGCTCTTTGCTTTGGCTCTATTGCCGGGATCTAAAGAGAGTTCGCAACTTAGATCTGCTTTGGCAGCTCTACTAGCACTTCTTGCAGTATTCGTTCTATTTCGCGCCTTTAGAGATTTAGGAAGCGCGCTAACGCCACTTCCTGAGAGCAAAGAGGGGGCAGATCTAGTAACTAGCGGTATCTACTCAAAGATAAGGCATCCAATTTATTCTGCTCTATTTATTCTCGCTCTAGCTGCTTATCTCTGGAAACACAGTGGCAGTGTCTTAATTGCAGCCCTGCTATTAATTGCCTTGCTACTTTATAAGGCAAGGTATGAAGATCAGATTTTGAGAGATAAATTTCCAGAAAGTATTGAGTTTCAAAAATCAATTCCATCATTCTTTCCGAAGTTTAGAAAAGGAAAAAAACCATGACTATTGGTTTAGGGCGCTTATTAAGGCATATGGCTTGGGCTAATCAATTAACGATTGAGCATCTATCAACCCTTCCTGAAGCTGCGTTAAAGTCTTTTGCCACAAATCCAGAGTGGTTTGTCGCTGAAATAACTCATCACATAGTGGATGCAGCTGATGCTTATGCATTTCGCATAACTGGCAAACATCCTGAGGTCTCTGGCGAGTCAATCCAAGAGATAGGCAAAATTGCTGATTTGGAAGTACTTGCTAAGCAGGCAGCAGCTATCGATGCTGCACTATTGGAATCTGCAAAGCTAGATGATGAGCTTCTTGAATTTAAAAACTACTCAGGAAACCTTGTAAAAAGATGGCGCTCCACAATTCTCTCCCAATCAATCCACCATGCAACAGAGCATCGAGCACAAATCGCTAGCGCCCTTGAGGCCAAGGGGTTTAAGCCGGTAAATCTTGATGATTTAGATCTATGGAGCTATGAGATTAGTAATGGATAGGTCCTACTAAACTATTGCCCTGCATTTAAATCATTTCTAGAAAGGATTCTTAAATCATGTGCAGCGCCGTTAAATG
Organism: Actinomycetota bacterium; assembly: GCA_016870795.1. Lineage (GTDB taxonomy): Bacteria > Actinomycetota > Actinomycetes > Nanopelagicales > Nanopelagicaceae > MAG-120802. The sequence goes on along the minus strand of VGAJ01000030.1, from coordinate 462 downwards.
TCGCTCTTGTGGCAAGTGGACTTGGGAAGGCTGCGGAGAACATATTGCTCAGGCACTTGCTGGGATAAAAAAAGATCAGATCTGCACTTGCCCTCGTTAAAGTTTTCCTTGATCTAATTTCTTAAGCACATCCTTTGCTCTTGATCTAACTTCATCTAAATCTTTAAGTCGATCAAGACCAAATAGCTGTTGGGCAATCCGGTGATTTCCTTGAAAATGCTGGCGATGTCGATCGAGAAAGTCCCAATAAAGAGTCGTAAATGGACAGGCATCATCGCCAGTGCGCTTCTTGGGATCAAAGTAACAACCTTTGCAGTGCGTGCTCATTCTTGAAATATAGGCACCCCCTGCCGCGTAGGGCTTTGTCATCATAATTCCACCATCGGCATGTACCCCCATACCAATTACATTGGGAACCATCACCCAATCGCTAGCATCAATGAAAACCTCTCTCATCCATTG
>VGAJ01000029.1 GCA_016870795.1 Actinomycetota bacterium | reverse complement strand
ACGTAGGAACATCAGCTCCACAGCAAGTATCTGCCTGTTTCATCCTCTCAGTTGATGACACGATGGAATCGATCCTTAACTGGTATCGCGAAGAGGGCATGATCTTCAAAGGTGGATCAGGAGCTGGCTTAAACCTCTCTCGCCTCCGCTCCTCAAAAGAACTATTAAAATCAGGTGGCACAGCCTCTGGCCCAGTTTCTTTTATGCGAGGGGCTGATTCCTCTGCTGGAACAATCAAATCAGGTGGCGCAACTAGAAGAGCTGCCAAGATGGTTGTTCTAGATATCGATCATCCAGATATTGAAGAATTTATTGAAACTAAGGTAAGAGAAGAAGACAAGATTCGCGCCCTTCGCGATGCTGGCTTTGATATGGATCTTGGCGGCAAAGACATCATCTCTGTGCAATATCAAAATGCCAATAACTCTGTCCGTGTTAATGATGAATTCATGCGCGCTTATGAAAATGGAGCCAAGTTTGGTCTTACCGCTCGCGCAACAGGTGAGGTAATTGAAGAGGTTGATTCTCGTCAACTATTTCGCAAGATGGCAGAGGCTGCCTGGGCTTGCGCAGATCCTGGAATACAATATGACACGACAATCAATGATTGGCATACCAGCCCTGAGACCGGGCGCATCAATGCCTCAAATCCTTGCTCGGAATATATGTCACTTGATAACTCCTCATGCAACCTAGCTTCTTTAAATCTTATGAAGTTTTTAAAGAGCGATGGATCATTTGATGCAAAGAACTTTGTTAAGGCAGTTGAGATGATCATTACTGCAATGGATATCTCAATTTGTTTTGCAGATTTCCCAACCGAGGCAATCGGCGTAACAACAAGGGCCTATCGCCAACTAGGAATTGGTTATGCAAACCTCGGCGCTCTTTTAATGGCATCAGGACTTGCTTATGATTCAGAGGGCGGAAGAGCCCTAGCTGGAGCAATCACCTCACTTATGACCGGTACTTCATATCGCAGATCCGCTGAGATGGCTGGAATTGTTGGCCCATATGAGGGCTATGCCAGAAATGCAGCTCCTCATACTCGAGTAATGAAGAAGCACCAGGCTGCATCACTTTCTGCCAAATCAGTTTCAACTCTTGATAGAGATGTTTTAGCTGAGGCTAATAAGCAATGGGATAGCTGTATTGCACTTGGCGAGAAGAATGGCTGGAGAAATGCTCAAGCATCAGTTCTTGCACCAACTGGAACTATCGGCTTGATGATGGATTGCGATACCACGGGTATTGAGCCTGATTTCTCACTAGTTAAGTTTAAGAAGATGGTTGGTGGCGGATCCCTCCAGATTGTTAACCAGACCGTCCCACAAGCTCTAAAGAAGTTGGGCTATACCGATGAGACTATTGAAGCGATTGTGGAATACATCGCCGCTAATGGCCATGTAGTTGATGCCCCAGGGCTAAAGGTTGAGCATTACGATGTCTTTGATTGCGCGCTTGGAACAAGATCTATTGCGCCAATGGGCCATGTAAGAATGATGGCTGCCTGCCAACCATTCCTCTCCGGGGCTATCTCAAAGACGGTAAATCTTCCCGCTGATGCAAGCGTTGAAGATGTTGAAGAGGTTTATTACGAAGGATGGAAGTTGGGGCTTAAGGCTCTTGCTGTTTACCGCGATAGTTGCAAAGTTGGTCAGCCACTCTCTGATGCAAAGTCAAAGAACAATGGCAAAGATGATCAGGTAAGCGCAGCTCCTGCTCCTGCAACTCGTAAGCGCCTACCAAAGTCACGTCCTTCCAGAACAACTTCGTTCTCAGTTGGCGGGGCAGAGGGTTATATGAATGCTGGAACATATGAAGATGGCCAGCTAGGTGAGATCTTCTTAAAACTTGGCAAGCAGGGTTCAACCCTTGCAGGTGTTATGGATGTCTTCTCAATTGCAGTATCAATCGGTCTGCAATATGGCGTGCCGCTAGAGACCTATGTCTCTAAGTTCACAAACTCTCGCTTTGAGCCATCTGGAATAACTGATGATCCAGATATTCGTATGGCCCAATCAATGATGGATTACATCTTCCGCCGCCTTGCTCTTGATTACCTGCCATATGAAGAGCGCGCAGCATTTGGTATCTATACCGCAGCAGAGCGAGCAGCAGCCCTTGAAACCGGCGAGTATGCTCAAATTGTTGAGGAAAAGATAGAGGTAGTTGAGGAGAAGAAGTCCAGCGCGCCAGCTGCAAAGCCTGCAAAAGCTGATCCTTCCCTCCACCAAATTGGTTCTTCAACAGAGCTGCTAGAGAAGATCGCCGGCGTTAAATCAGATGCTCCACTCTGTGTTACCTGTGGCGTAAAGATGAGAGCTTCAGGCGCCTGCTATGTCTGTGAAGGTTGTGGCAATACCTCAGGATGTAGCTAGAAAAAGTAATTACAGGAGAGCTTGCCTCTGCTTGATCACTAACCCCTCGAAGAAATTTCGGGGGGTTAAATCATTTAACGCTATTTATTTAGAGTTTAAATAAGCATTTCTAATCAATGAATGTGAATTCAGAATAAGGTTGCCACTATGAGCGCAGAGTCAGTAAGAAAGGCGCTAGAGGCAGCAGTTGAGGCAATTGGTGGAAGCCAGAGAGCCGGCCAGATAGCAATGGCAGAGGCAGTGGCAAACGCCCTTGAAGATCGCCATCACCTCCTTGTTCAAGCCGGGACTGGAACTGGAAAATCACTTGCTTATTTAGTGCCAGCGCTAGTTCATGGCAAACGAGTCCTTGTTGCAACAGCAACTCTTGCGCTGCAGCGACAATTAATTGAGCGCGATCTTCCTAAGGTTCAAAAGGCGTTAGAGAAAGAATTGGGAAGAAGCATCACCTTTGCTGTTTATAAAGGGGTTGGAAATTATCTCTGTCTGCAGAAGATGAATGCTGATGACTCTGGCGTTGATAGCCAGGTATTAGTTGAGATTTCATCACTTGAATCAGATGCTCGCCGTCTTCGCCAGTGGGCGAGTAGAGATGGAATATCGGGGGATCGAGATGATGCCCCTGAGGTTGATAGACGAGTCTGGCTAGCCAATTCAACCTCTGGACGAGAGTGTGTGGGAGCTGATGAGTGTCGCTTTGGAGCGCAATGTTTTGCAGTGAAGGCTAAAACTAAAGCCCAGAGCGCAGATATTGTCGTCACTAATCACACCTTACTTGCAATTGAAATTGTGGACTCTCATCCGATTTTGCCAGAGCGAGATGCAGTGATTTTAGATGAGGCTCATGAGTTTATGGATCGCACTACTCAAGCAGTAACCGAGGAGCTAACTGCAGCAAGAGCTAGTAGAGCAGCAAATATGCTGCGAAAGCACCTTCCAGGAAAAGCTGCTGAAGCGCTGGGCAAAGCTTGCGATGGGTTTAGCAGAGCACTTGATGAGTATGGCCAAGAGTTTCGAATTAAAAGCAGCGATGAGCGAAAGCTTCAAGAACTACCTCTGCTTCTTGCCCCTTGGGTCAGAAAGATTAAAGAGGCGGCAGAGAGCGCTATTGCGCTAATTAATGCCGATTCACTAATTGTTGATCCAGATGCTTTAGCTGAGCGGGCTCGAGTAAAGGGAGCGGTCAATGAAATAAAAGTCACTGCATCAAAGATGCTAAAGATTGGCAGCAATCAAGTGCTCTGGTTTGAACCAACATTTTCCACTCTCTATCTTGCTCCACTAGAAGTCTCACATTTATTACGCGAGAACTTATTTACTAAAACCCCAGTTATCGCAACAAGTGCAACCTTGAGCGTTGGGAATAGTTTTGCTGCAATTGCTAAGAGCTTTGGCATTGATCCGCTAGAGGCTAGCCAAGATGAAAGTAGTGATAGCGGAGGAGATATTGATCCAGAAAATTTAGTATCACTTGATGTTGGTTCACCTTTTGATTTTGCAAGTCAAGGAGCGCTCTATCTTCCAAGAGATCTTCCAGAGCCAACAAGAGATGGGCCAAGTCCGCAGGCTCTAGTTGAGCTAGGTGAGTTAATTGATGCTGCAGGGGGAAGAACACTGGCGCTATTTTCATCATGGCGCGGTGTTGAAATGGCAGATGAACATCTAAGGCGAGTTTTAGCAGAGCTTCCGATTAAGATCATTACTCAAAGACGGGGCGATAGCGTTGGAGTCTTAGTTGAAAAATTTGCCAGTGATCCCACCTCAATTTTGCTTGGAACGATGAGCCTTTGGCAGGGCGTTGATGTGCCAGGGCCATCTTGTATTTTGGTAGCAATTGATCGAATACCTTTTCCCAGACCAGATGATCCAGTGATGTCGGCAAGAGCTGCCCAGATAGATGCATCTGGCGGCTCAGGTTTTATGCAAGTCTCACTTCCAAGGGCTGCTCTACTTCTTGCGCAGGGAACAGGAAGGCTAATTCGATCCATTGATGATCGCGGGGTAGTGGCAATCCTTGATTCAAGAATTGTTAATAAACGCTATGGATCGGTGCTTTTAAACTCTATGCCGCCGCTCTGGAGAAGTAGCGATGGGGCGGTTATCAAAGAATCTCTTAAAAGACTTTCGAGCCAATACAGCTCCACAGGGCAGTAATCTCCCCAAAGTCTTAGTTTTTCCAGTTTAGAGATGAGATCAAGAAGGCATTATCTGCTGGATGCGGATGACTCTAGTTGCAATGTTAATTATCTTTTCATCTATAAATGCTGCCTATGGAGCTTGTGAAGGTGAGACCTGTATTGATGTTAAAGCTAATCAAGAAAGCAACGAAGTTGTAATCACAGTTAAGAAGGGCAAGGCGGGCAGTCAGGTATCAACTGCGCCAAAGCCAAGACCAACTTCAACTACAAAGCGGACTTGGATTCCCTGGCTTCCAAAGCCTCCTGCTGCAAGTAAGCCAGTGGCGCTAGGTCCAAAGCCATCACCAAAACCAAGAGTGAAGCGAATTTCTGGCTCTCAAATTAGCGATCAAGTTAAGAGTTTGATTCCAAGGGGAGCGATAATCACCCAACCGCTAGATAACATCTTGGTAAATCAGAGCGTTAATTTCTTAACTAATACTCCTATGCACTTCACTACCGTTCTTGTAGTTCTTGGCACGCCTATAACGATTCACTTAACTCCGGATTTTTTATGGGAGTTTGGAGATGGCAATAGCCAGAGCACCAGGCTTGCCGGAGCTCCATACCCATTGATGCTTATTGAAAATACCTATAGGAGCTCAGGCCAGAAGAGAGTTGAGTTAACAACAACTTGGAGTGGTTTTTGGCGAGCGGGTTCTCTAGCTGCGCCAATTGATGGAGCAATTGTGCAGAAGGTCAGTCGGCAGATAGATATTAGGCCTGCTCGAGGTATCTACAGGGGATAGTTATCAACATTTCAGGGCCCTAAAAATAACTTCAATCTCTCTATCCCAAGATGCTTTGCCAATGACGACACTTACAACACCTAAAGACCTTCTTGCGGCTGTTCCCTTTTTGATTGGATTTAATCCAGAGAATTCAATAGTTCTTTTGAGCCTAAAAAATGATGCAATAGCTATGGCGATTCGCATAGATTTTCCAGATCAAATCGGCGCAGATGAGCTAAAACTTCTAAACTCCCATTTATCTAGAGATAGCGCTGAAGCCATTATTGCAATCTTTTATTGCCCAGAAATTGGGCAGAGCCAGAATGAGATAATTTCAGAGATTCTTGCGGCTATCACTGAATATGGACTAAACCTTCGAGAAGTCATAACAGTTGAGAAGGATCGATATCGCTCATTAATTTGTGAAGATTTGAGCTGTTGCTCAAGTGAGGGAAACCCACTTCCAGAACTAATAGATTCTCGAATTGCTGCAGAGCAAGTGGCTCAAGGCAGGCCAATTCCTTTCGCAAATCTAAAACAGCTAGTTGATTCGATTTCGCAGCTTGATAGTGATCATGAGCTACTTGATTTAATTCGCAGCATTGAGATTATTGATTATGAGAAAGATCCAATATCTTTTCAGAGGCAAGGCGCTAGCGCAGTTAACCAATTTATGGATGAGTTTAAAACTCATGGTCTAGTCAAAGATAAGGCCTTAATTGCACTGCTTTTAGTTCGTCTATCAGATTTGCAGGTTAGAGATTACGCACTTGGAAGTGTTAGCGCCGAAAGCCTTGATCTCTACTTCACCGCCTGGAGATGGTTGCTTCGCCTTGCTCCAAAGGGCCATATCGCCCCAGTTGCTAATTTGTTTGCAGCAGTGGCTTATGAACGAGGCGATGGAGCACTTGCACAAAGAGCGCTAGATAGGGCAGATAGCGATGATCCAAGTTATGCAATGAGTAAATTACTTAGACAGGTCTTTAACTCTGGATGGGCCCCCAACTCATTTGCCCAAATGAGGAGTGAGCTACACCCCAAAATATGTAGTGAGCTTTTCTCGGGTACTATCTAGAGGTGAACATCGGCGTTCCCAAAGAGATAAAGAACCATGAGTATCGAGTCTCGCTAACCCCGGCAGGAGCCAGAGAATTTATCCGCCAGGGGCATAAAGTTTTAGTAGAAAGTTCGGCTGGTCTTGGCTGCGCAATTTCAGATGATGACTATAGAAGCGTTGGGGCAACAATTATTGCCTCAGCAGATCAGCTCTGGGCTGAGGCCGAATTAGTCTTAAAAGTAAAAGAGCCGATAGCAGCTGAATATCACCGAATGAGAGCTGGCCAAGTTCTATTTGCCTATCTTCATCTTGCTGCATCAAAAGATTGCACTGATGCGCTCAGGAAAAGTGGTATCACTGCAATTGCCTATGAAACTGTTGAGCTAAATTCCAATCTTCCTCTTCTTGCTCCAATGAGCGAGGTTGCTGGGCGTATGGCTCCACAAGTCGGCGCAGCAGCGCTGCAGGCAAGTGCAGGAGGACGCGGTGTATTGCTTGGTGGAGTTCCTGGAGTAAGACCTGGAAAGGTTCTAATTCTTGGCGGAGGAACTGCAGGTCTTGCTGCAGCAACTATTGCCCTTGGTATGAGAGCTGATGTAACGGTAGTTGATTTAAATCAGAGCAGACTTGCCTATATTGACCAGATATTTAATGGAGCAGTAAAGACTTTAGTCTCTAATACCCATGAGATTGAGCAAGAAGCACTTCTTGCAGATTTAATTATTGGAGCTGTTTTAGTACACGGCGCAAAAGCTCCGAAGTTGATTAGTAATGAGTTAGTTTCGCATTTAAAGAAGGGTTCAGTCTTAGTTGATATTGCAATTGATCAAGGTGGCTGTTTTGAGGATTCAAAGGCCACAACTCATGCAGATCCAACATATAAAGTTCATGAGAGCATTTTTTACTGCGTGGCCAATA
>VGAJ01000028.1 GCA_016870795.1 Actinomycetota bacterium | reverse complement strand
GCACTGAGTGTGGCAGATGCCAATCCCAATGCCCCGCTTGGCATACTGATAAACCGCTATCACCTAAGTTATTAATAATGGCGCTTAGAGATCATGCCCTTGCAAATATTCCTAAAGAAGGAAATGTGGTTGGCCAAACAATCTCACCTGATGTCCTCTGGTCCTGCACAACTTGCGGCGCCTGCGTTAATGAATGCCCGGTTGATATCGAACATATCGATCACATAGTAAATATGAGACGCTTTCAAGTTTTAGTTGAATCAGAATTTCCAACAGAGCTTGGTGGAACATTTAGGAATCTTGAAAAAGCTGGAAATCCCTGGGGAGCAAATAGAGCAGATAGAAATGCCTGGATTGCAGAATGTGATTTCCCGATCGAAGTAATTACAGGAGCTCTCCCAGATGAAGTGGAATATCTCTTCTGGGTTGGGTGTGCTGGAGCATATGAAGAGAGAGCGAAGAAAACCACAAAGGCTGTTGCAGAGCTTCTCTATATCTCAGGGGTTAAATTCGCAGTCCTTGGCGCAAGAGAAACCTGCACTGGAGATCCTGCGCGAAGAGCTGGTAATGAATTTCTTTATCAAATTCTCTCAAGAGAAAACATTGATACCTTCAATGAGGTTTATGCAAATTACAAGGGTAAGAAGAAAGTTGTAGTTACCTGCCCGCATTGCTTCACAACAATAGGCCGGGACTATAAACAACAAGGTTTTGAATTAGAGATGCTACATCACACACAATTGCTAAATACCTTAGTTAAAACAGGGCGTTTAAAGCCAGTGACACAGAGCAGTAATTCTCTTACCTATCACGATCCTTGCTACCTAGGTAGACATAACCAAATTTATGAACCACCTAGAGAGTTATTGGAATCAACTGGAGTTGAAGTAATTGAGATGCCAAGAAACCAAGAGCGATCATTTTGTTGCGGCGCAGGCGGCGGAAGAATGTGGATGGAAGAAAAATTAGGTACTCGAATTAATATGAACCGAGTTGAAGAAGCGATTAATACTGGCGCTAAGGAAGTTGCTGTGGCTTGCCCATTCTGTCGAGTAATGGTTAGTGATGGGGTAACTGCTAAAGGCTCAGATACAAACGTTATTGATGTTGCCCAGGTATTACTTAGATCTGTTAAGAGTGAGAGTAATCAAAGCCCCACCAATTAAGCCTCCTAGGTGTCCTCGCCAATCCACTCCGCCTAAAAGAAAACCGATAGCAAAATTAAGCCCAACGATAATTAAAATTGATCTCCATTCAACTCCAGCTTTTTCGCCAACTAAAGCAAGGGCGCCGAAGAGCCCAAAAATCATCCCAGATGCCCCTATTGAATAAACATAAGCAGGGTTTAATAGAACCGAAAGAGTTGAACCACAAATTAGCGAAACAAATAGAATTAAGAGATATCTACCTTTGCCAAAGTAGTTTTCAAGCGGTGTTCCTAAGGCGTAAAGCGCAATTAAATTAAAGGCTAAGTGCCATAACCCACCGTGAAGTAGAGCAACAGTGAATAAGCGGTAATACTCGCCATTTTCGACATAGAAACGATTGAGTAAGAACCTATCTTCATATCCAACTGTGGTGATTTGTAATAAATATGAGACAGCGATTATTAATAGTAGTGAGCCAGTTATAGTGCGGCGCATTAAATTTATGCCAGTGATACTGAAGTTATCTTCACCGCTTGAACTGGGCGATCTGCTCCGCCAACTTTAACCTCTGATATTGCTTGTACAATCTTTTGACTTGCTTCATTCTTAACTTCTCCAAAAATACTGTGTTTGCGATCTAACCAAGTAGTTGGTGCAACGGTTATAAAAAATTGTGAACCATTTGTTCCAGGACCAGCATTTGCCATCGCTAATAGATATGGTTTGTTAAAAGATAACTCAGGATGAAATTCATCAGCAAAGCGATATCCAGGTCCACCAGTTCCAGTTCCAAGTGGATCTCCACCTTGAATCATGAAACCTTTGATTACTCGATGAAACACTGTTCCGTCATAGAGTGGCTGATTAGTTTTCTCGCCAGTATTTGGATTAACCCACTCACGCATTCCTGCGGCTAACTCAACAAAATTTGCAACAGTTTTTGGTGCATGATTCGGAAATAGCTCAATAACAATGTCGCCCATTGAGGTGTGAAGGGTCGCTTGAGTAATTGGCGGCATTGAATCATTAACCATGTGGAGACTAGGGGAATCGAACCCCTAACCCCCTGCTTGCAAAGCAGGTGCTCTACCAATTGAGCTAAGTCCCCATATCGCAGCAAAAAAGAGCGTTGATATGGTGGGCCTAAGTGGACTTGAACCACTGACCTCTTCCTTATCAGGGAAGCGCTCTAACCAGGCTGAGCTATAGGCCCGCAAAACGGGAAGCGCAAGGCTACCTGACCTGCGGGCGTGCGCAAAAATAGCACTTTTTTTCCGCTTATTTTTTCACTTTCTAATCCTCGTCATTGACCTTAGCTAATGAGACTACAAAGGTGCCTTGATCAAGATTTACTAGGCGAACTCCGAGAGTATCGCGCCCAGTCTGGCGAACTTCTTTTACCGGGGTGCGCATAACTACGCCCCCTGAGGTAATAACTAAAATCTCATTGCTTTCATTAACAATTAGTGCGCCAACTAGCCCGCCTCGCGCGCCTTCATCAACTTTGGCAGCTTTTACTCCAATGCCGCCACGGGATTGCAAACGATATTCACTGATATCAGTTCGCTTTCCAAAACCACCATCGGTTGCTGTTAATACGAAACTCTTTTCATCACCACTTCTAATTGTTGCCATAGTTAGCAATTCGTCGCCACTTCTAAATTTCATTCCAATTACGCCAGTTGCAGATCTACCCATAGAGCGTAGAGATTCATCATCGGCTGTGAATCGAAGTGACATTCCCTTCTTTGAAATTAAAAGTAGCTCATCTTTTGCAGTAATAGCAGAAGCTGCCACAACTTCATCACCATCCTTTAATGAAATTGCAATCAAGCCACCAGTTCTTGGTGAATCGTATTCACTAAGCGGGCTCTTTTTTACTATTCCGCCTTTTGTAGCAATCACTAAATAGGGAAGTGATGCGTAATCGTTAATTCCAATAACAGAGGCGATGGTTTCATTGGGCTTAAAAGCTAATAGGTTTGCAACATGTTGACCTCTTGCATCACGACCAGCATCTGGAAGCTCATGGACTTTGGCTCTATAGACCCGGCCTTGATTTGTTAGAAAGAGGAGCCAGTCATGAGTTGATGCAGTAAAGAAATGTTCAACTATGTCATCTTGTTTTAAAGCTGCACCTTTTACGCCTTTTCCACCGCGTCTTTGCGACCTATATAGATCTGCTTTAGTCCGCTTGGCATATCCACCTCTTGTGATTGTGACGACCACATCTTGGTTAGGAATTAGATCTTCAACTGATAAATCAGTTTCACCCGCAATGATTTGGGTGCGCCTATCATCGCCATATTTATCCGCGATTTCTTTGAGTTCTTCTTTGATTATCAATCTTTGAGCGGCAGGATCGTTAAGAATAATCTTCAACTCTTTAATTTCAGCCATTAAGGTTTCAAATTCATCAATGATCTTCTGGCGTTCAAGGGCTGCGAGGCGACGCAGCTGCATATCTAGAATTGCATTAGCTTGCAGTTCATCGACTTCAAGAAGCTTCATCAAGCCTTCGCGGGCTTGCTCTGATGTGGCACTTGCTCTAATTAAGGCAATTACTGCATCTAGGGCATCTAGCGCTTTTAAGTAACCACTTAAAATGTGAGCGCGCTTCTCTTTTTCATTTAATCTAAATTTCGTCCGTCTGATAATTACTTCAACTTGATGCGTGATGTAATGGCGGACAAATTCATCAAGACGAAGAGTTCTTGGAACGTTATCAACCAAGGCCAACATATTCGCTCCGAAAGAATCTTGGAGTTGGGTTTGTTTGTAGAGATTATTTAAAATAATTTTAGGTGTGGCATCATTTCGTAGGACAATTACTAAACGTTGACCAAGACGCTCATTTCCTTCATCTCTTACATCAGCAATGCCTTTGATTTTTCCATCTTTTACTAGCTCAGCGATTTTAAGAGCAAGGTTGTCAGGATTTACTTGATATGGCAGCTCTGTTACTACTAGACACGTGCGTTTGTTAATCTCTTCAACTTCCACAACTGCGCGCATCTGAATGGAGCCACGCCCCGTGCGATAAGCATCTTCAATCCCTTGACGCCCAACAATGATTCCTTTAGTTGGAAAATCTGGTCCTTTAACGATTCCAAGAAGTGCGCTTAGTGTCTCCTCATTTGATGTATCTGGGTTATCAAGAGCCCACTGCACTGCTGCTGCGATTTCGCGCAAATTATGTGGCGGGATATTGGTTGCCATTCCAACAGCGATTCCAGCTGAGCCATTAACTAATAAATTTGGAAAGCGAGAGGGAAGTACTAGCGGCTCTTGGCTTCGTCCGTCGTAATTTGCGATGAAATCAACAGTTTCTTCATCAATATCTCGCATGATCTCCATTGCAAGAGGAGCCATACGAGCTTCTGTGTAACGCATTGCGGCTGCTGGATCATTACCAGGAGAGCCAAAATTTCCATTGCCATCAACTAATGGATATCTAAGTGACCAATGTTGAGCTAAACGAACTAAGGTGTCATAGATAGCACCATCACCATGTGGATGATAATTACCCATAACATCACCGACGATGCGTGATGATTTGTAATAACCCTTATCTGGGCGATATCCCGCGTCATACATTGCATATAAAACTCTGCGATGTACTGGTTTTAACCCATCTCTAATATCAGGAAGTGCTCTTCCAACAATAACCGACATCGCATAATCGAGATAAGAACGAGCCATCTCCACCTGAAGGTCAACAGCTTCAATGCGGTCTACTTTATTGTCGTCAAGATTTTCCATTAGATATCAAGGAACCTAACATCTTTAGCATTTCTTTGAATAAATTGTCTTCTCTGTTCAACATCTTCTCCCATTAGAACTGAGAAGAGATCATCAGCTGCTGCTGCGTCATCTAAAGTCACTTGCATAAGTACGCGGTGGGTTGGATCCATTGTGGTGTCCCAAAGTTCTTTTGCAGGCATCTCACCAAGGCCTTTAAAGCGCTGGATCCCATCCTCTTTTGGTAAACGTTTTGCCGCCTCTAACCCTAATTGAATTAAGCCATCTCGCTCTTTATCAGAGAATGCATACTGCGCAGGCTCTTTTCCGCCCCATTTGATTTTATATAACGGCGGTTGTGCAAGATAGACAAAGCCTTTTTCAATCAAAGGTCGCATAAATCTAAATAGGAGAGTTAGCAGTAGCGTTCTAATATGTTGTCCGTCGACATCAGCATCTGCCATGAGAATAACTTTGTGATATCTAAGTTTGGCGATATCAAAATCATCATGAATTCCTGTGCCAAGAGCGGTGATTAAAGCTTGAACTTCATTGTTTTGTAGCACCCGATCAATTCTTGCTTTTTCAACATTGAGAATCTTTCCTCTGATTGGAAGAACTGCTTGATATCGAGAATCTCTTCCGCCTTTTGTTGAACCACCAGCTGAATCTCCCTCAACAATATAGAGCTCGCACTTTTCAGGCTCAGTCCATTGGCAATCCGCCAATTTTCCAGGCATTCCGCGACCTTCAAGTAGGCCTTTTCTGCTCCGAGAAAGATCTCTAGCTTTTCTTGCTGCAATTCGAGCAGTTGCTGCATCTATAGCTTTTCTGACAATCTCTTTGCCCTCACTTGGATTCTTTTCAAACCATGCACCTACTGCGTCATTTAAAGATTTTTGGGTGAATGACTTAGCCTCGGTGTTTCCTAGTTTTGTCTTTGTTTGTCCTTCAAATTGTGGCTCATTGATTTTAATTGAGATGATTGCAGTTAGCCCTTCGCGGATATCATCTCCGGTTAGGCGATCTTCTTTTCTCTTTATATAGCCCCACTCCTCAGCAAACTTATTTACTAGTGAGGTGAGTGAAGTTCGAAAACCTTCTTCATGTGTTCCACCTTCTTGAGTATTGATGGTGTTAGCAAAGGTATATACCGACTCGGTAAAACTGGTATTCCACTGCATTGCTACCTCAAGAGACATTTTATGTTTAAGGTCCTCTGTTTCAAAGGCAATAATTGATTTATGGGCAACGCCCTTTGTGGTGTTTAGGTGTTTAACGAAATCAACAATCCCCCCTGTGTAGCAGTATTTAACTTCTAACGGTTCGCCTTTCTCATCAACGTGTCCGGCTCGTTCATCGCGCAGCGAGATGGTTAAACCTTTATTTAAAAAGGCCATCTCTCTAAACCTGGTTGATAAAATCTCAAATGAAAAATCTGTAGTTTCAAATATTTCCTCAGAGGGCCAGAAAGTAACTTCAGTTCCAGTTTCTTTTGTAGCAACACCTTTTTCAACTGGAGAGTTAGGAACTCCTAATTTGTAACTCTGCTCCCAGATAAAACCTTCTCTTTGAACAACAACGCTTAGATCTCTACTTAAAGCGTTAACAACAGATATCCCGACGCCATGTAAGCCGCCAGATACTGAGTAGCCGCCATCGCCAAACTTTCCTCCGGCGTGAAGCACTGTCATAACAACTTCTAGCGCTGGTTTCTTTTCAATTGGATGGATATCTACTGGAATTCCGCGACCGTTATCGTTTACTCGAACCCCACCGTCTTTTTGCAATAGAACGCTGATATGGGTGCAGTAGCCGGCTAGGGCTTCATCTACTGAGTTATCAACGACTTCATAAACTAAGTGGTGCAGGCCTCGCTCACCTGTTGAGCCGATATACATTCCAGGGCGCTTACGAACAGCTTCTAGGCCTTCTAGAACGGTGATTGCGCTGGCGTCATAGGCCCGCGCCACCTTCTTATCAGCCACACTAAGCCCCTCTTCTATCAATAGTTTGACCCCGCCAGAGACAGTTCTCGCCTCTTTATTGGGCTAGGTGCCGGTAAATCCTACTGGTAAATCAAACTAGAGATAGCCAAAAAAGGGCGTTATTGGTGGATTAGGCGCGTTTTTAGAAGGCGATTGAACCTTGAATATCACCCAAAGGTATCCCTAACCCCTTTTGCCCCTCGGATCGTTCTTAAGCCGCGCTTCCATGAAGGGGCGTGCGGACCCATGATGACTAGCTCATCAACTAAAGCACCAGGAGAGCTTTTGCGGATTGTTTTTAAAAGCTCGCTCTGTATCAAACGAAGTTGAGTGCTCCAAGCAGTTGATGAAGTTTGAATCGTTAATTTTCCTTCAAATAAAGTAATTGGTGTGGCATGTTCTGCAACCTCACTGCCAACAATTTGCGCCCAATCACTAA
>VGAJ01000027.1 GCA_016870795.1 Actinomycetota bacterium | reverse complement strand
ACTGGATGATTTAGAAAAGATTGGAGCGGGCGACGGTAATCGAAACCGCGTGGCTAGCTTGGAAGGCTAGGGCTCTACCATTGAGCTACGCCCGCACTTTTTATCTTTCTAAGGGGGTGCTAATGCTCCTCCTTAGGGGCGCAAGGGTAGCGCTTGGGGTAATTACTTGTGAATTTTTCATCTAGACTCTGCTTCCTGCGCCGCGGGGCGTAGCGTAGTGGCTAGCGCGCCTGCTTTGGGAGCAGGAGACCGTGGGTTCGAATCCCTCCGCCCCGACCAGTTATACCTCTTCGTCTTAAGTCAGGAGCCATGTGAAAAGCGCTGTTGAGACAATCTCAAAGACTCGAGTTCGTATTTTAATTGATGTCGATTTCACAGATCTTGAGCCACACATTAAGACGGCATATCAAAGCATTTCAGAGCGCATTGTTATCCCAGGTTTTCGCAAAGGAAAAGTTCCAAGAGCGATGATTGATCAAAGAGTTGGCCGCGGAGCAGTCCTTGATGAAGCTATTAATAACGGCCTGCCAGAGTTTTATAGCCAGGCTGCTAGAGAAAATGATCTTCTAGTTCTTGGCCGGCCAAGTGTTGATATCAAAGAGCTTAAAGATAATGAGGCAGTTAAATTTGAAGTTGAAGTAGATATTAGGCCTGAAGTTATCCTGCCTGATTTTTCAAAGATCGAAATTAGCGTTGATGATGTAGCCGTTAGTGATGATGATGTAAAAGAGCAGATTGAAGCTTTGAGAATTCGCTTTGGAACCCTTACTACTGTCGAAAAAGATGTTGAGAAGGGCGACTTTGTCACCATTGATTTGAGTGCGAAAGTTGATGGCGCAGAGATTGAAGGCGGAAGTGCTAATGGCATCTCCTATGAAGTTGGCTCAAATCGCATGGTTGATGGCCTTGATGAGGCTTTGATTGGAATGAAGCTAGAGCAGGTAAAGAAATTTACTACTCAATTAGTTGGAATGGATGAAGGTCAGAGCGGCGAAGTCGAGGTCACGTTAAAGGCCGTTAAAAAGCGCGAACTTCCTGAACTAAACGATGAGTTTGCAAAGCTTGCAAGTGAATTTGAAACACTTGCCGAGTTAGATGCCGATGTCAGGCAGCGCCTATCTCGTCTAAAGGCGATGGAGCAGGGCGCTCAAGCAAGAGATAATCTCTTGAAATTGCTACTAGAAACAGTTGAAATTTCAGTACCTGAAAATCTTGTAAAAGAAGAAGTTGATGCTCACCTGGAAAAAGTAAATCGCTTAGAAGATAGCGCGCATAGAAGTGAGGTAAGCCTTGAGATCACTAATTCTCTTAAAGCTGATTTCTTGTTGGACACAATTGTTAAGAGCGAAGCAGTTCAAGTCTCGGAGGCAGAGCTCACCCAATACTTAATTAGGAGCGCTGCTAGATATCAGATGAGCCCTGATCAATTTGCGCAACAGATTTCTCAAGCTGGCCAGATTCATGCCCTGATGGCTGAGGTTGCAAGGAGCAAAGCCCTAGCTGTAGTTCTAGAGCGAGTCGGGGTTAAAGATGCCTCAGGTCGAAAAGTTGATTTAGCTGCCCTTGCTCCAAAGCAAGAGAGTGAATCTGAGCAGTAGTTTCTCTGCTCTAAGCGAACAAACCACCTTTTTGCATATTGCAGGAAGCATTTTTCTATTCTTGGCGTTAGCCTAACGGACATAGAAATGTATATCAGGAGGAATTAGTGGAGCTCATAACCCCCCGTATGGCCAGTAGTCAAGGCGGCGGATTAGATGATCAGGTCTATAACCGATTACTAAAAGAGAGAATTATCTTTCTTGGTTCTGTGGTTGAAGACAGTATGGCCAATGCAATTGCTGCCCAAATGTTATTACTTGCAGCAGAAGATCCTGATAAAGATATCTACCTTTATATTAATTCACCTGGCGGTTCAATCTCTGCCGGTATGGCGATCTATGACACTATGCAATACATCAAAAACGATGTAGCAACAGTTGGTATGGGCCTTGCAGCTTCTATGGGTCAATTCCTGCTATGTGCAGGAGCTCCTGGAAAGCGCTACGCGCTGCCACATGCTCGCATCATGATGCACCAACCATCAGGCGGTATTGGTGGAACAGCATCTGATATCAAGATTCAAGCAGAGCAGATGTCATTTACTAAGAAGAAGATGGCGGAGTTAATTGCTTTTCACACTGGTCAGAAGATGGAGACAATCACAGCAGATTCTGATCGTGATCGTTGGTTCAATGCCGAAGAGGCTAAGGAATATGGCTTTGTTGATCATGTTGTTAAATCTGCAGGCCAAGTATCAGGAAGCGGTGGTACAGCGCGATGAAAATAAACGATATTCAAGGCCGTTATGTTCTTCCAACAATTGAGGAGAGAACTACTTATGGTTATAAGCGCCTTGATCCTTACACCAAGTTATTTGAAGAGAGAATTATTTTTCTAGGCCAGGGAATTGATGACACTGTGGCCAATGATGTTATGGCTCAGTTATTGACTCTAGAGTCAATGGATCCTGATAGAGACATCATGATGTATATCAATTCTCCTGGTGGCTCATTTACCGCCCTAACTGCAATCTATGACACGATGCAATTTGTTAGACCAGATGTCATGACAATTTGTCTTGGACAAGCTGCCTCTGCTGCTGCAGTTTTACTTGCTGGTGGAACTGCCGGAAAGCGTTATGCGCTAGAGCATTCAAGGATTTTGATTCACCAGCCATATAGCGAGGGTGGCGGTCAAGGCTCTGATATTGAGATTCAAGCAAGAGAAGTCTTGCGGATGCGCGAATTGCTTGAGGAGATTCTTGCTAAGCACTCTAAGAAGAGTAAAGAAGATATTGGTAAAGATATTGAGCGCGACAAGATTCTTACCGCAGCAGAAGCTGTTGAGTATGGTCTTGTTGATCAAATTCTTGCCTCAAGAAAAGCCTCTGTTACTAAGTAGGGGTAATTACTCTCAGGGCGAACGCGTTTAGCCATCTCTTGCTGGGCTAGAGGATTTATTCTTATCTTCTTCCCCTTTAGAAAGTAGGCTCATCTTGACTCGCATCGGTGAAAGCGGCGATCTGCTTAAGTGTTCATTCTGTGGCAAGACTCAGAAGCAAGTTAAGAAGTTAATTGCTGGTCCTGGCGTCTATATCTGCGATGAATGTATCGATCTCTGTAATGAGATTATCGAGGATGAGTTAAGCGAAGCAAGCACCGCTGGGATTCAAGAGCTTCCAAAACCACAAGAGATATATGAGTTTTTAGATCAGTATGTAATTGGCCAAGATAGAGCAAAGAAGTCGCTCTCAGTTGCGGTCTATAACCACTATAAGAGAATTAAAGGACCAGATCGCCGTATAGAAGATGGCGTGGAGTTATCAAAGAGCAATATCTTGCTTCTTGGTCCCACCGGATGTGGCAAGACTTTGTTAGCTCAAACTCTTGCTCGCATGCTAAATGTTCCCTTTGCAATTGCTGATGCAACAGCTCTAACAGAGGCGGGTTATGTTGGCGAAGATGTTGAAAATATTCTACTTAAATTAATTCAAGCAGCTGACTTTGATGTGAAAAAGGCAGAGACTGGAATTATCTATATCGATGAAATTGATAAGGTGGCAAGAAAAGCTGAGAACCCATCAATTACCAGAGATGTTTCAGGCGAGGGAGTTCAGCAAGCTCTTCTTAAAATTCTTGAGGGAACTACCGCCTCAGTTCCACCGCAGGGAGGAAGAAAGCATCCTCATCAAGAATTTATTCAAATCGACACTAGTAATGTGCTCTTTATTGTTGGTGGCGCTTTTGCAGGGCTTGAAAAAATTATTGAAAACCGCAAAGGCAAAGCTGGCGTTGGCTTTAATGCCACGCTGCAGAGTGAGAAAGAAAAGAAAGCCCAAGATTTATTTGCAGATGTTATGCCAGAGGATCTCCTTAAATTTGGCATGATTCCAGAGTTCATCGGCCGCCTTCCAATTGTGACCTCTGTCGAAGCTTTAGATCGCGCAGCTCTGCTTAAGATTCTAACCGAGCCAAAGAATGCGCTGGTTAAGCAATATCAGCATCTCTTTGAGATGGATGATGTGGAGTTTGAAATTACTGAAGAGGCACTTGAAGTTGTTGCAGATCAGGCGATTGCCAGAGGCACTGGAGCAAGAGGACTTAGAGCCATTATGGAAGATGTTCTGCTTCCTGTGATGTATGAGGTGCCAAGTAGAAAAGAAGTTGGCAAAGTTCTAATCACCCCTGAGGTAATAAGTGATAAAGCAGCGCCAAAATATCTCGAACGCGGTCCAAATAACCCAAAGCGTTCGACTAAACGAGGCGAAGAGAAGACCGCGTAATAATCGGTAGTATCTACATCTTATGTCTGAGCTACCTGCGCAATTTAATCCAAGCCAGATTGAATCTGAGCTATATCAAAAGTGGCTTAGCGCTGGATATTTCACAGCGAATACAGATTCAGGGAAAGAGCCCTTCTCAATAGTTATTCCGCCGCCAAATGTCACTGGCAGTCTTCATATTGGCCATGCGCTAGATCACTCGATACAAGATTTATTAAGTCGAATGAAGCGGATGAAAGGCTTTGAAGTTTTGTGGCTACCTGGCATGGATCATGCGGGAATTGCTACTCAAAATGTTGTTGAGAAACAATTAGCAGCAACGGGAGTAAGTAGACATGATTTGGGAAGAGAAGAGTTTGTAAAAAGAGTTTGGAAGTGGAAAGAGGAATCAGGCGGAGCAATCTTGGGCCAGATGAAACGCCTAGGAGATAGCGTTGATTGGTCGCGCGAGAGATTCACAATGGATCAGGGCCTCTCTGATGCAGTATTAACGATCTTTAAGCAGCTCTTTGATGCAGGATTGATTTATAGGGCAGAGAAGATTATTAATTGGTGCCCGCGTTGCTTAACTGCGCTCTCTGATATTGAAGTTGAACATAGCGATGATGCTGGAGAGTTTGTGCAGGTGAGATATGGCGACGATGAGGTGAGTATCACGGTTGCCACAACTCGCCCTGAAACAATGCTTGGCGATGGCGCTGTTGCAGTTAATCCAAAAGATGAGCGTTATAAGCACCTCATTGGTAAATCAGTTCTTCTTCCCCTAGTTAATCGCATGATTCCAATCATCGCCGATGAGTTAGTTGAACCTGACTTTGGAACGGGGGCAGTTAAAGTCACAGCCGCCCATGACCCAAATGACTTTGAGATGGGAATGCGCCACAACGTTCCGCTAATTGTGATTATGAATGAAGCTGGAGTTATGGAGGGAACTGGCACTGAATTTGATGGCATGGATCGCTTTGATGCAAGAGTTGCAGTAGTTGAAAAACTTCGCCAGATGGGAAGAGTTGTCTCTGAGAAGCGTCCTTACATTCACGCCGTTGGCCATTGCTCGCGCTGCGAAACAACAGTTGAGCCTCGTTTATCTAAGCAATGGTTTGTCAAAGTTGCTCCTCTTGCTAAAGCTGCAGCAGATGCAGTTCGTGATGGAAGAGTAAAGATTGATCCCGAATCTATGGAGCCAAGATATTTTGAGTGGGTCGATAACATGCATGATTGGTGCATCTCGCGCCAACTCTGGTGGGGACATCGCATCCCAGTTTGGTATGGCCCAGATGGAGATTTAATTGTTTTAGGTCCAAATCAAAGCGCTCCTAAGGGATATGAACAAGATCCTGATGTTTTGGATACTTGGTTTTCATCTGCGCTCTGGCCATTTTCAACTCTTGGTTGGCCAAATAAAACTGATGATTTAAAGAAGTTTTATCCCACCAGCGTATTGGTAACTGGCTATGACATTCTATTCTTCTGGGTAGTAAGAATGATGTTATTTGGCTTATTTGCTATGGATGGAGTTGTTCCATTTAAAGTTATCGCTCTTCATGGCCTAGTTCGAGATAAACATGGCAAGAAGATGAGTAAATCTCGGGGAAATACCGTAGATCCATTGGAGTTTATGGATAAGTATGGTTCTGATGCGCTGCGCTTTACCTTGGTACGCGGAGCTAATCCTGGAACAGATCAAGCACTTGCTGAGGAGTGGATTGCAGGATCTAGAAACTTTGCTACAAAAGTTTGGAACGCTGCGCGCTTTGCCATGATTAATGGCGCGCATGTAAATGGCGAGCTACCAGATAGATCTGAGCTCAACCATATTGATCGCTGGATTTTAAATCGTCTCGATAGCACTATTGCTAGCGCTGATAAGGGCTATGAAGCCTTTGAATTTGCTAAGGCTAGTGAGGAGATTTATCACTTTGCTTGGGATGATTTATGTGATTGGTATTTAGAGCTAGTTAAAGAAAGTTTTGCCAAAGGGGGAGAGCAGGCTGATAAGAGCCGCAGAGTCTTAGGTCATGTTCTAGACCAACTACTTCGTCTTATGCATCCATCGATGCCATTTATTACTGAAACCATTTGGTGTGAGTTAACCGGGGGGGAATCCCTTGTTATCGCCAAATGGCCCGCATTAAGTAAAGCCGTGCCAGATGTTGCAGCCAATAAAGTAGTTGGCGATATGCAAGTTCTTATCACTGAGATTAGAAGATTTAGAAGCGAGCAGGGGATTAAGACGTCGGCAAGAATAAATGCTCAAATTTCAGGTTTATCAGGAGATCTACTTAATTATGAAGATGCAATTAGATTCTTAGTTCGCCTCGATAAGCCGGCAAGTGATTTTAAAGAGAGCGCAAGGATTGAGATTGGCCAATTTATTATCGCATTTGACCTTAGAGGAGCAATTGATGTTAAGGCAGAGCGAGCAAGGCTAAGTAAAGATCTTGAAAATATAAAGAAGGATTTGCAGAGCGCAGTTGTTAAGTTAGAAAATGAGAACTTTATGGCAAAGGCTCCGATGGAAGTTGTTAAAGAAATTAGAGAGCGTATGGAATTTTGCGAGAGTGAAATTACTCGAATCAACACTCTTCTTGCTGCGCTTCCAAAAGAATAAAGATGAGCTCTGCCGAAGATCTCTCACGCCTTGATGCCATTGAAAAAGCGCTACTTAACAGATGGCCAGAAACTAGAATTGCTCCAACGCTTGAGCGAATCTCAACTTTAGCTGATTACCTAGGTTCACCTCAGCTCTCTTATCCAACAATTCACATCGCTGGAACCAATGGCAAAACCACAACTACGCGCTTAATTGATTCACTCTGTTTTGAATTGGGGATGCGCACCGGAAGATTTACTAGCCCTCATCTAGAGAGTTTCTTAGAGCGAATCACTATAAACGGCCAATCAATAACTCCAGAATTTATGATTGCAACCTATAACGATATTGCGCCATATCTAGAGCTAGTTGATTCCAAGATGACTAACAAGCTCTCATTCTTTGAATCGATGTGCGCACTTGCTTTTGTTGCCTTTGCTGAATTTCCGGTCGATGTTGGAATCTTTGAATGTGGGATGGGGGGAGAGTGGGA
>VGAJ01000026.1 GCA_016870795.1 Actinomycetota bacterium | reverse complement strand
AGTGTCGCTACCTTCTTGGCTCTCCCTGAGGCGATTAACAACCGGGGTAATTAGGGCGTTCATGGGGATAGGTTACTTCTCCCCTATTTGTTGCGCTTCTTCTTTCCTTTTCGGTTGGAAAGTAGTGGGCTTGCTGTACTTCCGCCCCTTGCAGCAACACGAACACTTAGCGCCTTCATTGCTGGCTCACGCTCACGAAGAGAGGCCAACACTGGAGGCGCAATGAAAATAGATGAATAAGTTCCAGCAATAAGACCAATAAAGAGAGCGAGCGCTAGATCCTTAAGAGTTCCAGCGCCTAGAAGGCCTGCTCCGACAAAGAGAATTGCTGCAACTGGAAGGAGTGCAATCAGTGAGGTATTTAGAGAACGGACAAAGGTCTGATTAACCGCAAGATTTGTTGCATCAGAGTAGGTGGATTTTCCCGTGCTAGTAATGCCCTTTGTGTTTTCTCGAATTTTATCGAAGACCACCACGGTGTCATAAAGCGAGTAACCCAGAATTGTTAAAAAGCCAATTACAGTCGCCGGCGTCACCTCAAAACCGATGAGAGCATAGAGGCCAACGGTGATAAAAATATCGTGAATCAGCGCCACAACAGCTGCTACCGCCATCTTTGGCTCGAAGGTAAGAGCCAGATAAATCATGATACAAATTAAGAATGCGATAAGTCCCTGTAGCGCCTTCTTTGAGATTTCCTCGCCCCATGAAGGGCCAACATTTTGTGTGTCGATTGAATCGACAGATACCCCAAATTCAGCTGCCAAGGCATCTTGAATTGCATTTGACTGAGCAGCATCTAACACACCGGTTTGAATACGAATCTTTTCTTCACCGAGAGTTTGAACAATTGCATTATCGCTATAGCCAGCAGCAGATACTGCCTCTCTTGCTTGCTCAACGGTTCCAGTTGAAGTTGAAACAACAAAGGCTGATCCGCCCTCAAATTCAATTCCAAAACGCAAACCCTGAGCCCCTAGTGCAAAAACTGAGAGCGCAATGAATAAAGCGCTAACCGCATACCATTTCTTTCGTGCACGGATGACATTCATTGATGTCTCTCCGCGATAGAGTCTTCCACCCAGACCAGTTAATTTCATGGTTTACGCTCCCTTGCTCTCTAGAGTTGGGGTTACCACTCCAATGCTGCGTGGCGAAACACCAGAGTACCTACCTCCAGCTTGGAAGTACTTATTCTTTGCAAGTAGCGTTACAAGCGGCTTGGTGAATAAGAAGATCACTACCAAGTCAACAAGAGTTGTTAGCCCAAGAGTGAATGCAAAACCACGAACGCTTCCAACCGAGACGATATAGAGAATTACCGCTGAAATAATTGATACTAGGTCTGCAACAATGATTGTTCGACGTGCTCTTTGCCACCCGGTCTCGGCAGCAACGCGTAGTGGTTTGCCTTCTCGCATTTCATCTCTAATACGTTCAAAGTAGACAATAAACGAGTCAGCCGTGATTCCAATCGCCACAATTGCTCCAGCAACAGCTGCAAGAGTTAAGGTAAATCCAATCCACTCACCTAAGAGCAGGAAGAGAATTACCAGTTGAGCGGCAGCAATAACTAAAGATCCAACGACAACAAAACCTAGAGCACGGTAATAAAATATTGAATAAATCATCACTAGAAGTAATCCAAGGCCACCAGCAATAAGACCCGCCTGCAACTGATCATTTCCAAGTGTTGGCGAGATTTGCTGAACTTCTCCGCGGTCAAAGGCAAGAGGTAGTGAGCCATACTTCAAAACATTGGCAAGATCCTGCGCTTCGAGTTGGCTAAAGCTTCCAGTAATCTGCGCGCTGCCACCCAAGATTGCTTCGTTGATTCTCGGAGCAGAGACAACAACGCCATCAAGAACGATTGCTACTTGATTCTGAGGCTCGGCAAGGTTAACAACTCTCTGAGTTAGTTCGCCAAACTTACGGGAACCATCTCCAGTGAAATCAAGTGAGACAAACCAACCGCTTGCGCTCTGTTGATCAATTGCAGCCGTTGCGCCTTTAATATCGCTTCCAACTACTTGAGCTGGAGCAAGAATATATCTTGCAACGCCACCTCTATCGCAGGTGATCATTACAGAATTAGCATCATCTCCCCCGCTACCAAGAGTTGACTCTGGTTTGGTGCAATCAAGTGCTTGAAATGCTGCAACTTGTTCTGGGCTAAGAGTTGATCCCTCTAACAAAGTGGCATCGTCAGGAGTTGGAATTGATCCTGCAACTAGCAATACCTGTCTAAATCTAAGTTCTGCAGTTTGACCAACAAGGTCCACAACTCGTCTCCCAGTCTCACCTGGAACTGAGATAACAATCTGTCTGCTATTGCCGGTTCCCTCTGCAGTTACCTCGGCTTCAACCACGCCAAGTGAGTTAACGCGCTGACGGATAATTGAGACAGCTTGATCAATTGATTCACTAGTAATCTCGCCGTTCTGCCCGCCTTGAAGTCTTGGCTGCAAGGTCACACTTGTTCCGCCTCTTAGATCTAGACCTAAGTTGATTGAGGTAGCCCCGATTGCAAAGGCAACGCCGTAGAGAATAAGAGTGGTTAAAACTGTAAGAGTTAAGGTTCTAGCTGGGCGAGGTTTCTTGACCTCGCCAGAGTTACGTTGTGAATTTCCGTAAGACATGGGGCGAAAGTCTAGGGCTCAAGCTCCTCACTGTCGAAAAGCCCCATCGCCACCTCAGGAGCTTTCTTGCCTAGATGGCGCCAAGCTGCTGGTGTAGCCGTTCTTCCGCGCGGCGATCTTGCGATAAATCCTGAGCGGACCAGAAACGGTTCAGCGACAGATTCAACAGTCTCTCGCTCCTCACCAACGGCCATCGCAAGAGTGCCAAGACCGACAGGCCCGCCATTGAACTGTTCTATCAATACTCTAAGAATTGCTTTATCTAATCTATCAAGACCAATCTCATCCACTTCATACATTTTTAAAGCAGAGTTAGTTATCTCAAGATTGATACTTCCATCTCCGTGAACTTGGGCGTAATCCCTAACTCTACGAAGCAGCCTATTTGCAATACGCGGCGTTCCACGAGAGCGCTTTCCTAACTCTGCTATTGAATCCTTACTAATATCAACATTTAAAAGCGATGAGCTTCGAGCAACGATATCTGCAATATCTGATTCATCATAGAAATCTAGATGAGCAGTAAAGCCGAAGCGATCTCTTAGCGGTCCTGGCAGAAGTCCTGCTCTAGTTGTTGCTCCAACTAAAGTAAAATGTGGCAGCGTTAATGGAATGGCAGTTGCCCCTGGTCCTTTGCCAACCACAACATCAACTCTGAAATCCTCCATCGCCATATAGAGCATCTCTTCTGCTGGCCTTGCCATTCTATGGATTTCATCCAGGAATAAAACTTCTCCTTCGACAAGGGATGAAAGTATTGAAGCTAGATCGCCAGCATGGGTAATCGCAGGCCCGCTGGTAATTCTTATTGGTGAATCCATCTCACTTGCCACAATCATTGCAAGAGTAGTTTTACCAAGACCCGGAGGACCTGAGAAGAGAATGTGATCGGCTGGTGCGCCGCGCTCCCTAGCTGCTCGAAGCAGCAGATCGACTTGATCCTTTACACGTTTTTGACCTACAAAATCTCTTAGTGTTTCTGGCCTTAAGGCCTGTTCTGCGCTTATCTCCTCGGGTGTGAGTGAGCTGCTCATTACTTCATCACTCATGAGTTATCTCTTCTGTCGCGATTGCGCCAGCGCTAGCTTTAGCATCTCGGGAGTATCTTCACTTGTCGGAGTTCTTCCAAAGCTTTCCAGTACTTTATCCAGCGCACTTTCTGCCTCTTTTTGAGAATAACCAAGTCCAGTTAGTGCGCCAATTACTTGGGTTCGCCATGGACCGCTTAGAGCAGATTTAGACTTGTAGCTTGCGCCAAACTTCTCTTTTAGCTCTAGAAGAATTCTTGAAGCAACTTTCTTCCCAATTCCAGGAACTCGCTCTAGCGCTTCATTATCTTGCGAGGCAATTATATTTCGCAGCACATCTGGGCCATAAACCGCAAGCAGAGCGCTAGCAACTTTTGGTCCAATTCCGGTTACAGATTGCAGCTCTTCAAAGAGGCTCTTTGCGCTCTGAGATAAGAACCCATAAAGACTCCAGGAATCCTCTCTTACAACTAACGATGTATGAAGCGAGAGCTCGCCTCCTACTTTTGATTCTGATGCGATATCTGGAGCAACAATAACTTCATAACCAATTCCATTAACAAGAAGGGTGATTCGGTTAAGTCGAATCTCAAAAATAGTGCCAGTCATGAAGGCAATCATTTATTTCTTCGCCTTTCTTGATCTTGGCTCTGATTTTAAACGCTTTAAACGGCTTTTTTCTTTAGCTGTGGCAGTTGCCAATTTTTTTGCACCAGCTCCTCGCCAATGATTGCAGATAGCAAGGGCTAACGCATCGGTGGTATCTACAGGTTTCGGCGCTTCTTTCAATTTTAAGATTCTAACTACCATGGCAGCTACCTGCCTCTTATCTGCTCGTCCAGAACCAGAGACAGCTGCTTTGACTTCACTTGGGGTGTGCATCGCAATTGGAACCCCTGCCTTTGCTGCAAGAAGTAGTGCCACTCCAGCTGCTTGCCCTGTAGCCATTGCGGTTCGCACATTGAGCTTTGAAAAGACTCGCTCCACTGCTATTGCATCTGGTTTATATCGATTGATCCAGATTTCAAGCTCAGCACTTAGATGCATCAAGCGCTCCTCAAGTGGCGCATCAACGCCAGTTTGAATTACCCCGCAAGCAACTAACTTGAGATCCTTCACTCCAACTTTTTCGACTACTCCAATGCCACAGCGCGTCAGACCGGGATCAACACCAAGAACGCGCATGGCTCAAGCCTATTAGCCAGTCAAGAAAGTGTTATGACAGGCTCGCCATTACCTCATCTGAAACATCAAAGTTTCCATAGACATTCTGCACATCATCGCACTCCTCTATGGCCTCAATTAACTCAAAGAGGGCTCTGGCATCATCTGCGCCAATTGGAATAGAAATAGATGGAAGGAAGGAAACATCAGCTGATTCATAATCGATATTTGAATTTTGCAGAGCCTGTCTAACTGGAACCAAATCTGTTGCAGCGCTAATAAGTTCAAAGCTCTCGCCTAAATCATTAACCTCCGATAAACCATGCTCCAAAGCCGAATCCAAGATTATTTCTTCGCTTATAGATTTATCGCCCTGTTTTTTCTTAACAATTACTACGCCTTTTCTCTCGAACATATAGGAAACTGAACCAGGATCGGCCATAGTGCCGCCATTTCTAGTGATAGCGACTCGAACCTCTGATGCCGCTCTATTTCTATTATCCGATAAGCATTCGATAAGAATTGCTACCCCGCCAGGACCATAACCTTCATAAATTATGTTCTCCCATTGGGCTTGTGATTGACCTTCGCCAACTGCTCTCTTTAGAGCTCGTTCGATGTTATCGCTTGGAACTGAATTCTTCTTAGCCTTAGTTATTGCGTCATACAAAGTGGGATTACCATCTGGATCTGCTCCACCATTTCTTGCAGATACTTCAATTGCCTTTATGTATTTAGCAAATGCCCTTGACCGCTTAGAATCTATCAAAGCTTTCTTGCGTTTGATTGTGGCCCATTTGGAATGACCTGACATTTTCTAGATCCCTGCCTTTGAGCTTTCTTTACAGAGCTGGTCTACAAAGAATCGATGGATGCGATTATCACCAGTTAACTCGGGATGAAATGAGGTAGCTAGTAAGTGTCCCTGTCTAATAGCGACAGGATGGCCGTTAAAACTTGCTAGAACTTCTACTTGAGTTCCAACAGATTCAACCCAAGGAGCTCTGATAAAAACTGCGCGAAAAGCAGCGCCGCTAATGCCTGCAAAAGTTAGATCAGTTTCAAAGGAATCTACCTGTCGGCCAAATGCATTTCTACGAACTTGGGCATCAATGCCACCAAAGCCCTCTTGATCAGCTCCACCATCAAGTATTTGATCGGCAATTAAAATCATTCCAGCACATGATCCGTAGGTTGGCATTCCCGATGCGATACGAGATTTAATCAGATCAAAGACTCCAAATGCTTTTGCAAGTTTGGCAATTGTCGTTGACTCTCCCCCTGGAATTACTAGGGCATCTACCGACTCTATTTCTTGCTTACTTCTAACCCCGCTTGCAATAACGCCACAATCTCCAAGTGAGGCAATATGCTCTGCTACATCACCTTGGAGCGCTAAGACTCCAATCTTCACTTTCCTACCAGCCTCGCTCAGCTAAACGATGTGGCGCTGGGATGTCTGCAACGTTAATTCCAACCATCGCTTCACCGAGACCTTTTGATTGCTCAGCTAGAACTTTTGCATCATCATAGAAAGTTACTGATTTAACAATGGCAGCTGCTCTTCTTGCCGGATCGCCTGATTTAAATATTCCTGAGCCAACAAAGACCCCATCGGCACCAAGTTGCATCATCATGGCAGCATCAGCAGGAGTAGCAATTCCACCTGCGGTAAAGAGAACTACTGGAAGCTTTCCAGTTGTAGCAACTTCTTTTACCAAATCATAAGGAGCTTGAAGCTCCTTTGCTGCAACATATAGTTCATCCTCGCGCATTGAACTTAATCTACGAATCTCATCTGAGATGGCGCGCATATGAGTGGTGGCATTTGAAACATCGCCCGTTCCTGCCTCACCTTTAGAACGAATCATCGCTGCGCCTTCATTGATTCTTCTTAAGGCTTCACCGAGATTAGTTGCGCCACAGACGAAAGGAATTGTGAAGTTCCATTTATCAATATGGTGGGTGTAATCAGCAGGAGTTAAAACCTCTGATTCATCGATGTAATCAACGCCAAGTGATTGCAAAATTTGAGCCTCAACGAAATGTCCGATACGAGCTTTAGCCATAACCGGAATTGATACGCTCTTTTGGATCTCTGTAATCATCTCTGGATCTGACATACGAGCCACGCCGCCTTGAGCTCTAATATCTGCAGGAACTCGCTCCAGTGCCATAACAGCAACGGCTCCAGCATCTTCTGCGATCCGCGCCTGCTCAGCATTAACGACATCCATAATAACCCCGCCCTTGAGCATCTCTGCCATGCCGCGTTTAACGCGCGATGTTCCGGTCTGGGTTGAATTCTCTTTTGTCATAGGCGCGATTCTACTTTGATTAGGCCATCTGGCGAATCGGATTAGGACTTGGCTGGCTTCGGCAGATAGGTGAACTTGGGCTCAGTATCGGTTAAAAAGAACCAGATCTGTCCCGGCGCAAAATATGCAGGGCTGCCATCATCAAGGCTCCAAGTAGTTGGCTCACTGATGCTCGCTCGATTCCATCGAGCTTTAACAACTCTTTGGTTTCGAAGTAGGTATCCATGCCCACTTCCAATTACCTCACTCTTTGGCGTTACTCCGCCAAATTTATCGCCGTATTCTGATGGCGAGATTTTCACCATTTGAATAACCATCATTGGTGAACCTAGTTGCACGCCAGATGATGCCATGTTTTCTCGACCATTATGTTTTAGAAGAAATTTCCTTTCGATCGCGCTCCAATAAGCCTCATATCTTGCATTTGGCCAATCAATCTCGGCAGAAATTATTTTCTTAGCGCCTTTTGTCCTAGGGCCATGTTGCCATCCAGGTTTCTTTGCCAATTCTACATCTGCCGCTTTTTCGAGAAGTAGATTTGGTTTAACCATCATGGAATAAGGAGAGCGACGAGCTAGATCATTAAAGTAGATTGAGGGTGGATTTCGTTCAGCGCTTAGATTTACTAAATTTGCTTCCGCAATAACCGGGCGCATCTTGCTCTGCGCGCCACTATAGAGATATCCAACTCTGCCATATTCGCCAAGGATTGATAGATCACTGATTCGGGCAGATCTAATAGGTCCTAAGGCTTCTGGATAATTTG
>VGAJ01000025.1 GCA_016870795.1 Actinomycetota bacterium | reverse complement strand
AGGCATCATCTACATCATTTAAATATAGATAAGCAAAAGATCTATTATTACTAAGAACGCTCTTTGCTTGATCAACCATCTCATCTACTTGATTAACTCCATAGTAATCAGCGCCACGAAGTGCAGCTCTAGTGAAACCTGTCTCTTCATAACGCTTTGCTGCAATATGAGAGACCTTAACTCCTTGCTTTTTTGCTCGCTCAAACAGAGTTGCCTCTGATTGCCAGATGTAGGGATCTACTCGCTCATCCCACTTAAGCGCATTTAATATTCGCTCTGGAGTTCCACTATTGGGAACTCTCATCGTGTAACCAACCATTCCATGAACGCCCACCGCACAACCGGTGCCAAGAGAGGTCAAACTGGCAGAAGTTGTGGATGGAAAAGTAGCCTGCAATTGGTTATGGTTTTTAATTTGTGAAAATATCGGTAGCTCTTTCCTAACTATCTCTAGAGCATTGATTCCCATTCCATCTACAAGAAGTAAGCACTCTCTCTGACCTTCATTATTACTAATCCCTAAAGAATTAATGCAGTTAGATACCCCAAGTGTTGCAAATATCGATTGAGATAAATCTGAGAGCAGGTAGGCCACTACCCCATCTTTCCAGTAACCTAGACCTCTCATGATCAAATACTCAGCGGCAGTAGCTAGAGCCCTTAGAGATAAGAGCCCAGTTGTTGCTCTTGAATCGACAATTATCACTCATGGACTGCCCCGGCCAAAGAATCTTGAGGTGGCCCTAGAAGTTGAACAAATCGTTACTGAAACTGGCGCAACGCCAGCAACTATTGCAATTATCGATGGACAGATTCACATAGGGCTAGAGCCTGATCAACTAACTCGCATCGCAAACGATGAGAATATCTTAAAGGCATCGATAAGAGATTTGGCAATCATTTCAACTCAGAAAGAGAGCGCCGCTACTACAGTTGCTGCAACATCTCATATCGCCAATATGGCTGGTATCTCACTTTTTGCTACTGGAGGGTTAGGCGGAGTTCATCGTGAAGCTTGGCAGAGCTGGGATGAGTCGGCAGATTTGCTTGCTCTAGCAAAAACTCCGATCTTAATCGTCTGCTCAGGAGCAAAATCCATTCTGGATGTCAGCGCTACTTTGGAAAGACTTGAAACCTTGTCTGTTCCAATTCTTGGCTATAAGACAAATAAGTTTCCTGGCTTTTATCTAACAGACTCTGGCTTTGACTTAGAACATAGAGCCGATACGCCGCAAGACATTGCCCAAATTTGGAGGGCTCGAGGCGATGTAGCCACAAATAATTCAGCGCTAATAGTGGCAAATCCTGTTGGAAACCAAATGGATAAAGCTCTACATGATCAACTCCTTTTTGATGGTCTTGCTAAAGCAAAAACGGCTGGAATTATCGGAAAAGCTGTTACGCCATTTCTTCTGGAATATTTCCATTCCAATTCCAAAGGTGAATCCTTAAGAGTAAATGTTGAGATAATTAAGGCAAATGCTGCTCTAGCAGCTCAGATTGCAGTAGCCCTTAAATAACTATGGCTCAAATTCTCTGCATTGGCGATGCCATGCTTGATGTAATTGTTAAGACGCAGGGGCAGATGTACCTAGGCAGTGACACAATCTCTCAAATTTCAACCCATGGCGGCGGAGCTGCAGCAAATACCGCTACCTGGCTCGCATCATCTGGCCATAAGGTCTTTTATGTCTGTCGTCTTGGAGATGATGCAGCTGGTCGAGTTATTGCTAATGAATTTGATGCCTGGAACATTGGATATCAACCTGAGTTTTTAAAAGAGCATCGAACCGGAATTGTTGTGGTGTTAGTTGATCAAAATGGTGATAGATCAATGTTTCCGGATAGAGGAGCAAATTCAGGTCTTAGCGAGTTAGATCTACCCGATCTCACCAGATTTAGCGCTGTATTTCTCTCAGGCTATGCCCTCTTTAATCCTCAATCCCAAGCAGGAGTTCTTCGAATGATTAACAAAATCAGAGAAGCCAATTTAGATATCTTCTTTAATCCCGGATCTGTTGGAGTGATGAGCAACCTTGGGGTAGATGCCTGTCGCCAGAGATGTAAATTAATGGACCTGTTAATTATGAATCAGGCTGAGGCAGAATTTCTAACTGGAAATAGCGATATTGAAGCTGCCCTAAATGAACTGTCTAAAGATGTTGAAACTGTTGTCATAACTACAAGTAGCCAAGGGGCAATCGGTAAATCAAGAGGGCAAGAGATAATTAATTCTCCAACCCTGCCCATTACTGCAATTGACTCCACCGGAGCTGGAGATGCATTTGCTGCTGGATTCATTGGAAGATGGATTGAATCTAAAGATTTAGAATCATCTCTAAGGGCTGGAAATACATTAGCCAGTGGATGTGTCACAACTATCGGGGCTAGACCGAGCGTCAATCCCAAGTAATTCACACTTTACTTGGCAGAATCACGCCATGGCTAAATCAGATTCAGGCAAGAGCACGGGCAAGAAAGTAGTAGCTGCTAAGCCAGGAGAATTCCCTGGGAAAATTGTTGATATTGATGTCTCATCTGAGATGTCAGATTCATTTCTTGAGTATGCCTATTCAGTTATTTACTCCAGAGCGCTTCCTGATGCCAGAGATGGATTGAAGCCAGTACATCGCAGAATTCTCCACCAGATGTCTGAGATGGGGCTGCGCCCAGATAAAGGCCATGTTAAGAGCGCGCGTGTTGTTGGTGAGGTGATGGGTAAATTGCATCCCCACGGTGATGGAGCAATTTATGACGCGCTAGTTCGCATGGCGCAGAACTTTTCAATGCGCCTGCCATTGGTTGATGGACATGGAAACTTTGGTTCTCTTGATGCTGGGCCTGCAGCTATGCGCTACACGGAAGCAAGACTTGCAAGTGCTGCGCTAATGATGGTTGAGGAAGCCGATGAAGATACCGTTGATTTTGGAGCAAATTATGACGGACAGATATTAGAACCCTTAGTACTACCTGCAGCTTTTCCTAATCTTTTAGTTAACGGCGCAACAGGTATTGCTGTTGGAATGGCCACAAATATGGCTCCTCATAACTTAGGTGAAGTCATACAAGCAACAAAGCATCTGATTGAAAATCCCAGCGCTACCTTAAAGCAGTTAATGAAATTCATTCCAGCACCTGATTTTCCAACTGGAGGAAGCATTATCGGCAAGGAGGGCATTCTTGAGGCTTACCACAGTGGAAAAGGTGCTTTCAAAGTTCGTGCCAAAGTTGAAATTGGCAAAGTGAGCGCCCGTAAATCTGGAATAACTATTACCGAACTTCCATTTAACATCGGACCTGAAAAGGTAGTCGAACGTATTAGCGAGCTAGTTAAATCAAAGAAGATTCAGGGCATTTCAGACATTATTGATCTAACCGATGGACAATCTGGAACTAAGGTTGTCGTTGAGGTAAAAAATGGTTTTGAGCCAGAGGCGGTACTAGAAAATCTCTACAAGCTCACCCCACTTGAGGATGCCTTCTCTATTAACGCTGTTGCCCTGGTTAATGGCAAGCCAAAGACTTTAGGCTTGAAAGAACTGCTTCAGGTCTTTATTGATCATCGAATCCAGGTGGTGACAAGAAGGTCTAATTTTAGAAAAGCTAAGGCCACTGCCCGACTAAACCTAGTTGAGGGCCTTCTAAAGGCAATTATTGATATTGATAAAGTAGTAAAAATAATTAGAGGAAGCGATGATGCAAATGAAGCAAAAGAATCACTTATCAAGAGCTTCAAGTTAAGTGAGGAACAAGCCACATACATCCTAGATATGCCTCTAAGGAGGCTAACCAAGATGTCAAAGATTGAGTTAGATACTGAGGCTAAAGAGTTGAAGTCAACAATCTCCAAGCTAACTGCGCTATTAAAGAGTGAAGAGGCGCTTCGAAATCAAGTATCAGATGAATTAAGCGAAGTTAGCGCCAAATACGCAACGGCGCGGCGCACTCTAATTGCTTAAGCATCAATTCTTTCGCGATCGATATCTGCAGTGGCAATAAACTCTTTTCGAGGCGCAACTTCATTACCCATCAATAGCTCGAAGATCTTTTCAGCCTCTGCCGCATCTTTAATGGTAATTCTTCTAAGAGTGCGCTTATCAGGATCCATAGTGGTTTCGCGGAGCTGATCAGCATCCATTTCGCCAAGGCCTTTATAGCGCTGAAGTGGCTCTTTCCATCGCTTTCCTTGCTTCTTCAAGTCGGTCAATAGTTTTTTCATATCATCATCGGAGTAGGTGTAGTGCACCTCTCCCTTCCTGCCTCCCCCGCCAATAACTTCAATGCGATGAAGCGGCGGAATTGCAGCAAAGACTCGTCCATCATCAATTAGTGGCTTCATATAGCGATAGAGCAGGGTGAGCATCAAGCAGCGAATGTGAGCGCCGTCAACATCGGCATCTGACATCAGAATCACTCTTCCATATCTAGCATCTTCTAGCGTAAATGATTTTCCAGATCCAGCTCCAATTACTTGGATAATTGCTGCGCACTCCGCGTTATCAAGCATCTGAGAAAGCGAGGCCTTTTGAACATTTAAAATCTTTCCTTTGAGTGGCAAGATTGCTTGGAACTCCGAATTTCTGGCAGCCTTAGTAGTTCCAAGAGCTGACTCACCTTCAACAATAAATAGCTCAGTTCGCGAAACATCCTCAGAACGACAATCAGAGAGCTTTGCAGGAAGTGATGAGCTCTCAAGGGCGTTCTTTCTGCGTTGCAACTCCTTGTGAGCTCTTGATGAAATACGAGTTCTTGAAGCGTTAGCAACTTTCTCAAGTACTACAAGTCCATTGGCCTTATCGATTCGCTTAGTGGTTGTAAAGAACTTCTTAAGCTCATCTGATACTACTTGAGTCACAATCTTTGTTACTGCAGGTGTTCCTAAAACCTCTTTAGTCTGACCTTCAAATTGTGGTTCTTGCATTCGAACTGTTACAACTGCGGTTAATCCTTCGAGGATATCTTCTTTAATCACATCAAGTTCATTCTTTTTTAGAACGCCTTTAGCGCGAAGGAACTCATTAAACGTTTTTACTAAAGCCTTTTCAAAGCCTTGCACATGGGTTCCCCCCTTTGGAGTTGCGATGATGTTTACAAAGGAGCGAACTGTGCTCTCATAACCATTACCCCATTTAATAGCGATATCAACGCCCATATCTCGCTCAACTTCTTGAGGCTCAAGATGGCCTTTTTCATCAAGAACGGGAACAGTCTCCTGGTAATGGCCTTGGCCAGTTAAGCGAATTACATCTCCTACTGCCTCATCCGGCTGAATAAAGTGGCAGTATTCCGAAATTCCACCTTTATGAAAGAAAATCTCCGAGCTCTTATCTTTACTGCGATTGTCATTAACAACCAGAGTAAGGCCCGGAACTAGATAAGAAGTTTGACGAGCTCTGGTGTAGATCTCCTCTAAATCATGCTGTGCATCCTTTAGAAATATCTGTTTATCTGACCACCACTTGATTCTTGTTCCAGTGATCTTTGCTGAGACTTTTCCAATGATGCGAAGCCCTGATTTAGATTCAAATGGAGCATTAGGGCCATCGCCATCAAATATTCCAGCAACACCGCGCTTAAATGACATCCAATAAATTTTTCCATCTCGATCTACTTCAACATCAAGGCGAGATGCCAGAGCATTTACAACAGATGCTCCTACACCATGAAGGCCACCAGTTGCCGCATATGAGCCACCGCCAAACTTTCCACCAGCATGAAGGCGGGTCATCACAACTTCTACTCCAGTAAGTCCTGTTTTAGGCTCTTTATCAACTGGGATACCTCGTCCATCATCATGGACTTCAATCGATCCATCTTTTTCTAAATTAATTTCTATCTTCTTGCAATATCCTGCAAGTGATTCATCCACAGCGTTATCAATAATTTCCCAGAGACAATGCATAAGGCCGCGGCCATCGGTTGAACCGACATACATTCCGGGGCGCTTGCGAACCGCATCAAGACCTTCTAATACTGAGAGATCTTTCGCTGAGTAGGACTTTTCTACACTGCGCACTTGGTCTGCGCTTGAAGTCTCTGCCACGATGGGCAAGGGTATCTATGGGATCAAAGGAGTCTGGCAATACGCGCCGAAAAGGGTGAGGATTTCGATTTTCAGTGAAGAAAATCATCAATTATGAGAAAAAACTTTGAATTCGACCTGCGGGGAATAACCCAGAGGTGGTTTGATGTTCCACTAGAACCTAACAAGCAGAGGAAAGGTTGGCCAGAAATGACTGAAAATCTATTGCTTACCTCATCGCCCCTTAGCGCTCTTGATCGTTGTGATCGCTGTGGAGCTCAGGCTTATGTTCGTGCGGTAATGGCCAATGGATTTGAATTACTTTTCTGTGCTCACCACGCTAAGAAATACCAAGATGGGCTAGCAAGCACTGCCGCTCGCATAGATGATGAGACCGATCGCATTACCGAAGAATCAGCGGCTCGATAACTCGATTTAAGAGGCTCGCTCTTCCAGTAATTCGTTCTTCAGCATCAGCAATCCCGCTTAATTTCACAAGTGTATTTACCCCTAAATAGCGGATTGGTTCAGGCTCCCACTTTCTAATCTTTTGATTAACGAAGTGAAGCTTCCGGAGTTCATTTTTCATATCTAGAATCTCGTGAGCCAAGATCTTCGCAGCTAGATGGCTCATGGTTACGCCATCGCCCGCATAACCACCCAATCTTGCAAAACCTTCATGGGGACGCCATTGCACATAAGGTTCCCAGTTACGTGTCACCGCAACCGCACCGCCCCAAGAATCTGTGAAATTAACGTCTTGCAATACTGGAAACCAAGACTTCAAGAGCCTGCGAATCGTCTCGTGCACCTTTGCCGTTGACTCCTTTGATTCGCTTAACTTTGAACCAAATGGATAGGTAGCGCCTCTTCCCCCGATTGCAATTCGATTATCGGTGGTGCGCTGTGCGTAATTGATCATGTGTGAGTTCTCCGCGAAAGTGAAGCGCTCTGCATTTCCAATCTCTTTCCAAGTCGCATCACTAAGCGGCTCGGTGGCCACCATCAACGAGTAAAGCGGAATGAACTCTCGCCCAGGAGCGCCAAAAGCCTCAGTAGCCTGGATTACCACCGGAGCCTTCACAAGTGAGCTATTCACGAGCACTCCCCCAGAAATAGGGTTCGCCCATGCGCCCTCAAAGATCGATACCCCGCGCTTTTGTAGATGAGTAGCTAGCGCTTTGACCAGATTAAAAGGATTTATGGTTGCGCAGGTTGGATTAAATACCCCGCCAACAACTCCTGAGACCTTTAATCTCTCGCTTACTTCACTCGCGCTTAACAAGGCATTCGCTCCATCGACTTTGCCCTTTAGCCGTCTTAATTGAGCTTGATTTCGAGCAAAGTAGAGACTTCCTGATTTAACAAAGCCCACATCATCGTAATTTCTTGAAAACTCCCCAATTTCATCGATCGAGCAATTGAGCGCTTCAAAGAGTTGTTCAGTGCGAGCGTCGCCAATCCGCTTCTTTAAAGTCCCTGTATAGACCGGATACTCGCTGGATGCCCAGCCGCCATTTCGACCGCTTGCACCAAACCCGAGCGACTTAGCTTCAAAGATGGCAATCTTTAGAGAGGGATCTAATTTGTTGAGGTGAAAAGCGCTCCACAGCCCGCTAAATCCGCCACCGATGATGGCGATGTCGTAACTTGCTTTTGGTGAACTCGCATCAAGCCCTACGAAACCACCATCACTCCATAAGGAAACATTTCTCAACATTTAGATCCAGCCACGAAGTTTGTAATAGAGCATTCCAAAATATTCATGCGAAATCGTTCTCCAAAGAGAAATCCCCTCTACCGGAGAAAACGACCACAGTGCAGGTGGCTCAGAAAACAAGTAATCAACCGGAACTGCCTCAACATTAAGTCCAACTTTCTCAAAACTGCTTAGGGCGCGTTTCATGTGAGATGCAGATGTAACCAAAAGCCACTTATCCTTCAAACCGAGTAATGCTCCAGTTCTTAACGCATTTTCCCTTGTGTTTGTGGAT
This sequence comes from Actinomycetota bacterium, assembly GCA_016870795.1. GTDB lineage: Bacteria > Actinomycetota > Actinomycetes > Nanopelagicales > Nanopelagicaceae > MAG-120802. The sequence continues at coordinate 525 of VGAJ01000025.1, read as the reverse complement.
TCATTTTCAATCAGTATTGATTCTTTTGGAACCCCAAGGTCGATCCATAGCTCCCTAGCTAACTCACTCTCTCCAGGAATCCCTCCCAACTCCTTGCCGAAAGAGCTAAAAACAAGCTCAAAATTAGGGCATTTGCGATAGAGACGAGCAGGCTCAACTACCCGCTCCGCACTTGAACCAAGTTGAATTCCTCTTTCTCGATTGAAATCCTCGTTCGGTATCACGCCACCGAGTGCAATCACTCCCGCAAAGGAACCACATGACACCATTCCCGAATAGCTTCGGTACTCCTCAAGAGGCTTCGAAGCGAGATACGCCAAATAGATGCTACTTACAACCAAGGAGAGAAAAAGAAATCCAACTAACCAGACTCGACGCCACCGAGAAGATCGAAACCAAAAAGCGAGTAAACCCATAATAAGAACAAAGAAAGCCGGGTCGAGAAACCACACCCGCGCATCATCTCATTTAGTCTTGAGATGTCCCCTGCTTTACCTGCCCCACCCAACTGATATCGCTATCTTG
>VGAJ01000024.1 GCA_016870795.1 Actinomycetota bacterium | reverse complement strand
GAACTGCTGGAATTACCTGGGCTGCTTCATTTTCTGACCATTGATAGGCCATGCCGATATAGGAAAGAGCGAGCATGGCGCGTCTAACTTCGCCCTCACTTGCTAGCGCATCCATTTTGAAAGGTGGAAGTGATTTAACTCGGGATCTAAAATCTGAGCCCATTAAATACTTTGGCAGATTCCGCGCCATCTCATCCCAAGCACCGTTCGCAGCAGAGAGTGATGTGACGGGATCGCGGTGTTGCATATAACCAAATTCTTTAGAGAGGCCAAATGCCTCTAGTGAAACTGGCTGAGCCATAATTACCTCTTACCGGCTAAGCGGGCTTCGCGTCTCTTCCTCTGCTCAGCAGGATCTGGCACAGGAACTGCAGCGATAAGGCGCTGAGTGTAAGGATCTTTTGCGCTATTAAGAATCTGATCTCGCTCGCCCTCTTCAACCAAGAGACCATTTTGCATAACTGCAATTCGGTGGGCCAAGATGTCAACAACTGCTAGATCATGGCTGATAAAGAGGCAGGCAAATTTCAATTTATCTTGCAGATCAAGCAAGAGATCCAGAAAGCGTGCTTGTACTGAAACATCAAGTGCTGAGGTTGGCTCATCAGCAATTAATAAATCTGGGGTTAGAGCAAGAGCTCTGGCAATTCCAACTCGCTGTCTCTGACCGCCTGATAACTCGTGAGGGAAGCGGTTTCTATAGGAGCGTGGAAGTTCAACCTGCTCAAGGAGATCCTCAACCTTCTTATTTAGCTCATCGCCTTGAGCTAGTTTGGCTAGGAATATTGGCTCGCCAATTGATTCACCGATTGGAAGACGTGGGTTTAACGATGATGCCGGATCTTGGAAGACGATTCCGGTGTGGCGGCGGATAGTAAAGAGCTCCTTCTGTGAAGCCTTACTAATGTCTTTGCCAACAATCTCAAGACTGCCTGACTTGATTGGAAGCAATCCAATAGCGGCTTTTCCAACTGTGGTCTTTCCAGAGCCAGATTCACCTACTAGACCAACGATTTCTCCAGGGAAAATATCCAATGAAAAGTCTTTAACCGCAGTAAAGGCTGGAATTCTTCCTCGCTTTGGATACACAATTGTTACATCACGCATCTTAAGTACTGGCTCAGCATCTCTTGCCACTTTAAGAACGCGCTTTCTTGAGGAACCAAGTTTTGGAACTGCAGCTAATAGCTCAGTTGTATAGGGATGCTTTGGGCGATTAAAGATTTGATCAGAGCTGCCATGTTCAACAGTGAGTCCATCTTTCATAACCAAGATCTCATCTGCCATATCAGCAACAACGCCCATATCGTGAGTGATAAGAAGGATTGCTGAATTGAGTCGATCTTTGAGGCTTCGCATCAAATCTAAAATTTCTGCCTGGATCGTTACATCAAGGGCGGTGGTTGGCTCATCTGCCACTAAAAGACCTGGGTCACAGGCAAGTGCTTGAGCAATCATTGCTCTCTGGCGCTGACCACCTGATAGTTGGTGAGGATATTTATCAAATGATTGCTCTGGGCTTGGGATTTCAACCATAGTAATAAGTTCAATAGCGCGAGAACGAGCCTGCTTTGGCCCCATATCAAAGTGATTTCTTAAGGTTTCAACGATCTGGAAACCAATGGTGTAGACCGGATTTAGCGCAGTCATAGGCTCTTGGAAAATGTATGCAACTTCCTTGCCACGGAATTTGCGAAGCGTTGAACTCTTCACATTGATCATATCTACATCTTTAATTAGTACCTGTCCGCTTCTTCTTGCATTTGATGCAAGTAGATCCATTAGGCCAAGGGCGGTTGTTGACTTACCAGAACCTGACTCGCCAACGATGGCAAGGACCTTGCCCGGGTGGAGCTCGAAGTTCATCTTGATCGCTGCTGGATACCAGAGGCCATCGACCCAGAAATCGACCGAGAAATCTTTAACCTTTAGGATTGGCTCACTCATGGCTTACTCTCCATTCAGCGCTCTGGTTAACAACGGTGGAAATCTGATTATTTTCCGTGCCCAAGGCTCGCGAGTTTACAGTAGTTTGGGATATCTCTTCTGTCTTGGGATGCTCATTACTACAGTCCTTGAATCCAAATACAGCAGCGCTGAAAATTTCGCCTTTTGCGCTCTTATCCTCTTGATTGCTACCTCGGTCTACCTTGGAATTCAAAGACCTGCTCTGGTCTTCACCGACCTTGGACTGGCTATTAGAAACCCCTTCACCACCACAATCCTTGATTGGAGGCAGGTTAGTGATCTTGATACTAAATTTGTTCTCAACATAAAAAGTGATCTCGGAATCATTAAATGCTGGGCTGCTGCTGGACCCTCTAGATCTCAACACCGAGCTATTCATCCCAGTGAACTCAAAGGATTTCATCAACAAGGTAGCGGAATTAAAGCTGCTGACTCGCCTAGATCTGATTCTGGAGCTGCGGCTCAAATTGCTCGCCGCTACATCCAGGAGCGCGGAAGTTTCAAAGGAAGTATCGCTAGTGAAATTAAAGTTAATAATCTGGCTAAATTCCTCTATATAGCTCTTGGAATCACTGTAATTATTTCGCATTTGATCGCCTACGCCTGATTTCTTGCGATAGCTCTAGCGTTCTGTTTTTCTTTCTTTGTGATCTTGCGCTTCTGCCTTGGATCAAAGGCATCTCTTAGCCCATCACCAATGAAGTTAATACTTAAGGCAATACTTACAATGAAGAATCCTGGATACCAGAATAGGAATGGCCTGGTGGTGAAAGCATCCTGATATTGATTAATCAATAGCCCAAGGGAAACATCAGGTGGCACAACCCCAAAGCCAAGGTAGGAAAGGGCGGTCTCTAGCAAAATTGCGCCGGAGAGTAGCAAGGTAACTGAAACGATGATGACACCAACGGCATTTGGAAGAATGTGTTTGAAGATAATTCTTCTAGTCGATGCTCCAGCAACTCGCGCCGCATCGACAAACTCTCGCTCACGAAGTGTTAAAAACTCGCCACGCACCAGACGAGATAGCCCAGTCCAGGCAAAGAGGCCAAGATAAACCGCAAGAATGATTGCGCCAAGATTTCCAAATTTTGCACCGATAACTGATCCCACGATAACTGCTGGAATTGTGATGATGAAGTCGGTAAAGCGCATAAGAACGTTATCAACGATGCCTCGGTAATATCCTGCAACAGCGCCAACAACTGTTCCGATAATCGCTGCAAAGAATCCAATAATGAACATAACTTGAATCGAGCGCTGTGTGCCCTTCATTACCAGCGAGAAGTAATCCCGGCCAATGTCATCCTGACCAAATGGATGCTCGCCAAGACCAATTCCCGCTCCCCCTAAAAACTTTGGAACAATTGAAATTGTTGGGCAGCCAATGGTGTCATTGGGGCAATCACCAAATCGAAGATCTGGCAGATCATCTGGAGACCACTTCCACCAACCCTTAGTCTTTATTGGGCCAAAGTTGGCATCTACTGCAGAAAATACAAAGACAATGATGAAAGTTAAAAAGATAAGTGAGGCTACTGCAGCTTTGTGTTTGAAGAATCGACGGCGAATAATCTGCCATTGCGTCAAGCCTTCAACTTCCTTATTGGCAATAGCATTCTCGCCTGATTCAATAGTTAGCTCTTCAAGAGCCTGCTCTTTACTCTTTCTTCTAATTTTCACTTTCCACTCCCAACACGAATTCTTGGGTCAAGGGCTGAGTAAAGAAGGTCTGCAATTAAATTCGCCATAACAGCAAGCGTTGCAGTGATGAAGAAGACGCCCATTAGCAGGTTGAGATCTTGGCTAGTAATTGCTCGATTAAAGAGGGTTCCCATGCCATACCAACCAAAGACGCGCTCAGTGATAATTGCGCCGCCAACAATTCCAGCAAAATCAACCACCATAATTGTCGTTAATGGAATCAAAGTATTGCGGAAGGCATGGCGCATAATCACAGTTCGCTCATTTAGCCCTTTAGCGCGAGCAGTTCTGATGTAATCCTGATTTAGCACCTCAAGCAGAGTTCCTCTTGAATAGCGGATATAGCCAGCAAAGGAAATCAAAGTAAGAGCAATTGTTGGTAAGAATAAGTGCACCAAAATATCTAGGGTTGAAATCCAGAACTCATTTGGAGTCAGTAGCTCTTTTGCCTGGCCAAGAGTCGGAATCGGCCTAAAGCTAACCGATCCCTCTTCCATATATGGCTTCCAGGTCTGCATGAACTTATCAACAATAATTAAATGCCCAGAGAGCAGAGCGGTAATAATTGTGGTTCTAACAACTGGCCCGCGATCTATTCGAGCAAATCCAAGAGCTACCGCCACCGCAACAACTATTGTGATTAGCGCATATCTAAGCAGCTGCGGAATTGATGAAGAAGAATTAAGCGAGTTTGAGACCAGAAAATAAGAGATAACAGTTAGTGGAGCCATGGTTAGTGAGGCATAGAGCGCTGCCTTATTGCCAAATCCGGTGCTCAAGTAAGTAATTCCAAATGCAATACCAACAGCAAGCAGACCAATTAATACTGGGCCAAGTGCTGGATCTGTTAACCAATTTGCTTCATCAACGAAGGTGAGGAATGCAAAAGTTGCCACAAAGACAATTCCAAAAACCTTCCAAAAGTTTCCGCGCTTTGAACCAAGCAGTGAGGCCCAGAAAATAGAGCCAACTAGCCCAATTCCGATTTTCCATGAGGTAGTTATCTGAGGATCAGATAAGAAAGTATTGAACTGAATTGCTAAATACTGCTTCAAAAGGACTGCAACCCAGAAAATAGGGAGTGAGAAGAGTAGGAATGCAAAGAATGTCATTGAATAGTCAAAGCGAGAGTATTGGCGAAGAGCGGTAACAATTCCTAAGGCAATACCAACAAAGATGGCAAATATTGTTGCAAAAATAACTAGCCGAATAGTGATTGGCATGGCTGTTGCAATTTCGCCCGATACTGGAAGACGAAGACGAGTCAGGCCTAGATCTAGATTGCCGGTGAAAATTCCTAGCACGCCGCGTAGCCAGATGAAATATCTAAGTGGGGGCGGCACATCGAGTCTTAAAAACTCTTCTAACTCTCTAATTTGAGCTTGAATCTCGGGATCATCGCTGAAGCGAAGATCACCTATTGGATCTCCTGCAATTGCTGCAAGGTTATAGAGGATAAAACTTGAGCCAAAAAGGATGAGGAAAAGGACGCCAATTCTTCGAGCGATGAAAGCTAGCACGGCGATCTCCTTACCGACCTGGGGGGCTACTAGAGCCTACGAATATTACTCAATTAATCAAAAAATAAAGCCTGTGGGCCTTAAGGATTCTTGAAAAATCCCTAAGGCCCTACAAGCCTTCAAAGTTGAGCGATTAGCTCTACTTTTTTTTAGTACTTCCAGTCCCAGTGATTCCATTCCTTCACAGGAGAAAGTGAGCTGGCCTTAACGCCCTTAAGGTCGTTGTCATAGGCAGTCACTGATGGATGCTGGTATAGAGGTAGCGTGTAAGCCTTACCAAAGATTTCACGTTCAATCTTGATAAAGGCTGTACTTAGAACTGAATCTGACATTGGACGACCGAAAACATCATCCAAAATCGCATCTAGTCCAGGACCTGAGTTTGATCCGCTGTAATTGTTGGAGCCATCAGAACGCCAGGCGGCGCGAATTACTCCTTGCGCTGTGCTGGTTGCAGCCCAGGCAAAGAATGTCGCGTCATACTTGGAATCGCGAAGCTTTGGTGACCAATCAACTTGAGTATCAAGGTTTACATCAAAGCCGCACTTAGCAAGGTTTGCCTTAAGCAATAACGCTTGCGCTGCACGACGTGCATTGTTTCCAGGAACTAGGAAGTTCACCTTAAGCGGATTCTTCACAGCGTTCTTTTGATACTTCTGAACGAGTGCGAGAGAGCGCTTGTTTAGTGACTCTTGGGTTCCAACATAATATGAAGATCCGTTAGCAGCAATAACTTTTGCATACTTGGCATCTTCATGTGATGGAACTGTTACTGAGCGAAGTGGTGGAATCTCTGGGTTAATTGTTTGAATCAACTTCTCAACAATTTCTTGACGAGGAACGCAGAGTAGGAAGGCGCGACGTAGGTCAGTTGCCTTCTGTCCATTTCCGGCAAATAGACCGGTATATGGAGTACCACCTGAGAAGTAAGCACCACTTCGAAGATCTACGTGCTCATAAGCTCCGCCGAGACCACCAATTGTGGTTACCCCAGCAAGCTTCTTCAAAGCAGCGACTCCGTCAGCTGTCTGTTGGCCTGAGTAGAGCGAAACTTCACCATTACCAAGGGCCTGAACCACTGGGTTTCCATCAGCTACGTACTTCTGGATGATGTTCTTGATATCTCCTGAGACCTTAGGTCCTGAGTTATAAAGTGGGTTTGCCTTCAAGGTTACTGATTGACCCTTAATTGCGCTTACGACGTTGAAGCCACCGTTTGCAACCCATAGAAGTGGGTTAGTTGTTGCAGCGTTAACATCTGGGCTGTTATAAGAAGTTGACCAGATCGTTCCGATCTTCTTTAGAAGATCAGTGTCTTTAGCCTTGTATGCGGCATACCAGCGATCACGTGCAGAATTGTTTGCAGCAACGCTCTGTAGTTCAGTCTTTCCTTCAGCAGCTAGCGTCCAAGCATGTACTGGACGTGCACCGATAACAGATAGCCACCAATCTGGGAACTTCTGCTTATACTTAAAGGTAACTGACATTTCATCAGCGCTTACTACTGGATCGCCTGTCTGGTATAGAGAGTAGGTGCTTGAAGAAAGACCAGCAGCATTAAATGCCATCTTATCTCCAGCAGCCCAATCACCAAGACCTGCAGCCTTTGCATAATCGCGGCTAAAAATCATGTGAGTTGAGAGAAGGTCAATTCCAGTAATTGGAGTTCCATCTGACCAAACTCTTCCTGGAGCTACGGTGTACTGAACACGGAAATCAGTGGCCTTATTTGATGTTACCTTATAAGAACCAAATGTGGTGTTCTGTATCCAAGTTCTTGAGGAATCGTAATATCCAAATCCAGCGCCGGTTAGATAACCGATAGTGGAGTTTGTCACCAAGTTGAAACCGACAACAGCTGAGTTAAAGCCTGATAGAGGGTTTGGCTCATGGAGAATTACAGTTCCATTCTTAGCCGCACTTGCTGGCGGCGTTACTGTTGAAGCAGCAAGAAGGATCGAAAGAGATCCAACCAATGCCACTCTTAACTTCTTGTTTTTCAAAATAACCTCCTAAAAGGTCTTTGTTTGCGGGGATAGTTATTAGTAAAGAGTCGACCGCTTTACCATTAACTAGCCCTCGCGGGTTGCCAAAGTCTGCCTTATAGGGCCATTTCTGACAATTGCCCCGAAGGGGGCTAGATAACAATATCTTTATCATTTTCTGCCTCTAGGAGGGTTCATTCAGAAGTGAGAGAGGAAGGCTTACGCTGCAATTCCCCCTTACTTGGCTCTGCCCCCGCGCTCTACTCAGCCAGATCTGGTTGAAAGCAATCGATGGCATAGATGGGAAGATTGAGCGGTGAGTAATGTTGAACAATTTCGCCCGAGAAATGGATATTTCCTTTCATTTTGGGCCTTCTTCACGATTAGTACCTTAACTTATGTAAATGTTTTGGATTACGGATTTCGTGGTGGACTTCCCAGTATCACTTGGGGCTTATTTGCCTGCTCACTGTTCTATCTAATCTTTCTCCATCCCAAAGTTGTTTACTGCGATGAAGGAATTGTCATTGTAAATCCTATGCAAAACATTACTTTAGGCTGGAATGAAATCTCATTAATTGATTCCAGATTTACCATGTATGTAATCCAGCAAAGTAGCGGCGCTAAGTATCACGCATTTGCAGCTCAAGCCCCTGGCCGATATCACATCAGAAATGTTCATCCCACTGAAATCCGAGGTATGCAGTTAAACGATAGTGGCAGTATTAAGGCAGGAGAGAGTCCAAGAAGTAATTCAGGAATTGCAATTGCAATTGCTCGAACTCGATTTGAGAGTTTTCATCAGAGGGGCAATATTGAAGGATTAAAGTTTTCCATAGCTTTTAACCGAAGTGGTGCCTCTATTGTGCTCTTTTTATTCCTGCTAGCAATCACAACTCAATTGCTACAATCCTAAGCAAGCTCGCTTCTGCTTTGCATAGCTCTGGCATTAGCTTTCTCTTTACGACTTAACCTACGGCGTTGTCTTGGATCAAAGGCATCGCGAAGTCCATCACCAATAAAGTTGATACATAGAGCAATAACAATGATGAATAGGCCTGGGTACCAGAAGAGCCAAGGCCTTGTAGTAAAGGCATCTTGGTAGTTAGAGATCAATAGCCCTAGGGAAACATCGGGTGAGGTAACGCCAAAGCCAAGGTAGCTAAGTGCTGTCTCAAGTAGAATCGCGCCCGACATCAAAAGAGTTACAGAGACAATAATTACTCCCACAGCATTAGGCAGAATATGCTTAAAAATAATGCGTCGATTGCTCGCTCCAGCCACTCTGGAGGCATCGACGAACTCGCGTTCTCGAAGTGTTAGAAATTCCCCGCGAACCAAGCGCGAAAGTCCAGTCCAGGAGAACAGTCCCAAGAGCAGAGCTAAGAAGGCTGCTCCCTTATTGCCAAAATGAAAACCAATAACCGAACCGATAATTATCACAGGCACGGTGATGATGAAGTCAACTAGTCGCATCAAGATTGCATCAACCCAGCCACGGAAATATCCAGCGATGGATCCAATTACAGTTCCAAGGGTTGCTGCAATTGCTCCGATGATAAACATGA
>VGAJ01000023.1 GCA_016870795.1 Actinomycetota bacterium | reverse complement strand
TTCGTCACTACTTATTGAAGATGAAATCTCAACTAAGTTATCAGTATTGGCTGGCACTCCAGCAATCGAAATTCAAAGAAAAGCTTTTAACAGACGAGGCGATTGCCTTGAGACAGCAAGGGCAATACGACCAAGCGGCAAAGAGTTTTTGAAATACAGTGTTAGACGCTAGAAACCCTTTATCACCATCTAATTCGCCGCTGCTCGATTAATGCGATCACGAATTGCAACCGCAAGGCCTGGGCCGGTTGGTGGAATTATTCTTACCCTCTCTAAATTCTGAGTATCTGACATGCGAAGAGCTGAATAAAGCACCCGCGCATACTCTTCAATGCTTTTAGGTTCTGCCAAGCGAATTACACCTTCTGGGGTAGTAACTTCAATCATTGCAATTAACCCCTCGCCGCTCTGACTTTGACCATCAATAATCACTTTTGCTTTTGGTGCATAGTGCTGCTTGTCAGAACCAGAGACTCGAATCTTTGTTTCACTGACTTCTTCAAGAACTATCCCCGTGCTCTCTTCAATCATCTCCGCGCTAATTGCTCCTGGCCTAAGAATTTTTGGATTTTGGCCGCTGCAATCAATAATTGTTGATTCAACTCCAACTAAACAGGGCCCGCCATCAAGTATTTGATCATTTGGTGATAGAAACTCACTTAGCTCCTGACTGACAGCCTCGGCAGTTGTTGGTGAGACTGCGCCATAACGATTGGCGCTAGGAGCAGCAATCCCTTTTCCACCAACTGCTTTAAATTCATTGAGTAATCCAAGTGCCAAGCTATTTGCCGGAATCCTTAAGCCCACAACCTCTTGAGCTCCAGTTAGAAAGTCGCCAGCAACCTCTCGTCTCTTAAGGAGAAGAGTCATTGGGCCTGGCCAGAAATCTCGCATTAGATTGATCGCATACTCAGGAATTTCTTGTGCCCAGTAATCAACATCATTTAACTCCGCAATATGAACAATAACCGGGTGGCTAGCGGGCCTATTTTTCACCTGATACATCCTAGCAACTGCATCCTTGTTTTCTGCATCAGCTCCAATGCCATAGACAGTTTCCGTTGGAAAGGCGACTAAGTCTCCTGCCCTTAATTTCTCAGCACTTTGCCGTAATACGCTCAGTGAGCATTGAGAAATAATCGTTGCCATAGCGGGTATCTTAGGCTTATGAGAAAAGTGAATCGAATTACCGCAGCCATTACCGCTTTATTTGTCCTAGGAGCGCTCTGGGTCTATCCAGCTCAAGGAGCTGAATCAGATCGTCATATAACAGTATCGGGAGTAGGAACAGTGAGTGTTGTTCCTGATGCGGTGAGATTTTACTTTAGCGTCACCTCACTTAGCGATAAGAGTGCAAGTGCGCTATCTAGCGCATCAAAAGCTGCTTCTAGCGCTCGGGCAGCGCTAAAGTCAGAGAATATTGCCTCCAAAGATATTAAGAGTTCAAACCTCTCGGTCTATCCAGAATACAACTACACCCAAGAAAAGGGCTCAGTAATTATTGGATATCGAGCTACTCAATCATTTACGGTAGTAATTCGAAAAGCTGAGAGCGCTGGAAAAGTAGTTGAATCAGTGGTTAATGCAGGCAATGAAAGTGTTGCCATTAATGGCATTTCGCCATTTATCTCTAAAGGATCTGTAGCAATGCAGGAAGCTAGAGCTGCAGCAGTTGCTGATGCAAAATCTAAAGCCTCTTCCTATGCCAAGTTTCTTGGAACCTCATTGGGCAAAGTTGTTTCACTACAAGAAAACTCTGCTCCTTCATATTCATTCCCAATGCTTGGAGTCGCTAAGGCAGAGGATGCCTCAACTCCTGTAATTGATCTTGGTGAAGAGGAAGTCTCTATCTCTATCACCGTGAAATGGGTCTTAAACTAAGAGCACTTGTGGTGGGTAGTGGATTTGAACCACTGAAGGCTAAGCCGGCGGATTTACAGTCCGCTCCCATTGGCCACTCGGGCAACCCACCATTTAGCACTTGATTGCGCAAGGCTAGCAACTCACCCTCGCGCTCACAAATTACTAATTATTACTTGATTGACGCCTCATAAATGCTCTGAATTGTTGCATTCAGCATCGCATCAAAATCAGTATCGCTTTGTTGAGCGCTTAGCCCCTCAGCGAGCGCCCTTGAGAAAGAGGCAATAACGCCAGTATTTTCAGCAAGCATTTGATTAGCAACTTCTCTTGAATATCCACCAGAGAGAGCAACGACTCTTACAACGCGAGGGTGATCTACTAGCTCTTTATAGAGATTGGCTTTTGTTGGAAGAGAGAGCTTAAGCATGATGTTTTGATCGCCGCTTAGGCTATTTGCTTGCTCTATTAATTGCTTCTTTAGAATTTCTTCAGCTTCTGCCTTCTCTGCGCTCTTGATATTTACCTCAGGCTCAATGATTGGAACAAGACCACCTGCGATAATTTCTTTGCCAACTTCAAACTGCTGCTTAACAATTTCATCAATTCCTGATGGGTTTGCCATATTAATTACTGAGCGCATCTTGGTGCCAAAGACTCCATGCTTATTTGCAGCGGCAATTCTTGCGCCAAGTTCAGGAATTGGCTTCATTAATTGAACGTTATTTGCCTCATCTGCTAGTCCGTTATCAACTTTAAGGAATGGGACGACTCTTTTTTTATTCCATAAGAATTCAGCAGAGCCCATGCCATCAATAGTGCGCTCCATAGTCATTTCAAAAAGAATTGCGCCAATCACACGCTCGCCATTAAATACTGGTGACTTGATTAGGCGTGAGCGCATCTCATGCATGCGATCAAACATCTCAGCTTCATTGGAATACGCAGATTCAGTAACGCCATATAGGGCTAGGGTCTTTGGCGTGCTGCCACCTGATTGATCAAGGGCTGCAATAAAGCCTTTGCCAGATTTAACTTGGGCAAACATTTCGCTATTCATCGATACTCCTTAAGAGCTGTTTATTGGGCTAGAAATCTCCGATTGCCTCGCATACAACGCTGAATCCGAGAAGGCTCTAATTCTAATAGGTCAGCAGAGCTTCAAATAACCAGCGATTTCTCGCTCAAAATCCTCTCGCGATACGGTATGACCATGGCTGATAGCAGTTTTGATGTCGTTTCCAAAGTTGATCGGATGGAGCTAGATAACGCTCTAAACCAGGCTTCTCGCGAGGTTGCCACCCGATTTGATTTTAAAAACACCGGAGTAAAGATAGAGATGTCTGGTGAAAAAATCTTAGTTGAGGCTGAAACGGAAGAGCGAGTGAAAGCGGCCCTAGATGTCCTAAAAGAGAAGATGATCAAGAGAGCAGTATCGCTAAAGCATCTAGATATTGCAGAGCCGACTCAGAGCGGCAAAGTCTTTCGAATCTTTTGCGCAATACAAGAGGGAATCTCTCAAGAAAATGCTAAGAAGATCACGAAGCTATTAAAGGATGAGGGACCTAAATCTGTAAGAGCACAGATTCAAGGAGAGGAACTTAGAGTTTCAAGTAAGAGCAGAGATGATTTGCAGAGCGCTATTGCGCTAATTAAGGGAGCTAAACTGGACTTTGCTGTTCAGTTCACTAACTATCGATGACCAAATTTAATAAAGGTCTACTTTTTGGCATCTCCGCCTACATCATCTGGGGACTACTGCCACTTTATTGGAAGCTAGTTGAAGAAGCCGGCGCTTATGAAATCTTGGCCCACCGTGGAATCTGGTCGCTTCTTATCTGTATTTCACTGCTTGCTTTAAGAAAACAATTAAAGAGCGCATATCTGATGGTTCGCAGCTCGCGCACCCTTTCTCTTTTGTTTTTAGCCTCAGGTTTATTGACAATTAATTGGGGTGTTTACATCTGGTCAGTAACTGTGAATCGAGTAGTTGAGGCAGCACTTGGCTATTACATAACTCCGCTAATTAACGTCACCTTCGGAGTTCTACTGCTTCGCGAGAAATTAAGGCCAGCGCAGTGGATTGCTGTGGCCCTGGCGGCTGTGGGAGTAGTGATTCTTACCCTTGGATATGGCTCACTTCCTTGGATTGCGCTGGTTTTGGCGATCTCTTGGGGCAGTTATAGCTTGATTAAGAAGTCCTTAAATCTTGGAGCTCTTGAGACTTTATCTTTAGAAACACTATTTGCTTTTCTACCTAACTTGGTTTTTCTGCTTATTATCGAAAGTAAAGGCAGCGCTGAATTTGGTTCAACTTGGACCATATCCTTACTGCTATTTGGAGCTGGCGCAGCAACTGTTATTCCCCTATTGCTATTTAATGGATCAACTACCAGATTGCCACTAAGCACTGTTGGACTCTTGCAATATATAACTCCGACAATCATGTTTTTCATTGGTATCTTTATAAATAATGAAGATATCTCGATGACTAAAGTTTTTGGGTTCGCTTTTATCTGGCTTGCTCTTGCAGTACTAAGTCGAGACCTTTATCGATCAAGCCGTCCGCTTGATGACGGCATCGCAAAGGCCCTCTAGAGCGCTGCGAGCAGGTATTGCTGGAAGTGGTTCAAGAAGTTGTTTAGCTTCTCGCGATAAATTGTGAAGATAGCTCTTTGCATCCTTAAGCGCTCTGTGCTGGCGAAGCTTGGTAAGCACTTCTGCGATTTTCTCTTCAGGTATTGGGTTGTGTAGCAACTGCCTTAGTTCTTGATCTTCATCTAACTTAGAACTAATAATCTGCAGAGTAACAAGAGTTGGTATTCCCTCTTTTAGATCTGTCCCTGGAACTTTGCCTGATTGAGATGCATCACTGCTGATATCAATTACATCATCCGCTAATTGAAAAGCAATGCCGATTTTTTCTCCAAATCTAGTTAGCGTTTCAACAATCTCTCTATCGGCTCCTGAAAGCATTGCTCCAAATCGAGCGCTAGTTGCAATAAGAGATCCGGTCTTATCTGAGACAACTTGAAGATAATGCTTAAGTGCATCATCTCCGCTCTTTGCTCCTTGAGTCTCTTGAATCTGGCCAATTACAAGCCTTTCAAAGGTCTTTGCCTGCAAGCGGACCGCTTCTGGCCCAAGATCTGCCAATAGATCTGAGGCTTTTGAGAAGAGGTAATCTCCGGTAAGGATTGCAACAGTGTTGCTCCAACGACTATTTGCGCTACTTACTCCGCGTCTTAACTTAGCTTCATCCATGACATCATCGTGATAAAGCGTTGCAACATGGGTGAGCTCACAGACAACTGCTGCTGCAATAACTGGATTGCTCTGACCCTTACCAAAGTGCGAGGCAAGAAGAGTAATTAGGGGGCGAAAGCGTTTTCCTCCTGCTTCGACTAAATGGCGAGAGGTTTCAATTAGTAACGGGTAATCACCTTGAATATGGCTACTTAATAGCGCTTCGACTTGATCAAGGCCAGTCAAAAGCTCTCTTTCAAGATCTTTATCGAGATTGGCAATTCCTAGGCTAGCCATAATTAGCGTGTGAAGGTTGCAAAGGTTGCAATTAAATCAAGAAACGGCGCAGGAAATATTCCTAGAGCTAGAGTTGCAATAGCTGCAATCCAGATTGTTAAGTTGGTATAGAGCGATGGAATTGTCACAGTCACAGTATCTTCTGCTGGATCACTAAAGAAAATCATGACAATTACTCTGATATAGAAGAAAGCAGCGATTGCACTTGATAAAACACCTGCCACAACTACTGCAATATTTCCACTTTCATAGGCGGCAGTAAAGATTGTGAATTTGCCAATAAAGCCAGCAGTAAGTGGAATTCCAGCAAAGGAGAGAAGAAATAGCGAAAAGATTAAAGCTATAGCTGGCGAGCGTTTAGCAAGTCCCACCCAACGATTTAGATCTCCAACTTCGCCAGATGAATCTCTAACTAAAGTCACCAGAGCAAAAGCCCCGATAGTGGCAATTCCATAGCTAGCTAAATAAAAGAGCGATGCCTTTAGGCCCTCTTGATTAAGAGCGATAACTCCAGTGAGCAGAAAACCAGCGTGGGCTATTGAGGAATAGGCCAACATTCGCTTGATATCTCTCTGCGCAATAGCGATAACTGAGCCAACAACCATGGTCAGGATTGCAATGGCAGTAAAGATCGGCTTCCAGCTATAGACCGCCCCGCCAAGTGAGACGTAGAAAATCCGAAGCATCGCGCCAAATGCTGCAACCTTTGTGGCTGCTGCCATAAAGGCAGTAATTGGAGTAGGCGCTCCTTGGTAAACATCAGGGGTCCAAGAATGAAAAGGAGCCGCGCCGACTTTAAATAGCAGACCAACACTTAGTGAAACCATACCAATGATTAGAAAGACATCATTTCCTGGACCACCTGAGACAGCGCTTCTAATTCCTGCAAGTGAAACATCGCCGGCAAATCCATAGAGAAATGCTGCGCCGAATAGGAAGAAGGCAGATGAATACGCCCCTAGTAAGAAGTATTTAAGAGCTGCCTCCTGAGACAAGAGTCTGCGTCTTCTGGAAAGTCCTGCCATTAAATAAAGTGGTAACGAGAGAACCTCTAGCGCAACAAATAAAGTGATTAAATCATTAGCCGCTGGAAATAACATCATGCCGCCGATTGCAAAGAGGGTTAGGGGATAGACCTCAGTTTGAATCTTTCCAGATTCAAGAGCTCTTGCTTCTTCATTAGAACCTGGCACAGCAGAGGCCTGTGCAGCAAAAGCATCAATATCTGCAATTAGTAAGAATGCAAAGAGTGAGAGAACTAAAATTGTTCCTTGCATAAACAAGACTGGGCCATCAATGACTACGGAATTAACAGCTGCCGTTGTCGTAGCGCTACCTCTAATGCGCCAAACTTGAGAAAGGCTTAAGACAACAGCGCCTAGTGATATTGCTAGTTGAATCGGTGCGCGAACTTTTGCCGATAGGAAAGCTTCAACAATTACCCCAATAATCGCTGCGCCAAAGATAATTAGCATTGGCGCTAAAGCGCCATATTCCAGAGCTGGTGATTGAAAACCCATTATTTATCGCCTCCTACCAGGGGCTGCGGATCGCTATAGCCTGCCTTAGTAATTGTTACTTGGGCAGCAGGATTGATAATTTCAAGGGCTGGTTTAGGATAAAAACCAAGAGCAACAATTAGCGCAATGACTGGCGCAATTGCTGCAATCTCACGTCTATTAAGATCTGGAAGATTTTCATTCCCAGCAGTAGTTGGACCATGAAGAGCTTTCTGCACAGGAATTAAAATGTAGAGAGCTGCCAGAATAATTCCGAAGGTGGCAATCACTGCAGCTAATGGATACCTAGTGTAGGTACCAACCAGAACTAAGAATTCACTGACAAAGCTTGATAGACCTGGAAGCGCTAAAGACGACAATCCTGCAATAAAGAAAGACCAGGCAAGAATAGGAGTGACTCTCTGCAAGCCTCCGAAGTCAGCAATTGTCGAGGAGCCGCGTCGAGAAATCATCCAACCAGCAATTAAGAAGAGAGCTGCGGTTGAGATTCCATGATTAAACATATAGAGCGTTGCTCCAGAGTTTGATTGAGACGTCATTGCAAAGATTCCTAGAGTGATAAAACCAAAATGCGAAATTGATGTGAAGGCAATGAGTGATTTAATATCCTTCTGACCAATTGCAAGAAATGCTCCATAGATTATTGAAATCACAGCTTGAGTAATTATTAAAGGCGTAAAAGTCCTAGAGGCCTCTGGAAATAGCTCAACGCAGTAGCGAATCATTCCAAACGTTCCCACTTTATCCAGCACACCAAGTAGGAGTACTGAAGTTCCAGGAGTTGCTGACTTTGCTGCATCTGGAAGCCAGGTATGAAGTGGCCAGAGCGGTGCTTTAATGGCAAAGGCAATAAAGAATCCTAGGAATAAGAAGTTCTGAGTAGTTGCATCTATCTCAAGAGTTGAAAGCGCGGTGATATCAAAAGTTCTACCTATTTGATTCCCAGAAATCACAAATATGCCAATAATTGATGCAAGCATTAAAAGACCGCCAAAGAGGCTGTAAAGCAAGAACTTTACCGCTGCTGCTTGTCTTGCCCCGCTGCCATAACCACCTATGAGGAAGTAGACCGGGACGAGCATCGCTTCAAAGAAAACATAAAAGAGGAATAAGTCTGTTGCTGCAAAGACACCAATCATCATGGTTTCAAGAACTAGGATCAGAATATAGAAGGTCTTGACGCTAAATCGACCACCCTCTGATTCATTCCATCCCGCTAGGATCACAATTGGTACTAATAGCACTGATAGCAAAATCAGAATTAGTGATATTCCATCGACTCCAAGTTGATAGCTAATTCCAAGGGATGGAATCCATGAATATCGCTCAACATATTGAAAGCCTGTTACGCCTCTATCAAATCCAATTGTCATGGTGATTCCAAGAAATGCAACTAAAACAGATACAAGCAAAGCGCTTTGCTTGACTAATTTTGCATTAGTTGCAGGAAGCAGGGCGATTAAACCAACTCCAATTAGAGGTAGTAATCCCATACTTGTTAAAAGGTTCATAGCGTCACCACCAAAGCGGCGAATAGAGCAACGAGTGCGCCTATAAGAATTAGTAGAGCGTAATTACGAACATATCCTGTTTGCAGTTTGCGCATCCCTCTAGCACTTCCTAGCGCGCTGGAGCCAACTGCTCTAACTGCTCCATCAATAACACTCTCGTCGGTTCTAACTAATAGTTGAGTTAACTTCTGACCAGGGCGCATAAAGAGGAACTCATTGGCATCATCTTGGAGAAGATCTCGTCGAGTTACGCGAGTAAAGATGCTTACCTCACTTGGCGCTCTCTCTGATAACTCTCCGCGATACTTAATAAAGGCAATAGAAACTCCGATTATCACTGCAACTACTGCAAGAGTTGTGACAACTATTGGGGGCAAAAACTCTGCATGTTCGTGATGATCCTTATCAACAA
>VGAJ01000022.1 GCA_016870795.1 Actinomycetota bacterium | reverse complement strand
AGCTTAAATAACACCTGATAAGTTAAGGCTTACTCGCAGCGCTACTAGTGAATGGAGAAGTGCATTGGCCGACGAACACAACGATGATGATGTTAATGATGAAATCATTACTGAAGAAATGTTGTGGGAACGAATACCTGAAACTCAAGGTGTCGATCGAGCCAGTACTTATTACGAATTAAGTGCGCGCATTTATGCTCGTGGCCAATATGATGAAGCTCTAGCTCTTGCTGAAACAGCTCGTGATATTTACTCAGAGCTTGGAAGCGCAGCCCCTAGCGAAGGGTTAGCGCAGGCTTATTCAGCAATTGGTTATAACCTAAATCAATTAAAGCGAATGAATGAAGCAGCGACTGCTATGAGTAAAGCTGTGGAATTGCTTCGAGAGAATAAGTCACCAATGGCTCTTGAATTGGCCTGCACGTTAGGTGAATGGTGGTTTAGTTCAAAGGAGTATCAGAACACCATTGATTGCATGCAAGAGTGCGCTCGCGAACACTTAATTGACGGAAATGAACTAGGGGCAGCAACTGATTTTCATTTAATTGGCTGTGCCTATCGAGAGCTGAAGATGTATGAAAAAGCGCTAGAAGCATTCTTTGAGGCAAGAAAATATTTCAAAGATGCAAAAGAGGTAATTCATGTAGCAAGATGTAATCAGAAAATTGCTCATTGCTATACCGAACTTAGCGATGCCGATTCTGCGCTCACTGCAGCCCAAAAGGCAGTTGATGTATTTACAACCGCACATGATCAACGCCGCCTAACTTATGCCTCATTTGAATTAGGTAAAGCCCAGGTCCTATCTGGCGAGGTTTATGAAGGTTTGACTACTCTGGAGCGAGTTCTTGATACTGCTGCTGAGGCTGATCTCAAAGACTTTGAATTTATAGTCTCTATTGAGCGGCGAATTGCAGCAATTCTTCACACCCTTGGCCGCTCCGATGAGGCGATTGAAATTGAACGAAGAATTAAATCAGTCTCAGAAGTAATTGAAGATTAGTGAGCTCAGTAGATCTCTCACGCCTTAAAGGGCGCGATAATTTAATTATCACCATGGTCTGCTACGGCAATATTTGTCGCTCTCCAATGGCGGCAGCAGTTCTTGCTAATAAAGTTTCAAAGCTTGAACGTCCAAAGATATTTGTTGATTCTGCAGGGACTTCAAATTGGCATGTTGGTCAAGGACCAAATCCTCCATCGAAGAGAACTTGGGAAAAGGCCGGATACTCCTTTGAACATATTGCATCGCAATTTAATTACTCACGTCTTGTAGCAGCTGATCTAGTTTTAGTTATGGATAAAGACAATCACGCCGAGGTGAGTAAATATGTCACAAGCGATGAAGAGGAACGCAAGATTTATTACTTAAGACAATTTGATCCAAGCGGTCCTGATTCATTAGAGGTTCCAGATCCATACTCACTGCCAGATTCAGCATTTGAAAACGTTTTAGAGATGGTAGAAAAAGCAACAGATGGGCTTATAGAGCAATTACTTATTTAAGTGCTGCATCGCCCAGGCATACATAGCAATTGCGCCAGCTGCTGAGGCATTCATAGATCTAGTTGAGCCATATTGCTTTATAGATAGAACTTGGCTACAGACCGCAACTGCTTCATCTGACATACCAGCTCCCTCTTGACCGAGAAAGAGCACGCATTCTTTGGGCAATTTAGCGCTCTCTAAAGGCTGTGATATCTCTAAGTTATCAATCCCAATGATCTCTACCTTTTTATCGTCAGCCCAGCTTTTAAATTCAGCGATAGTTGCGTGGTGGATCACTGTTAAATACTTATCTGTGACCATTGCTCCACGTCGATTCCAGTCCCGCTTTCCCACGATATGAACGCTAGAGACATTAAAAGCATTTGCAGTCCTTACAACTGAGCCAATGTTTAAATCATGTTGCCAATTTTCGATTGCTATTCGAAGGCTATGTCGCTTGGTATTTAATTCACCAACAATTGCTTCAACTCTCCAATAGCGATACTTATCAAGCACATTGCGGCGATCACCATTTTCAAGTAATTCAGGATCAAAATGCTCATCACTTGGCCATGGTTTTGGATGAGGACCTACTCCCACTACGGGATAAAACTCACCGGGACCAATTTCACCTGGCGGCAAACTCATAGATTACTTACCAACTTCTTTGCCTTATCAACGATTCTCTTTTCATGTTCTTTCAATTCATGACCTGGGTAATTGTTTCCATGGGCAAATGGATCAGCTAATTTCTTAACCCCACTTAGCTCTTCTAAAACAAAGAGTCCACAAAATGGCGCATACGATGCGCTATATCCACCTTCATGAGTCATCATTAATTTCCCACCACAAACTTGGCTAGCCACATCCATAAGCTTTCTGGTCATGACTCGATAGCCTTCAGCAGTAACTAACATTCTTCCTAACGGGTCATAAACCGAGGAATCAAAACCTGAGGCAACTGCGATGATATCTGGCTTAAATTGCTTAATTGCAGGAATTACAACTTCATCAAAGGCGTAGTAATAACCACCATGACCGGTTCCTGGCGGAAGTGGAATATTTATATTGGTTCCAACCCCTACAACATCAACACTTCCTGTGTCATGGGGATATAACTGGTCTTGATGAAGCGAGATTGTTAATACATTGGGATCATTTAAAAATATTGATTCAGTACCATTTCCATGATGAACATCCCAGTCAACTACAGCTACCCGAAGATCCTTTTTATGTGTTTTCTTTGCAACTGCAATTGCCACTGCAAGGTTTGAAAAGATGCAATAACCCATTCCAGTTTCAGATACTGCATGATGACCTGGCGGCCTGATCAAGGCATATCCATTATCGACATCGCCATTTAAGACGGCTTCAAATAATTCAATTGCCCCACCTGCGGCCATAGCAGCAATTTCATAGCCACCTTTAGCAAATGGCGTTGTTAAATCACCGCCATCACCACCAAGTCTTGAAGCAGATTCCTTTTTAATCCGCGCAATATGTTCTTTGGTGTGAACTGTTTCTAACTCTGTCTGGCTTGCAGCTCGGACTGGAATCCGAGTTAAATGTTCAATCAATCCTGAAACCACAATTAATTCATGGATTCTCTTCTTGGTCTCAGGATTTTCATAATTCATATATGGCTGCAGGCCCGCTCCAGGATCTGAAGGCATATCTCCAACAAATGTGCCTGTGTCATGCCATCCAAATATCTCGTGATAAACATAACCAGTACGCATAGGCTCAAGCCTAAAGCCAAGTTGGATAAATGACTATTACTCTTTCATCCATGGCTAAAGCAAGAGTTGCGCTACTTCTAGCGCTATTGCTAGCCATTAACCCACTTGAGGCATCAGCTCTTCACTCTCTTGATAAGTATATAAATAGTAAGCACCTTGCCAGCCCTGGCCTACTCATCCTTAATCCATTAGATGGTCAAGTAATTGCGCAGAACGCTCCAGATTCACTACGCGTTCCAGCATCTGTTCTAAAACTAGTCTCATCAACGGCTGCGCTTCACTTTTTGGGCGGGGAGAGAAGGTATGTCACAACTATTTTTACAACAGAGAAAGAAAATGCCTATTTAATAAAGGGCTCACTAGATCCCTGGATGACCAGTAATCTAACCTTAGCTAAGAAGAATGGGCAGAAATATCTTCCATCACTTATTAGTAAAGCAAACCCAGAGAATAAAAAGAGATTAACGATTTACTACTCAAGTCTCTATGAAAAAGATCGATATGACTTAAACCTAAATCTAAAGAGAAAAGGCATTAAGGCCACATTTAAGAAGGTCGATGCAGCTAAAGCTAAAGAGATTGCACAAGAGGAGATTGCCTCATCAACTTCACTTCCTCTTTCAGAGATGATCAAGTTTGTAAACCTCTATAGCGATAACACCCTGGCAAATCGCTTAGCAATGGCAGCAGCTCGCGAGATTGGATTTGAGAGAACCAGTAAGGGCCTTACCCAAACCTTCAAATTAGCCTTGGAGGAAATCGGCGTTAACAATGAAGGTCTAAAAGCTAAAGATGGCAGTGGTCTGGATAAAGCAAATCGCCTATCAACGCAAACCGTGGTTGAGCTTCTAGTAAAAATAAAAGACAACCCTAAGTATCAAGCTATCTATGAAGGACTTCCCGTGGCTGGCAAGAGCGGAACGCTAAAGAAGAGATTTATTGAAGATGGCCCTGAGGCTGCAGGATTAGTTAAAGCAAAGACTGGGTGGTTGCGAAATACTGTAACCCTTGCGGGTTATGTTAAGTCTGCAGATAAGGAATACGTCTTTGCGATCATGGCTGATGGGATAACACCAACGCTAAGTGGAAGAAATAAGGCAAGGGCGGCGATGGATCGACTACTGGAAGCTATTGTGATGGGGAATCACTAAAGACCTTAATTGATCCACCATAACAAGCCACCCAAACTCGCTTCTGTAATCTCTCATAAGTTACGCCTATTGGCGCTTTGCAAACTTTAATCTTCTGCAAAATCTTAAAGTCACTGCTTCGCACCTTCACAAGAGTGTCGCTGGCGTAATTAACAACATAAAGCGCACTGCCATCAGCTGAGATATCAAGGCTTCGCGCCGCAGAACCCGTTTTAACTGATTCCACAACTTTGTTAGTAGCTAGGTCAAAGGCAATTACGCGTCCTGCAGTATTAAGAGTGGCATATAGATAGGCATTGTCAGGAGAAAGGACTAAAGCCCTTGGATTTGAACCAACACTTAGTAGTTCTCTTTCAAAACTTACAAGATTTATCTTATGAACTACTGAGCCTCCCATCTGGGCAACAAAGGCATATTGAGAGTCATTAGAGATGGTGATTCCTCTTGGGTATGCCCCAATTTTTATAGTTCTCACAACTTTGCCAAGCTCTGTTGAAATTATAGAAAGATCATAGGAACACCAGTTGCTAACCAAGACAAATTTATTATCTGGGCTAACTTCAACAACTTTAGGAACTACACCAACTTTATAAGCGGCATCAATTGACCAGGACTGAGTATCGATGCGATAGAGAAATGAACGGTCATAGTTATTGCCAGGATTACATTTATCAGTTCCTTCTCGGTTAAATCCCTTGCCATACATCGCATAATTTGTTACATAAAGATATTTACCATCAGGTGAAAATGCCCCTTCAACTGGGGAGCCGCGATGAAGTCCGGAATAGCCTTTGATACCGAGAACTTTAAGGTTTACCTGATCTGATATCGACTTCACCAATTCAAGGCTTTGAGCATCATAAATAGTCACGCTATGGCGATACATCATGTTGTGCGCTGAGATGAAGCCAGTATTAGAGGAGCGCACTGATTTAGGGGAGATATCACCAGTAATAGTGGCCTCTAGTTTTAACTTAAAGCTTTCAGATAGCGGCTCTGCAGAGGTAGGAATTGCGCTGGTAAATAAAAGGTTTAGAGATATAGCCCACGCCAAGTAGATACGCACCAGCGCAATCTACAGGGTAATCTCAAGACATGATTTCACCATATATCGCGTTAATGAAATTGCGCGTAGTGGAATTATTACTAGTAACCACCCTTCCTGCTCTCTTTCTTGCAGCAGATGGTGTTCCACCACTTGGAATCTCTCTTGCAACACTACTTGGTGGAACTATGGCGGCTGGCGCTGCTAATGCTTTCAATATGATTATTGAATCTGATATCGATCAGTTAATGGATAGAACATCCAAGCGTCCGATAGTTAATAAAGAGGTAAGCGAAAATCAAGCCTTTGCGTTTGCAACAGCGCTAACAGTTCTATCTCTGGCTATCTTCTGGATCTTTACCAATCCTCTAGCAACAGCGCTAACAATCGGCGCAATCATTTTTTATGTATTTGGCTATACCGTAGGTCTTAAGCGGCGCACCTCCCAAAACATTGTCTGGGGCGGGATTGCAGGATGTATGCCCGTTTTGATTGGATGGGCAGCAGTTGCTAATTCTCTCAGCGCAACAGCGCTTCTCTTCTTCATGGTGATCTTCTTCTGGACTCCGCCACACTTTTGGGCTCTAGCTATTAAATATAAAGATGATTATGAGGCAGCAGGTATTCCAATGCTTCCAGTGGTTGCGCCAATTACAAAAGTTGAACAGCAGATGTGGTTTCACACCATCGCAATGTTTGCTACTTCATACCTAACTCTCTACTCAGCAGGTTTGCCAAACTGGAGTTATATTGCGAATACTGTCCTCACTATTTTCTTTGCAATACAGATGTTTAGCCTTAGAAGCTCACAGATCGAAAAGTCTGCAGCAAAGATATTTCATGGCTCAATTACCTACTTAAGCTTTTATTCCATTCTCTTGGTTGCTGCAATATTCATCACTTTTTAACTGACACACCTACTTTTCTCCTGCATTTCCCAGCCTTGGCCCTTATCCTTTCACTCAAGCAATTGACCCCCAATCCCCAGGGAGCCACGAATTGAGATCTAAACGCGCCCGCTTAATAGCGCTCTCCACCTCCTTTCTCCTTCTAATTGCCCATAGCCCTGCCTACGGAAAGACTCCTAAGCCAACTCTTGCTCAAATCGAAGCAGCAAAGAAAGCTGAAGCTGAGAAAAAGAAATTAGTAGATGCCGCGGCTGCCAAATTAAGCAAAGCGAATTTAACTTTAAAACAATTAACAGCAGTTGCCAACGCGGCAAGAGCTAAGTATGAAGCAGCTAAACGAGAATTAGCAATTGCAACAAAAGAAGCAGAATCAGCTGCTGCAGCATATGCAGTTGCGGTTGGTGAAGTAAAAGCAGCCCATGACTCCATTGGTCGCCTTGCCACCAATGCCTACATCATGGGTGGTGGATTTACTGATTTAAACTCAGTTCTTCACTCTGATGGACCACAAGATTTAATTGATCGCCTTTCAACTTTGGATACCTTAGGAAATCAAAACACTCAAGCTCTATTTAGATTCCAAGCCGCTGAGGCAGCTGCTGCAAAAGCAAAGAAAGCTGCGGATTACGCCAAAGCAGCACAAGAGGTAGCTACTGAAAAAGTTGAAGAAACTAAAATTGAAGCTGATGCTGCTAGAAATGCCCAGCAAAAAGAAGTTGATAAACTTCAAAAAATTCAAGACCAGGTGTTAAAAGAGCTAAATGCTGCAAGAAAGACCCGCGTAACTCTTGAACAACAGAGACAACTTGCCTTATTGGAAGAAGCAAATGCAAATATTGCAACTTCTACCAATATTTACACCAAAGTCTGGCCTGATGCAGGATTTAAAGGTCGCAGCACCTCACGTTCCACACCTGAGATGCGAGCCGAAGCTGTGGTTTTTGCTAAGAAGCAAGTGCTAGCAAGAAAACCATATGTCTGGGGCGATGAAGGCCCAAATACTTTTGATTGCTCTGGTTTAGTTTATGCCGCATATCGCGCAGCAGGACTTGGCTGGCCAAATTGGGATCGTCTCAATTCATCTCTTTATTTCAGTTACACCAAGCATGTTCCACTAAGTCAGCTTGAGCCAGGCGACCTACTTTTCTATTCCTACAAAGGAACGGTTAACACCATTCATCACATCACTATCTATGCTGGAAATGGAATGATGTGGGAGGCAAACTCTAAAGATAAGGGCCTGCTTTTCTCCAATATTTACAGCATAAAAGGGTTGATGCCATATGGAGGCCGGGTCTAAGGCGATTACCCTTAGCCTTATGGCCGAAACCACTCCGCTCTATCAGATCCGTCTTGCTGTTAGATCTGAACTAGAAGATATTGCTGCAGGCGATAGCGTTTTAGTTGCTGCCTCTGGAGGAGCTGATTCGTCAGCTCTTGCTGCAGCTTTGTTACTAGAGTGCAAAACAAAGTCAATTAAAGTAATTGCTTTAATTATTGATCATGGCTTGCAGAAGAATTCGGCAGATGTCACCCACGAAACAAAGAGAACGCTGACAAAAATCGGTTATGAAAATATTGAAATTAGACGAGTCACTGTTGAAATCACTGATGGCCTAGAGGCATCAGCGAGAAGAGCTCGCTATCAAGCATTAAAGGATGTGGCTAATTCTCATAAAGCAGTTGCTATTTTTCTAGGACACACAAGAGATGATCAGGCAGAGACAGTACTTCTTGGACTCTCTCGTGGCTCTGGATCTCGCTCACTATCAGGAATGGCAGCAAGAGTTGATCGCTATCGCAGACCTCTTCTTGCAATTACTAGAGCGCAAACAGAGGCAGCATGTGAAGAAGCTGGAATTAAGTTCTGGCAAGATCCACATAATCAATCGATGGAATTTACAAGAGTGAGAGTTCGCGAAGTAGTGCTTCCAACAATGGAGAAAGAGATTGGCCCCGGCATTAGTGATGCTCTTGCAAGGTCTGCTAAGTTGCTACGAGATGATGCCGATGCGCTGGATTATTTAAGTGATGAGATTTTCTCTAAGCTAGAGCCAGCATCGCTAGATATCTCAAAGCTTGAAGCACAGCCCCGGGCGATTAGAACTAGAATCCTAAGGAGAGCTATTTATCTGGCTGGAGCCCCGCAGGGCTCCCTTTCTGCCGATCACATTGAGCCTGTTGAGGCTCTCATCACAGCCTGGAAGGGGCAAGGTTCTATCTCACTTCCCGGTGGTGTGACCGTGGCTCGAATTTCGGGCAGACTTTCGCTCTCTAAAAGCGGTGGGCAGGGATAGTTAATAAGAGGCGAGAGGACGATAGTGGATCTGGAATCAGTTAAGGGCGAGATTGAACGAGTAGTTGTAACTGATGAACAATTACAAACCCGTCTAAAAGAGATAGCTGCCCAGATTGAAGCAGATTATAAAAATCAAGATCTATTGCTTATCGGTGTTTTAAAAGGCGCAGTGATGGTTATGGCTGATCTATCGCGCTATATCAATAGACACCTAGATATGGATTGGATGGCTGTTTCATCCTATGGCTCTGGAACAAAGTCATCTGGCGTTGTAAGAATTATGAAAGATTTGGATAAAGACATTACCGGTAGAAATGTATTAATCGTTGAAGATATTGTTGATACTGGCCTAACACTTGATTGGTTGAGCGCCAATCTTAAATCTCGCGGAGCAAAGAGCGTTGAGATAATGACTGTTCTTAGAAAACCAGAATCTGCTCAAGTTGAAGTGGCAGTCAAATATGTAGGCTTTGATATTCCAAAAGATTTTGTTATTGGCTATGGACT
>VGAJ01000021.1 GCA_016870795.1 Actinomycetota bacterium | reverse complement strand
ATTCGACTTTAGTCGTTAGCTTGCAAGTGCCTTGCTAGCTTGCTGATAAACCTTAGTGTCTTTTCCAGCGTACCAAGAGATCCACTTTCCAGCGGCAATTAGGAAATTCCATCTATCAGAATGTGTTGATGAGCGAAATTCTTCTAGGCAAGAGTGGAGATGTTTGACATTATGCATAAGCGTTCCGTCATCTGAACATGCAATCTCTACAAGCAATGCAATCAAGTCATCTGATGGGGCATTGAGATCTCTATAGGCAGCGATGGCTGCTGTTGTCTTACGGACATCATGGGCAAAAATTGCTAGACGCAATTGCTTTATTAACTCAGCAGCGGATAAATCACTTACCGCAGCAATATCTTCGCTATAGGGATAAGCACGAGAAGGGGAAAAGGAGATGAACTCAAATTTCTCATTAAGAATGCTCGGTCCTCTCTCAAGTAAACATCCGCCCATTACTACTGCGAGGGCTTGAGTACGCGGAGACATGTGGCGTAGAGATGCTCGCAGAATATTTAGCGTTGTTCCAATATGAATAGGAGCAACTTCTCGACTTACAGCATCAAAATCATCTTGTGCTACGGGATCCACCTGTAGATACATATCGCACGCTGCCAAAGAAAGAGCTGATATGACTGTATCTGCACTTGCTGCTTCATCCGCCATTGCCTTGGCAACTGCCTCAGGTCTTTCTTCGGGAGACATCGCCAAAAATCTTTCGCGCAACTGAGAAATAGCAGCAGCATCTTTGAGGCCTAATGAGATTTTGCTCTCCAAGTTGTACTTCTCAACAAGATCTACAGCCTTTTGATATGGAGCCAGATTGCGAGGGAAGGTACATGAGTAGCGCAGTGTGCCGCGAAGCATTGATAGGCCATCTTCCCAGCCAGTCAACTCCATCATATCTAGAGCCAGAGCCGGCGTTATCAAAGTGTGATCATCGGTAACCATGCCTTCTAGTCCGATATCAAGGAGCAAATCAATCAACTCTTCACGCTTCATCTCTTTAGATAAGCCCACCAAACGATGATCGGCCCGCATCCATTCGCCAAGACTGACATCTGCTCGAAGTTGCTTAACTCCATCGTCAACATTTCCTTCGGAAATTCCCCAAACATCGAATAATTCATATGGCGCAAAACATGGATCATGAAGATCTGTCACAACTTGTGCCAACGCTTGGATTAGCAAAATTTTTTGAATCTCTTCTGGTTGTCTTAGTGCAGATTGTCTAGCATCCTCGCAACCAATCATTGCGTGCGAGACAAAACCTAGAAGATTGCGTGCTTGATTACTGACATATTTTGCGGCAGTTAGAGCTCCAGCAGCCCATAATTCATCCATAGGAACGCCACGTTCTAAAGCTGCGATGGTATTTTCAACAATCGTTTCAGGTTTCTCATGGCGCAACCAATTGACTAGCTCAACCCTGGAGCCTGTCATCACCGTATTAGCGCTGGTCATAGAGAGAAAGATACCGACTATCTCCCATGTTGGGGTAGTCAACGCGTTTGTCTAAATGCGTCCTTAAAATTGAGCGGTATACAAGGGAGCAGAGCTTGTCCCATGCTCGGTCCTTGGTATTTTCCAAAGCCCACCTGCACCTGGGTAACGCTCTAATTGATCTGAAGAGAGGGTCGCAGTCCCGGTTGTGATTATTAGGTTCTCATCCCTATCAAAGGCGCATGATGTGACATTTGGAGAGTCAAAGCGCACCACTTCATCCAAATTTCCTGATTTATCAAAATGGGCTACTCCAGATCCAGCCCAGAGCGCCGCCCAAACTCCGCCATCTTTATCTGCGCACATTCCATCAACAAGGCCAATTCCATCGGGAAGTTTTGCAAAAAGCCTTCGATTTGAAACTACTCCTGAATAAATATCAAAATCAAAGACTTCAATTTCTTTACGTGGACTATCAGCCCAAGCAACTGTCTTTCCGTCGGCGAGAATAGTTATGCCATTTGAGATACTTGCTATAGAGACAATCTCAACGACGCTTCGATCTAACTTCACTTGTATTAGCCGACTGCGGTTAGGCGTTAAGTCCCGATCTAGAATTCCAACCAAGATTTCTCCATTTGGAAGAGCTACAGCATCAGAGCAGCGAAGGTTACTCTCCTGATTGTGAAGGTCTATTCGCTCGACTTCATTATTGGCTTGGTCAAGAAAAATGATTGCCGTTTGACTCAGCAAAATACTGCCATCTCTCCAGGGAAGCACCTTTGATAGTTCTTCTCTCTGAGAGTGCCAGAGTTCATTGCTTGCTCCATCCCAAATGTAGGAAAGCCCATTAGGTAGATCAACCCATCTCATCCTTCCATCAGGAAATAAATTCATTCCCTCGCCAAGTGTTGCCTTGCTCGATAAAACTAGCTCTACTTTCATGATTTCAAAAGAGCCAAGTACTGGTCCATTACTTCGTCCAAAGCTTTATGGCGCTGCTCTCGAGCTTTTAGGTCTGACTTTACTTGGCTCAAAACTAGCTCTCTAGATTCTGCAATCTCCTGTGAATTAATGTGTTTTCCATTTGAAATTATTTGCTTACCATTGATGAATACTTCTTCAACAATTCCATTTTCCCAGTCTCTCCAAAGAACCTGGTCTAAGTCACTGCTTAATCCAGCTGCATTGACCCCTCCTATTATTAGAGCATGTGTTGCGTCCTGCTCACTTAAGCTAAGTTTTGCTGTCTCCAGAACTGACTCTTTATAGCCGATACTGTCTAAGCCGACACCAAATGAGATTTCAGAATCTAACCACTTTGTGCAATTAGCTTTTCCTGAATTGAGAAATAAGTTTGATCTTGGGCAAGTTACTAGATGCGTTCCTGTTGCTTTTATTAAATCTAGCTCCTTATCATTTAGCCAAATCGCATGGGCCAAACTTGTATTTTGACCAAGAAGACCAAATCTCTGCAAGCGATCAATTGGAGATTCGCTTATCCAATGACGCTGTTTTTCACTCTCAAGGCAGTGCGTGTGAACTCTCAGGCCCTTTTTTGCTATTGATCCGATCGCTTCCATCATCGCATCACTACACCACTGAGGCGCTACTGGCCCCACTCCAAAATCAAAGTCAGGATTTCTCTTTTGTGCGTTTTCAATTAACTCAAGAAAGTCAACGGGCTTCATTCTTGGACCAGTTTGAACAAAATTGGGAAGGTTAATTAGATTTCTGACATTTGCAGGGAAGAACTCATACTGGTCTGCGATTGCAAGAATTACTCGAGCTCTGATTCCAGATCTACGTATGCCATTTAGTGACTTTTCTAGAGTCTCAAGATATTGCTGCGAAGGCCCAAAGGTGTGAAATATGAACTGTACTCCGGTAACGCCTGCCGAAATCAAATCGCTACATGCTAAAAATGCGTCATGCTCAACATCTACTGCACTCATTGCATTCATTCGCAAGATTGCTTCTTCAAGACAACTTCCACCGACGCCGAAGTCAGCTAGCGGTGTCGAGCGCAGATGTGAATGGGCATCAACAAAGCCTCCACTGGTCTTCAATAGTTGCTCCTAGACGGATAGTCGAAGTAAACGTGCAAGGTTGTTGCCTTCTACTAATTCACGATCTTTCGCAGATGGAATGGCACGAGCGATCTTCGCCCTTTCAAGATCGAAATCACTACCAGGCCAATCCGTACCCATCACTAATTGATCAGGTCCCAAAGAGCGATAGGCCAGCTTTACATCCAGGAGCTGAGAGCCAGACGTTTCTAGATAAATATTTGGATTACGTTTTGCCACCAATATTGCCTCATTTAGATTCCAGACTGTCCCCATATGGGCAATTAGCACTGGGGTATTGGGAAATCCTCTTGAAATTTCCTCAATAGAGAGAGGTGCGCAGAAGGGGTCATCTAGAGCATTTACTAGGACAACCAAATTATTTCTATTTGCGGCATCGAATATGGGATCAAGTAGACCATGATCAGCGAAATGATAACCATGCATAGTGGGATGTAGTTTTAATCCCTTTAGTTTTAAATTCTTTGCTAAGTTATCAATTTGTTCAACCGCATCTGGAAAGCGGGGGTTTACCTGACCGAAACCAATTATTCGCTCAGGATAGCGCTGCATCGTCTGGGCGATAAAATTATTGTCCATCATCTGTCCAAGTGAACAGCCAACTGCCATGTCAACGCCTGCTAAATCCATAGATCTCAACATATCTTCTGGAGTGTAAGACTCTGCCGTTAAGTAATCTGATGTTCCAGCTGCTTGCCAAACATTGTTGTAGGCATCGATAATCATTTTCTAGTTGCTCCTATTCGTATTTCCCCAATTTGTAGCAAGATCCCAAATCACTTTTGAGACTTTATCTAGATCAGCAATTGATACGAACTCATCTGCGGTATGTGCCTGATCCGTTGAACCGGGACCAAATACCGTGCAAGACAAGCTATTGGTCAGGGCTGCAATCATCGATGCATCTGTATATGCCTCGTGGCCGTCGCTTCCACCAATTTCAATCTCATTTCCTGTCACCTTGCGATAGGAAGACTTTAGGGATTTAACTATTAGAGATTCATCTGAGGCTCTCACTGGTGGACGAGGCGCGCCATGGCCTTTTACTTGCACTTTTGCGCCTGGGAAATCCTTAATCACTTCACTTGCAACTTTTTCAACTAAAGGGATTACCTCTTCTATCTTCATCGGAGGAACGATGCGGACATCAAACTTTGCGTTTGCACTCGGAGGAACAACGTTTGTTGCCACTCCGGCATGGAATTCTCCACAGGTAAATCTTGGCTTTCCAAGAATTGAATCCTCGTGGGGAAGCCGTTGAATTAAGGCCTTTAGCTGATCAACTATCCGAGACATTATGTGAGCAGAATCAATTCCTAAGTGCGCTCTTCCTGCATGAGCCATGCGACCTGTGACTTCAATATCCAACCAACGCAGCCCCATCTGGGCTATTCGCAATCTGGTGCCGGTTGGTTCCAAAGCGATAACTTGGTCATCTGGATAAATCAGATTATCTCTAACCAACGCTTGAGCTCCTGCCATATCTGGCGCCTCTTCATCAACAGTTGCAACAAAAACAATGTCTCCCGACGGCTTGATGCCGGAACTTAAAAGTGATTCCAAGAGGCCAAGAGCTACGGCTACGCCGCCTTTCATATCGCAGGCGCCACGTCCGTAAATTTTCTCATCAACGATTAACCCATCTAGTGCGGGATGATTCCAGCCAGATCCGATGGGAACGGTATCAAGGTGTCCGAGCAAAACCAGACGCGGAGCAATTCCTTCTCCTGGAATAGTTGCAATTAGGTTTCTGCGATTACCATCAACAATAAAAGATTCAGGCGTTAGGCCAATCTCCTCTAATCGTTGAGAAACCCAATTTGTGCAATTTGCTTCTTGAATTCCTGGGTTCTGACTATCAATGCGAATCAGAGATTGGGTGTCAGCGATTACCTTATTTAAATCAATCATGGCATCTCTTATTTCGCCCAGGCATATGCGCTACGCCTCGGATCAGCGGCAGCATGCAAAACTCGCTCCCCACTTAGATTTTCAAGAGACTTGATGGTTTGTACGGATCCAGCATCAAATTCGTACTCTGGCCAAATCTTCACCTGATGACCTCTTTTGGTTAACTCAGCAATCTCATCCTGACCAATTCGCTCTTCAGCAAATACAAGTCGATCTGCAGATGGATGTGGATGAAATGCACTTGGAGCGTTAAAGGCTGCTATTCGAGGCGCTTCAACAGCTTCTTGCAATTCCATTCCATCATTTAACACGCGCCAGATTACTTGCGCCATAGCCTGAACAATCACATCTCCACCGGGACAGGCCAAAGCCCAAGATTGCTCATCGTTCAATCCGACAAGGGCAACTGGCGTAACTACTGGGCGCCCGCCTGGCACTAACTTATTTGGATGGTTATCAGTTAGTCGACTCTGTACTCCGCGTGGCGAGCAGATAATGCCAAGCTCAGAAATTATCGGTCCACCATCTAAGGTGTCCGAAGGTGATGTTGAAAAGGTGTTTCCCGCGCTATCCATTGTTACGACAGCGGTAGTGCTGCCAAGAGATGAATCCACCGTAGAGCTTGAGGCTCTTCCAGCAATTGCATCATCGCCAATTAAATTTGCTAGAGAATCTAGGTGCTTATCACTTAACAATTCTTCTAAAGGTTTTTTCATTAGTAATGGCTCTGCAAGAAAATCTTCACGATCATTAAAGGCCAGAGTTATAGCCTCTGCCAGATTATGCCAAGTAAATTTACTTCTAGACAGAATTCCCAAGATCGCCAGAGCAGTGGGTCCTTGGCTCCACGAAGCAGTCGCAAAGAAATGCCAATCTTTAACCATTAATGAAGGCGCAACTTCAATTTCAGCTTCAAAATTAGCAAGGTCCTTCAATGTCATGAAGCCGCCCCTACTAACCACTGTTTTGGTAATTGTTTCGGCAACTTCACCTTCATAAAAAGCACGATGCGCCGCTTTCAGCTTCTCGCTACGACTTCCAACACTCTTGCTCTCCGCTGCAACTAGTCGCTCCAATAAATCTGCCAATGCTGTCTGGCGTAGCCGCTCTCCAGCGACTAGAGCTCTGCCCTCTGGCCTAAAGATTGCAGCACTTGTTGGCCACTTCTGAAAGTTTCTACCGGTTATCTCAAGACTTGTTGCTAGTGATTGGTCAATTAGAAATCCATTGCGAGCTAATTCAATCGCTGGTTCCATAACTTGTTTTAAGGACATGGTGCCAAATCTTTCTAAAGCAGAAATCCATGCAGCCGGAGCGCCAGGAACGATTGCTGGCGCTCCATCTAGTGGCAGCGAGCCGTTATATCGCTCAATCATTTCTTTTAGAGAAACGCTTTGACTCCATCTACCCACGCCTGCTACTGAATATGCAACCTTGCTATTTGCTGGCCGAATCAAAATAGGTGCGATTCCGCCGAAGTTTGCCATATCGACTTGAATGACATTGCTGGCAATTCCTGCCGCAACACCTGCATCAATAGCATTTCCCCCGGCAGAAAAAATCTCGGCAGCAACAGAGCTAACTCTTGGATGGCCAGCTACTACCGACCACTTCTCTCCAACAAGGGTGGGACGTAATGCTCTTGGTGGTGGGTAAGTTCCGGGAACAAGGCCTCCACCCATTCCACCTTTGGTTTGGGCCTTTTCATTTTTTGAACTCACAAACTCTCCCGACCTTGAATCACTCTCCTAAGATTACTCTTGAGTTCTACCCTTAGCGACTACGCTGAGGTCATGAAAAAGATTATGAGTGGCAAAGTAGATTCTTGGGCTTGGCATCATGTCGGTATTTCTGTGAAAGACATTGATCGAGCATTGGATTATTACCGAGGAAATCTGGGCTTTGAAGTTACATTTGAAGCGCGAAATATGACTGACTTGATAAGTAGCATCACAGGAGTTCAAGGACTGGGCGCCCACTTGGTACAAACAAAGTCACCTTTAAGTGATTTAGTTCTAGAATTCATTGAATTCTTCAATGTTCCTGATGATCTAGATCCACTCTTGCCTATAGCGCCGGGTAGGTCTCATAATGCATTTGTAGTTCCAAATATTGATAAAGCCTTGGATAATCTACTTGCGGATGGTGGAGTTATGCTTGGAAAGGTAACAGAATTTGCTGAAGGCAAAGCTGTCTATTGTGCAGATAGCTTTGGAACCGTAATTGAATTAGAGGAGCAATTAGGTGAGCACGGAGATTTCCTTAAAGGATAGATTTGGATATATGGCGTGGATGCGCCAATTTGAATTGACCTGCCTTCAGGGAGTTCCAACTCGCGAAATACATGGCGAACTGCACACCGGTGTTGGGCAAGAAGCAATTAGCGCTGCAATGGTTGGATTTCTAACTAAAGAAGATGCGCTTTGTAGCACGCATCGAAATCACCTCCACGCGATTGCAAAAGGCGTAGATATGCGAGCAATGCTCGCTGAAATATTTGAGAAGTCCACTGGTTTATGTGGTGGATATGGCGGCCATATGCATTTGTTTGACTCGGATTTAAAGTTTTCAGCCACAGGAATTGTCGGCGCAGGAGTTCCAGTGGCTTTAGGTCATGCTTATGGAGCACAACTCAAGCAAAACAATGCAGTTGCGGTGGCAGTAGTAGGCGATGGCGCTGTTAATACTGGAGCATTTCATGAAGCCATGAATATGGCAGGGGCGATGAAACTTCCTTTAATAGTTTTGGTAGAAAATAATGAGTGGGCTATTTCAGTTCCTTTTTCTGCTGCGAGCGCAACCGAGACCATAGCTGAGCGAGCTCCATCTTGGGCAGCACATGGAGTGCGCGTTGATGGACTTGATGTAGAACAAGTAGTAGATGCTTTTTCAAATGCCGTGCAGAGAGGTCGAGCAGGCCAGGGTCCGAGCATTATCGAGGCCATGTGTTATCGCTTTCGTGGCCACTTTGAAGGCGATGCTGATTTATATCGCTCGACAGAGGAGAAGGAGCGAAGAAGAGCTGCAGATCCAATCGAGAGAATCAAGGCGACGTTAATTGAACGCTCGCTAGCAACTGCAGCAGAGCTCGATGGAATTGAGCTTTCCATCTCTAATTCAATGGCTGAAATGCTTGCCTCTGTGCGAAGTGATCCATCTCCCAATGCCGCAGATGCGCGGCGTTATGTCTTCGTAAATTGATTAATATGAGTCGAAATTTAAATCTCTCACAATGTATATCGGAGTCGCTCCACCTTGAAATGGAACGCGATCCCAATGTGATTGTGATTGGAGAGGATGTTGGTGCGCAAGGTGGCGTTTTTGGAGCTACTCGTGGCTTGCAGAAGAAATTTGGCAGTCAGAGAGTCGTTGATACTCCAATTTCAGAGAGCGCTATTACTGGAATGGGAGTTGGACTAGCTCTGGAGGGATTTCGCCCGGTACTTGAGATTATGTTTGTGGACTTTATTGGAGTCTGTCTGGATCAGGTATATAACGCAATTGCGAAGAATCACTATATGTCGGGCGGACGAATTCGAATGCCGATAGTGATAAAAACGGCAGGTGGTTGTATCGGATCTGGTGCGCAGCATTCCCAATGTCTTTGGGGTCTATTTGCCCATCTTCCAGGATTAAAGGTTGTAGCTCCGTCAAATCCCTATGATGCTAAAGGATTACTTGCCAGTGCTGTGGAATCAGATGACCCTGTTATTTTTATTGAGCATAAAGGATTACTTCTTAAGAGAGCAGAAGATTTCACCTTTGGTCGGGAAGTTCCAGCAGAACGTTATACAGTTCCAATTGGAGAAGCAAAAATTGTCAGAGATGGAAGAGACCTCACACTCATTACTTTGAGCGGAACTGTTGCACCTGCAGTTGTAGCAGCCGAAGCTGTTGCTAAAAGTGGAATCGATGTAGAAGTCCTTGATCTTCGTAGCGTTGTTCCGCTTGATATGGTTACAGTGAT
>VGAJ01000020.1 GCA_016870795.1 Actinomycetota bacterium | reverse complement strand
GCGTCGCGACGGAAGATGTAATTACCCATGGAAACCAAACATAAATCAGGATGACCTGGCATAGCTGGAGGATCTTTAGGTTTTTCATGAAACGCTTTTATTGTAATCCCATCAGTATCAAGTTCGATAACTCCAAATTTTGATGCCTCTGATCGCTTCACTCTAATTGCAGCAACTGTTACCCCAGCTCCACTTTCCAAGTGACTTAGATACATTGCATTTGGATCCATGCGATAGACGTGATCTGCGCCAAAGACAATTACATGTTTTGGGTTCTCGTCATGAATCAAATTGAAATTCTGCAAAATTGCATCAGCGCTTCCGGTATACCAACGAGGACCAAGTCTCTGCTGCGCTGGAACAGGAGTGATGTAATTTCCAAGTAGTGTCGACATTCTCCAAGTAGTAGTTATATGTCTATCAAGGGAATGAGACTTATACTGCGTAAGAACTGCAATCCTTAAAAATCCTGCATTGACAAGATTTGAGAGAACGAAATCAACTAAACGATAAGAGCCACCAAAAGGAACTGCCGGCTTTGCTCTATCTGCAGTTAATGGCATCAAACGCTTACCCTCGCCGCCAGCAAGCACTATTCCTAATGGGAGATCTAAGCGGGCCATATGTCTAACGATACTCTTGGCATGTGAGCGGCGCTAAGGTGAAAGTAGCCATGATTACTCGTGAGTGGCCCCCTGAGATCTACGGTGGTGCCGGAGTTCATATTGCAAACCTAGTCTCTGCCTTAAATCAGAGCGGAGAGATCGAAAGCTTCGTTCATTGCTTCGGTGGAGCAAGAAGTGATGCCACCAACTACCAGCTAACGAATGAGTTTTCTACGATAAATCCAGCGCTGCAAACCCTGTTACTTGATAGCGATATTGCCAAAAATCTAAAGGGTATGGATGTTGCGCACTCCCATACTTGGTATGCCAATCTAGCAGGGTATTTAGCGATGAAAATATTTGGAATTCCCCATGTTATTACCGCCCACTCTCTGGAACCACTACGTCCCTGGAAAGCTGAACAGCTAGGTGGTGGATATCAAATTTCATCCTGGGCAGAAAAAATTTCCTATGAGAGCGCATCTGCCATCATCGCAGTTAGCGATGGCATGAGAGCAGATGTCCTTAGGGCTTACCCTGAAGTCAATAGCGATAAAGTGATAACAATTAGAAATGGAATTGATACTAAAGCCTTTGCCCCTAATCCGAAATTAGAAGTATTAAAAAAGTATGGGATCAATTCACCCTATGCTTTATTTGTTGGAAGAATAACAAGACAGAAAGGCCTTGCACACTTACTCCGTGCTTGGCAGAAAGTTCCTAAAGATTACTCTCTAGTCCTTGCTGCAGGATCACCTGATGAGCCAGCAATCGGTGCTGAAGTAGAGCAACTCATTGCAGAGCTATCAAAGCAGCGTGGAAATATCATTTGGATAAAGCAGATGCTAGATCGCGAAGAATTAACTGCCCTACTTACTGGAGCTCAAGTATTTCTCTGTCCTTCAATCTATGAACCGCTAGGGATTGTTAATTTAGAGGCGATGGCCTGCGAGACCGCAGTTGTGGCATCCAAAGTTGGTGGTATTCCTGAGGTTGTGCTTGATAATGAAACTGGATTATTGGTTGATTACTCACCTAATTCATCAGAATTTGAAAATGCTCTTGCATCTGCAATCAATAGATTAATGTCAGATAAATCACTATCTGTTAAATACGGTCAAGCAGGGCGAATCCGCGCAATTGAGCACTTCGGATGGGATAAGGTTGCCGAAGCAACCATCGAGTTATATCGGAGTCTAATAAAGTAAATGTCACGTAAAGGTTGGGTGCTCTTTGCCCTTGTTGGTTTGCTATGGGGCGTTCCCTATTTATTTATGAAAGTTGCAGTTGAAGAGCTTTCAACACCTGTGATTGTCTTTGCTCGCCTTGCTATCGGAGCCCTGCTTTTAATTCCCATAGCCCTCTATGAAAAATCTATCCGACCAGCACTTAAGTATTGGCCATATATTTTGTTCTACTCAGTTCTCGAAATGGTAATCCCTTGGTATTTAATTACTACCGCGCAAAGAGATCTCTCATCGGGATTGGTGGCACTTTTGGTTTCAACAGTTCCAATCTGGGCCACACTATTTGCTCATCACAGCGGTGATTCAACGGCAGCTCATCGCACCAGAATCTTTGGTATCGCTATGGGATTAATCGGTGTGGCACTTCTTGTAGGAATTGAGTCACTAAATGACTTTGATAGCGCGATTGCAATTGCAATGGTATTAGTTGCATCTATCTCATATGCCTGGGCAGTAAATATGATTACTAGACGTGCTCCTCAAATCTCTGGAGTAGCAATTAATGGACTATCTATGCTCATTGCTCTCATTTTCTTTGCTCCATTTGCGGCCTTTAACTTGCCAACTCAGAGTCCATCATTTGAAGCTATTAGCGCAACCGCTGCGCTTGGAATCTTCTCAACAGGTCTTGCCTTCTGGATTTACTTTATCGTCTTGAAAGAAATTGGCCCAGCAAGGGCTTCTCTGGTGGTTTATCCAAATACGGCAGTTGCTGTCATTCTTGGGATCATAATTCTCAATGAAGAGTTAACGCTAGCTATTACTA
Source organism: Actinomycetota bacterium (assembly GCA_016870795.1). Taxonomy (GTDB): domain Bacteria; phylum Actinomycetota; class Actinomycetes; order Nanopelagicales; family Nanopelagicaceae; genus MAG-120802. The sequence goes on along the minus strand of VGAJ01000020.1, from coordinate 7,447 downwards.
TCGGTCTTCCATTAGTCTTAGTCGGTTCTTATTTTGCTAGCAAAAAGTCTGAAACCCCAGTAGTTACCGGGTAAATCCCAACTTAAGTAAAGCTTTAGAGTCGCTCTGCCAATTAGCCATAACTTTTACATGAAGACCAAGAAATACTCGAGCCTTTAACTTCTTTTCAATCTCACCTCTTGCCAAAGTTCCTACTTGCTTAAGTCTTTCTCCCTTGTGACCAATTATTATTGCCTTTTGACTATCTCGTTCAACAATAATTGATGCATGAATATCAAAAAATGGAGTATCACCCGCTACTCGCTTATCACGCTCGGAGATCTCATCGATTATGACTGCGATTGAGTGGGGTACTTCTTCAAAAACATCTTCAATGGCTGCCTCTCTAATTAGATCAGCAATCTGAGTATTTAGCTCCTGATCAGAGCTCATATCAGCTGGATAAAAGGGTGGGGACTCTGGGGCATATTTTGCAAGCAGATCCATAAGCAAATGAACTTGATTATCAGTTTTCGCAGATAAGGGAACTACTTCATCCCAAGTAAAGCCAGCATCGTCGGCTAACTTACTTGCAGCTATTAATTGCTCAGGCATTAGAGCTTTCTTGGCCATATCAATCATTGTTATTGCACAAATCTTTTTAGCGCTTCGATGGCGCGCCATCTCTTTAGCGATAAAGAGATCACCTGCGCCTATTGCTTCAACTGCAGGAATGCAGAGCACAATTGCATCAACAGATTCCATATTCTCATTAACTATTGAATTAAGAGCCCCCCCAAGAAGTGTTTTTGGCTTATGAACTCCAGGGGTGTCAACTACTACTAATTGGAAGTCAGGACGGGTAACAATTCCTCGTATCGCGTTTCTCGTGGTATTTGGATGATGCGAGGTAATAACAATTTTCTCGCCAACTAAAGCATTTACAAGTGTTGATTTTCCGGTATTGGGCCTGCCAACGATTGCAACAAAGGCAGCTTTATGTGTCATCACCGCTAAGGGTACCCGTCTTTTGGCCGCTGATTGGTAATATCAATTCAAGCGCATCAGGAACTGAAGTGACTATCTCGGCTAATCGCTCGCCAATTAAGCGATGACAACCATCGCTAGTAGGCGAGGTAATTGGTCCCGGAACGGCCATGACAGGGCGCATTATCTCGGCAGCATCACGGGCAGTTCTAAGAGAGCCACTTCTAAATGCTGCCTCTATAACGATGGTTGCCTTTGAAAGAGCGGCAATTAATCTGTTTCTAGTTAAAAATCTCTCAGCTCTTGCTCCAACACTTGGCATTACCTCAGAGATAAGTGCGCCATTTTCTTGTAATTCAGAGAAGAGTTTATTGTTTCCAGCTGGATAGTTAACTGATACTCCAGATGCAAGAACGGCAAATGTTGAACCCTCTGCAGCTAAGCAGCCACGATGAGCGTGAGTGTCGATTCCATAGGCTCCCCCACTAATTACCGCCCAATTACGATCTGCAAAGCCACTTGCAAATTCACTAGCAACTCTTGCTCCATAGAGCGTGGGCTTTCTTGTCCCAACGATGGAGATAGATTGCGCTGGCAGATTGGCTCCTTTAATGATCAAGCCAATTGGTGGATTGCTCAAGTCATTTAGAGAAGTTGGCCAATACTTTGAACTTGGAGTAATAAATCTCGCTTCCGCAATTTCAATCTCCTCCCAAAGCTTTTGAATAGAAGTATCTCGAAGTAGCTGCTGATACCCTTCAGATTCTCTACCTAACTTCTCATAAGGACCATGAATAATTCGCTCTACCAATTCAACTGCGCCGTAACGTTTTAACTCAACCGAGCAGCTAATGCTGCCTGGCTCGATAACGCTAAAAAGCTTTAAGCGAGCCTGAATCTCCAAATCATCTTTTATCTGATTCTCAATATCCATCATTGCTAGAGAATAAGAGTTAGAAGCCTAAAAAGATTTTCAATTATTAGTTAGATGTGAATAACCCTACTTGTTAATTAGAGCTTGAATGTTTGCATATGACTTTCTATGAATAGCAGTAACGCCTAATTCATTCAAAGACCTCTCATGGGTTCGTGTGACATAACCTTTATGGTCGGCAAGGTGATAGCCAGGATATTGGAGATCTAAATTAATCATAATTCGATCGCGATAGACCTTGGCAAGGATTGATGCTGCCGATATTGAAATTGCAACTTGATCTCCTTTCCAGATAGCAAGGGATTCACAGCGAAGTCCAGAAATCTGATAGCCATCGGTTAGGACATACTCTGGCTCAATTTCTAGAGCATTAATCGCCCTGCGCATTCCCTCAAGGTTTGCCTTATGGAGACCAATGGCATCTATCTCTGATGCTGGAATTTCAATTATTGAATAATCATGAGCAAGATCAACTATTACTTCAAATAACTCTTCGCGCATTCCTGGCTTTAGCTCTTTCGAATCACGCACCTTAGCTAACTTCGCATCAGTTATATCTTTTAGTATCACTGCTGCTACCACGAGCGGCCCAGCACATGCCCCTCTGCCAGCCTCATCAACTCCTGCGATTTTAGTTAATCCTGATTGAAGGAGTTTTGATTCAATCATAAATCACTTAGAGCTTTTAACAGGAATCTTCGAGAGATCTTCGCCCTTTTCAAGTATTGCCAAATTAGAAAATGGCCAGATAATAAATGTTGCCCGCCCTGTGACTTTATCTAGGGGAACCATTCCTTTATTGGGATCATCAGTATGGAAGCGAGAATCTGCGCTAGCTCCTCGGTGATCTCCCATAACCCAGATAAATCCTTGCGGAACTTCTACTTCGAATTCTGAATCACTGGGCTTATCGCCTTCATATATATAGGGCTCATTAATACTCACGCCATTAACTTCAATTTTTCCATCTTTGCCGCAGCAACGAACTTTATCGCCGCCAACTCCGATAACTCTCTTGATTAAATATTGCTTAGAGGGATCTGGAAGGACTCCAACGAAAACTAGAGAATCCTTTATGACTTTGCGAAAACCCGAGGTGTCATCATAATTTGGCGATAGCCAATTAGCTGGATCTCTAAAAACTACAACTTCGCCCCTTTTGATATCACTAAAGAGAGCCCCAAACTTGTTTACCCCAACGCGATCATTAACTTGAAGAGTGTTCTCCATAGAGCCTGAGGGGATATAAAAGAATTGAATGAAGAACGTTTTGACGATGATTGATAGAACTAGAGCCGAAATGATGAGAATAGGTAGCTCGCGAAGGCTACTGCCCTTCGCTTTAGGCGACATTACTCTGGGCTTTAGGACTTAGTTGGTTCAGTTTCAGTAGGAGTTGATTCCTCTGCTACCTGCGCGCTCTCTGGAGCAAGGCTCTCTTCAACAACAGCCTCTGGAGCAGCTATCTCAACAACCTCTGCTACTGGAGCAACTTCTGCAACTGGATTAGTTGATGAAGTTGAATATAAAACCTCTAGGTCATCTGCTCCACGACGCTCACGAATCTTGGCAGCTTTGCCACGAAGATCACGGAGATAGAAGAGTTTGGCGCGACGAACTTCGCCTTTTCTTACTACTTCAATCTTTTCAATAACAGGAGCATGAACTGGGAAAATTCTCTCAACGCCAACTCCATAGGAGATTTTGCGAACTGTAAAAGTCTCGCGAACTCCAGAACCTTGACGAGCAATTACTAAGCCTTGGAAGATCTGAATACGGCTCTTGCTGCCTTCAATAACACGGACATGAACTTTTAACTCATCGCCGGGACGGAAATTAGGAAGGTCCTTACGGAGAGAGGCGGCATCTAGCGCATCGAGCACGTTCATTATTTTGTCCTCACAATTAGTCTTTATTTATCCTTCAGGCCTTTTCCAAAGGATTGGCCTAACAACTCGCCGTATCTTGCCATACCTTGAGGCTAAGTGCTAAATCGCTAAAAATTAGGGCAGAAAGTGGGCTATCGCCCCTGAATTTGGGCGCTAAGGGCGGCATGAAGAAATGGGCCAGCGACAATCACCGAACTCCTTGAAGATCCATCTCTTGCCTTAGTAACAGAAAAAGTGGCCCCTGCTTCCTGGGCAATTAGCGATGCCGCAGCATAATCCCATTCATTAACTCCCTCTTCGAAATAAGCATCAAGTGCGCCACTTCCTACATGGCAGATATCAACAGCGCATGCACCAAGTCTTCTTAAATCTCTTACTTTAGGAAGTAGTTCTTCAATTATCTTTGCTTGCACTTTTCGATTGTTGATGTCATATGCAAAACCAGTGCCTAGTAAAGCTCTATCAAGATTTACTGGATCATTACACTTAATTGGTGAATTATTAAGAAATGCTCCATTAGACTTTGATGCTTTCCAGAGGGAATTTGTTGTAGGCGAATAGACCACACCTGCTACGTATTCTTCTTTGTTCTTTGCTGCGATACTGATGCACCAACCAGGTAAGTCATATAGATAATTCACAGTTCCATCGATAGGGTCAATTACCCAAGTAACTCCAGATTGACTCTCTTGATTTGCCCCTTCTTCTCCAATCAATCCATCCAAAGGCCTTTGAGCAAGAATTTGGCTCACAATCAAAGATTCGCTCTGATGATCTTTCTGAGTCGCAAAATCTAGAGCACCACTTTTTTCATCTAATTCAAACTTATTTGGTCTATCTAAGAGTAATTCCCCAGCCCTTAAAACAACTTTCTCAGCAAGGGCTAATAACTCAAGGTTTAACGACATATTCCAATCTAATCATAGTTTCTTCGATGCCAAGTAGACTTACCTTCATGCTCACCTCCTACAAAAGATTATTTGCCGTGCCTGGAGGTTGGAACTTCTCTTTTGCAGGCTTCATTTTGCGCATGCCAATTTCAATGCTCTACATCGCAATTGTTCTCTTCGTTGTTGCCGAGACTGGCTCATATGCCCTAGCTGGCGCGTTATCAATGGTGGCATCACTAGTCTTATCGGTGGCCACACCGCTTTGGTCTAGGGTTGCAGACCAAATTGGTCAAAATAAAGTTTTATCCATAACAGCTCCAGTTCATCTAATTTTCCTTGGCCTATTTATATATCTCGTTAAGAGCGATGCTCCTACCTGGAGTTGGTTTACCGCAGCGATAGTCTTTGAAGGTTTTGTTATTGGCTCAGGGCAGATGGTCAGAAGGCGCTGGATTCATGTTATTGGTGATGATCGAAAGCTGATTGACACCGCATATTCTTTTGAAGCACTCGTTGATGAAGTGATCTTTACTAGCGGCCCTGTTCTTGCTGCAATTACCGCGTCTTACTTCTTTCCCGAGGCCGCAATTTTTACTGCAATGGGATTTATTGCTCTGGGAACGCTGCTCTTTCTCTCGCAGCGAAAAACTCAGCCACCAGCCCATCCCCGCGAAGTCGGTGATGATCATTCATTGCTTATAAAAGATAGATTCATTCAAGCTCTATTTATTCCCATGATGGCAATTGGAGCATTCTTTGGATCAACTGGCTTAGTACTTGTCGGCTATCTTGATGAATTTGGTATTCGTGAATATAGCGGTTTCTATATTGCGATCTGGTCCTTTAGCTCTGGAATCTCAGCATTTATAAGTGGGTCGCTGCACTGGAAGATTAATGAGGCACGAAGATTTGTAATCTCAGTATTTGCTCTAGCCCTTCTAAGCCTTCCAATTTATTTTGCTGCAAAGATATTTACTGGAAACTTAACAATTTTGGCTATTGCACTATTTATTAATGGCCTAGCAATAGCGCCGCTACTAACAGCCGGATTTGCTGTTGCTGAGCGCTCCGTTAGTCCTAAGCGAACCACTGAAGTTTTGGCATGGTCGATCTCTGCACTTAATCTTGGTGGGGCTATTCCTGCTGCAATTACTGGATACATCATTGACACATATGGCTCAACTGTCTCATTTATGGTGCCAGTTGCCTGTATGTTAATTGCTTTACTTTCGCTTCTACCATTTCTTAGCCTTTGGAAGGCAAAAGTAATTCAACTCTAAGGCTAATTTCCCGCAGATTTCACTTCTCTTATGGCAATCTTTACCCATGACTGACTTGCGCTTTATTGCACGCTCTCAAGATGGAGAGCATCTAGAGCTCAGTGATAGCGATGGCAATAACTTCAAACTAAGAGTTAGTGACACTTTGCGCGCTGCTGTTAATGAGCGCCGTTTAGCAACAGTAGTTGAGAGCGCTCCACAATTTTCCATTAAAGAAATTCAAGCTCGCCTAAGAGCTGGCGAAAGCTTTGCTGAAGTTGCTCGCATCTCAGGACTTTCTATTGAAAAAGTTGAGCGTTATGCAAGTCCGATCTTGCAAGAGCGCGCTTGGATAATTGAATTGGCAGAGAAGGCCTCACCAAAAGGAACTTCTCTTCCCCTCTCAGAGTTAGTTATTCAACGTCTTGCTCCTCGGGGCGTAAATATGAATCAGATCTCTTGGAATACCTGGAGGCTAGATGATGGAAGTTGGCATCTAGTTCTCACCTATCCATCAAGAGATGGGCAATCAGAGGCAAAGTGGAGCTTTGATGCAAATAAGAGAACTCTCCACTCACGAGATGATGGCGCTAGATGGATTAATGGTGAAGAAGTTTCCCAAAAGAGTGCGCCGAAAAACGATCGACTTAGTGATCACGGAGTTCTCTTTCCCATGGAAGGTGAGTCTCCTCAGCCGCCTCGCTTAGTTGCAGTTAGAACCGATCCAAACCTTTTAGAGGAGGCAAGTGGAGTAAAAGAGATTGCTCCGGATGCCAAGAAGGATGGAGTAACCAAGCGGATTTCAATTCCATCTTGGGATGACATTATGTTTGGGCGAGGCAAGAAGAAAGATGAACAAGAGGAAGAGTAAGTGCTTTAAATTTCAGCACTTAATAAAGGTATAGCAATCTCAGCTTGAGTAATTCCCCCATGATGTCCAACCATAGATAGTTGCAGCTCTTGCCTTTCACTCTCAACCATAATGAATTCTCTGTTGGCAATAGCAATTAAGTCGCCAATGCGCTCCATATTCTTATCTAATACTTCAGGGCCGAATAAATTCAACGCAATCGCCTCTTGGCGAGTGTAGAGAGTTACCTTTTCTTTAAAGAATTCCTGCCATTGTGATTTTGTCTCTTCAACGCTCCCTGGCTTTAGATAGAGATAGCGCACTCTGGGCTCGCCTCCTAGCAACTCGACGTTTTTAAGCAGGTCATTTTCTTTTCCTAAAACTACAAAATCATCCCGATTAATCATCCCGTGATCTGAGGTGACCCATAACCTGCTTCCTTTGGGTAGATTCTCAATAAGTTTCAAAATTAAATCTGCGCTCTTTGCCATCGCATAGTGAAACTTCTCAGAGCCTAAGCCCTCACGGTGCGAGGCATCATCTACATCATTTAAATATAGATAAGCAAAAGATCTATTATTACTAAGAACGCTCTTTGCTTGATCAACCATCTCATCTACTTGATTAACTCCATAGTAATCAGCGCCACGAAGTGCAGC
>VGAJ01000019.1 GCA_016870795.1 Actinomycetota bacterium | reverse complement strand
CCAACTTCTTGGATCTTTGCTGGACGAATTTTCAAACTCGCTCCTCTTTAATGGAATTGCCGCCATCAACAATAATTGTTTGGCCTGTTATGTAGGAAGCCCCCGGAGTTGAAAGCCAAGTTATAGCTGATGCAATTTCATCAGCCCTTCCCCCACGCCCCATAGGGACAGATAATCCTTGGGACTTTTCACTCTCACTTATTGAATCTGTAGCAATCCATCCTGGAAGTATCGCATTACAAGTAATTCCATATTTTGCTTCATCAAGTGCTATCGATTTAGTTAATCCAATAAGTGCTGCCTTTGCTGTTGCGTAAACGGGCTGATTTTTCATCGCCATTACATGGCCAGTGAGGCTACTTATCATGATGATTCTGCCGCTTTGGGACTTTCTAATCTTTGGCAAGAAAAACTTGGTTGCAAGAAAGGCTGTCTCAAGATTTCGCGACATACCCTTTTGAAACGCCTCTAGCGAAACTTGCGAGATATCAGTTGCTTCATTAGGACTTGCAGGGAAAGTAACACTTGTCATACCAGCATTATTAACCAAGATATCTAGGCTTGATATCTGAGATACCAAAGCCTGCACATCGCTTTCATTTGTTAGATCGGCAATGAATCCCTCTACTCCAAGCTCTTCAGCTCTTTTGTAGATGCGATCAGAAGTCGAAGTGATTAATACTTCTGCACCAAGTTCCTTAAGAGCCTTAGCGCCTGCAAAACCTAGTCCTGAAGCATCTCCCGCTCCAGTGACTAGGGCTTTCAAGGAATCAAGTCTAAACACATAACTACTTTAGTGACCAAACCTTTGTTCCCGCTACCGCCTGATTGATAACCTTTGTAAATATACTCTTAAAGATTACTTATAAAATTGAGACCCGCTCTTTAAGTATAGATAGTAACTCTGAGTTTCTTGAATCGCCGTCCAGGGTATTACTACTACTAAATATTTCTGGTTTATGACCATTTTCAATCATTATTTCTACTGATCGAACCACAAGTGCATTGACTATAGCTGTGCCCAAAACTGTTGATGTTGGGCCAGTCTTTTCCTCAAGTCCTGGATAAGCAATTGTTGCATCCCCAACCTGCCCCAGGTTGTCTATCGTTATATCCGCAAGCTCATGAATTTTTCTCCCCTGCGCTCTTGCTACTGGAGATTCGGCGTGTTTCAGACTTGTGATAGCAATCAACTTTAAGCCTAACTGTTTGACTTGATTTCCAATCGCTTCAACCAAGGCATTGCCACCAGAATTTGAGGCAATGATGAAGATATCTCCCTTGCGAAGCTCATGTTTTGCCAAAATATTCATTGCTAGCCCAGGGTTTCGTTCCAGTTCAGTGCTCCTGCTTGCGTTCTTGTGAAGCATCAGGTCTTCCTCGAGGATTGGATTTACGGAACCAAGGCCACCTGCTCTGTAAAACATCTCCTCTGCCAACATATGAGAATGCCCTGTACCAAAAACGTGAATCAATCCATCATTCTGGAGTGATTGGGCAATAAGACCGGCAGCGTCTTCAACTTGTTGGCAGTCTTGCCGCAAAATTGTTAGTAAATCAATCAAATTTGATAGATATGTTTGATGTGATTTCATGAAACTTTTTGACTCCTTGATTCCTTGATGGTTGCACTTACCTCTATTTGTAAATCAAATGAATCGCTTCGATATAGACACTCGGCTGTCATTATGGGTTCACCAAATTGATCAAAATCTAACATCTTAATCAGAAGACAGGGAGTTTCTAATGAAGTCTTAAGAAGATCTCTGTCTCTTTCACTTGGGTTGTGAGCAGTGATACCTGCCCTAGCACTCATGATTCTGATTCCCGACTTCTCAAACAAAACATCGTATATAGACCCTTTGAAATCTTCAGGAGTTAGATTTGGTATTGAGCTGCAAGAAATTCGAAGTGTTTCTAGGGCAACAGGAATATGATCTGCCAGACGTAGTCTTGTGACGAAAAATATTTCCTCTCCTTGATTGATTCCTAATAATTTTGCAACACTAATGCTGGCTTTAGTTTTCTTAAATGAAATTAGGCTAGAAGATGGTTCTTGCCCTCTTGATTTAATTTCTTCAGTGAATGACTTTAGACGCATCTCTGATGAAATCATGGGTCTTTTAATGTAAGTCCCTGAACGGGCTCGTCTCTCAAGTCTTCCATCTAAAATAAAGTCTTCAAGTGCTCGCCTTAAGGTAACTCGACAAACTCCAAATTCTTCAGAGAGCGTTCTCTCACCAGGTAAACGCGCGCCTTGGGGAAGCTGAGAAAGCAAACTAAACAATTGCTCTTTTGCCCTTATTGCAGCTTTGTCAGCATTCATGTTTCTGAGGGTATTGTGTGAGGGTCAATAAATCTAGGGTTGAGCGGGGATAAATATCAGACCAGTCTGAAGTAGATCACGTTTTTTACGCTTGAATAGGGGTTACTGGCTTAGATGGCGATAGACCAGAGGACGCTCGCCAAAGCAACAGTGAGTAGGAGATTATTCTCGCATGCCAGAAATTGAGATTAGACCGGCAACACTCGATGACTTAACTGATTTGTACTTTGTAGCTTTAAAAACTGGCAACTCTGGAAGTGATGCGACATCCTTATTTAGAAACGATCAGATGCTGGGTGAAGTTTTTGTCGGACCATATGTGACTCATGCAAGTGAGACCAGCAATCTTCTTTCTGAATCAGGAAAAACTATTGGATATGGGCTTTGTGTCCTTGATACCGAACTTTTTCAAAATCTCTGTAAGAAGCATTGGTGGCCACAATTACAAATTAAATATGCTGAGCTAAAACACTTTAGTGAAGATGAATGGTTAATTCGTGAAATATTTTCTCCTACTCCATCACCATCTGAAGTACTTAAGGACTTTCCCTCTCACGGACATATAGATTTGCTGCCTCAGGTTCAAGGAAAAGGTTGGGGTAGAAAACTGATGACTCATATGGAGAACCAGTTAAAGGACCTTGGCTCTCCTGGGTTTCATCTTCGAGTCTCAGCTTATAACGAGCGAGGTTTGAAGTTTTATGCAGCGCTTGGATATACCGAACTATTAAAGCGTGGAGATGAAGTCGTGGTTGGAAAGCGTCTTTCTCTATGAACCAATTTCTCTGGGGTGTTGCCACATCTTCATATCAAATTGAGGGAGCTGCTAATGAAGATGGTAGAGGTCAATCCATCTGGGATACCTTCTGTAAAGTTCCCGGCAAGGTAGCCAATTTTGACAATGGAGATATCGCCTGCGATCACTACCACCGATACAAGGAAGATCTTGATTTGATGAAGTGGATGGGCGTAAAAGCTTATCGATTCTCTGTGGCCTGGCCAAGAGTTATCCCAAATGGCTTTGGAAAGATAAATGAAATGGGGTTAGATTTTTACGATCGCTTAATTGACTCATTATTAGAGCGGGAAATAGTCCCTTGGTTGACCATGTACCACTGGGATCTGCCAGAGGCGTTGCAACTACGTGGTGGTTGGAACAACCGCGAAATTGTGGAGTGGTTTGGGGAGTACGCCGAAGTGCTCACCTCTCGATTTGGCGATCGAGTCAAAAATTGGATGACATTGAATGAACCATTATGTAGCGCCTGGCTTGGCCACTTATACGGTGATATGGCTCCTGGTATAAAGGATCTTCAAACAGCCTTAAATGTCTCCCATAATCTGCTTATGTCCCATGGATTGGCTTGTCAAGTAATTAGAAGCAACGTTTCTGAAGCAAACGTTGGAATTGTAATTAATGTTACTCCGGCAGTACCAGCAACTGAAAGTCAAGAGGATAGCAACGCCGCTCAATTAGTTGATGGCTTTGATAATCGATGGTTTCTTGATCCAGTCTTCGGTAGAACCTACCCTGCAGATGTGATTGATGCTTTAGGAGCATCTCCAGAGATTCATAGTGGAGATATGAAATTGATTGCTCAAGATTTAGATTTTCTTGGCGTTAACTTCTACTTCAGACAGACCGTGGCAGCAGATCAAAATTCAAAGCCACTACCAATAAAAAGTGTCAATCGTGAAAATGTTCAAAGAACTGCAATGAATTGGGAAGTTCATCCCCAGGCCTTTGAAGAGATTCTACTTCGTATCTCAAAGGAATATTCACCAAAAGCGATATACATTACCGAGAATGGCTCTGCTTGGAATGATGAAGTTATTAATGATGAGATTATTGATGATGAGCGCATTGATTATTTAGCGCGTCACCTAGATGCGATGAAATCAGCAAAAAGCCAAGGTGCGCCAATCCTGGGATACTTTGCTTGGAGCTTTCTAGATAATTTTGAATGGGCTTATGGATATGAGAAAAGATTTGGGCTGATCTATGTTGATTACAAGACTCAGATAAGGACTCCAAAAAAGAGTGCTTTCTACTATCGACAACTACTCCTTAACGGCCCCGCTTGAAAGTCCCGCTACCAACCAACGCTGAATTACTACCGTTAAGAGAACTATCGGTATCAAGGCCACAGTGGCGGCAGCTGCCATAGGGCCCCAATCAAGGGTGCGATTACTTATAAAACTGGCAACCAGCACTGGAAGAGTTTTTGAGTTCTCTCCAGCCATAATCACAGGAATTAGAAACTCATTCCAAGAAAGGAGTGAGACAAATATCCCAGTTGCCACCAAGCCAGGCGCCGCTAATGGCAAGATGATTCGCGTAAACATTTTGAAAGTTGAAGCCCCATCGACTCTAGCGGATTCTTCAATTTCAACAGGTATCTGTTCAAAAAAGCTCATCAATAACCAAATTGCAAATGGGATATTAAATCCTGCAAAAATGAGGATTAACCCGATCTTGGAATCATAAAGACCTAGATACGAGCTCAGTTTATATATTGGTAAAAGCAACACGATTGCTGGAAGCGCTCTTATCGCAATCATTAATCCCTCTAAGGGAGTTCTACCTCTGAATTTTGGTTTTCTTGCCAATGCATAAGCTGCAAGACTCCCTACCACTAAACAAATGAAGGTGCTTCCCAAAGTAATAATGATGCTATTGGAATAGATTTGCCAAAACTTTTCCAGAGAAAAGAGTGATGTGTAGTTCTTTAGGGTAGGAGTAAAGCTAAAAAACTTTGGTGGCAAGCTATAAGTATCTACTCGATCCTTTATTGAAGTGCTTATGGTCCAAAAAAGTGGAAACAGCGAGAGAAACGAGGCAAGAAACAAGAGAGAGTAAGAAGCGCTTCGCTTAAGAATCATCGCACGCCCCTTGAGGCTCGACGCCAGAGGAAATAGACCGGAAGCGTGATTACCGTAATTATTACCCCAAGCGCTGCTGCTCTAGAGAACTCAAGGAATACAAAGCCCGTCTTATATGTCCAAAGTCCAAGGGTTGTAGTTGCATTTCCTGGGCCCCCTCGGGTGAGAATAAATAGCGTGTCAAATAGTTTGAGAAAGTCCATGATTTTAATCATGGTTATTACCAAGAGCGTTGGTGTGATTAATGGCAGCGTAATCCTTCGAAATATCTGACTCGCTGATGCTCCATCAACCCTAGCTGCCTCATATAAAGAGGGTGAAATAGCGGTCAGAGCCGCTAGAACCAAGAGCATAACGAAAGGGATTGATTGCCACGAGTCAACAATTATTATGGCGAATAGCGCACTTGTTTGCGAGCCCAGCCAATTCACTTTCTCTATTCCAATACTTCCTAGAGCCCAGTTAATAACACCAAGATCGGTGTCAAACATAAATCTATAAGTCAGTCCAACTGCTACCGGGGTTAGGAGCATTGGAGTGATTAAGATTGAACGAAATGTTTTTGTGCCACGCAAGTTTTCATGTAGCACTAAGGCTAGAAGTATCCCTATTGGTATCTGTGTTAGTAAACCAATAAATGTAATAATCAAGGTAATCCGAAGTGTCGACCAGGTCTCAGAAGCAGCTAGCACAGTCTGATAGTTATCAAATCCCACAAAGCTTGGTGGGAGAAAAGAAGCCAGATTAATATTTAGAAACGATATGTAAACCCCATAGAAGAAAGGAATCAACACAACCAATGCAAGGAAAATCCATGTTGGGATAGTTAGTTGTGCGACAGGGCGAAGATTCTTCCTACGCAGCAAATTGGGCCTGGACACTTTAGCGATCATTTTCTATCACTATTGTGCCAGGCCCAAGCCTTAGTCTTTGAGTTGATTAGCTCTTAGGCTCTTTTGCAAGTATCGGTTTGAGCTTCTCGTTAAGCGCATCCAATGCTGCTTGAGACTTCTGCTTCCCAGTGAGAACCTGAGTTACAGCATCAATTGCTGCAACCTCAAATTCTGGCCAGACGGCAATTTGTGGATATCTCTCAATGCGTGAACTTGATGGAATCTCCAACTGTGGCAGATATGGGTTCTTTGCCACTAAATCCGCATTGTTGATAATTGACTGACGACCAATCGCCGCAGCACCTGATTCAAGATACTTCACTGAATTGGTCTTTCCTAGAACGAATTCGAGGAACTTCCAAGCAGCATCAGGATTCTTTGCATCAGCAGGGATTCCGATATTCCATCCAGCAAGATGGGTTGTATCTGCGCTTCCCATAGGCGCTGGAGCAGTCCCAATCTTTCCAGCATTCTTATTGATGCTTGGATCAAGAGCCATTCCATAGTATCCGGAGTAGTTGAGCATTGCTCCAATATCTTCACCAAGGAATTTACTTGTGGTGTCATCGCCGGTTGCTGTAATTGCTCCCTTTGGTGAGACTTCAAGTAACTTCTTTAGATAATCAGTAGCAGCAACTGCTTCCTTTGAATTAACCACAGGGTTGAGGTTTTCGTCGTAGAGAGCTCCTCCAAATGACCAAACTAGTGTCATCCACCACCAAGATACGTTTGGACCAAAACCCATAATTTGTCCACCGAATCCGGCAGCCTGAACTTTTTTAGCATTTTCGTAGTACTGATCCCATGTCTTAGCTGGAGTTAATCCAAGCTTCTCGTAGAGATCAGTTCTGTACCATTGAATCATTGGCTCGGTACTTAGAGTTAGACCTAAGGTCTCGCCCTTGCACTTACCATAATCTTGCTGTCCTTGTCCAAAGTCATTGATGTCATATTCATCAGATCCAGAGATGTATGAATCAAGAGGCAACATTGCTTTGGCTTGGCAGAATGGGGCTAAGTATGTGTTGTCGAATTGTGCAATGTCATATGCTCCCGCTTTTTGATTGTAGCTAAGGAGTTGTTTCTGATGTGCTTCACCGTATGGTGTCTCAGATACATTTACTTTGATCCCAGTCTCTGCTTCAAACTCTGGAATAAAGCTCTGAATTGATGTTGATGATGGGCTAGGAATTAAAAAGACATTAATTTCTCCGCCTACCTCACCACCGGATTCTGAGTCACTGCTGCATGCGCTCAGAGTTAAAACTGCAGCCGCAACTAGAGCGACTGCTTTGAAATTTCTTCTCTTTAACAAGTATTTTCCTTTCATTGAGGGGTGCACCCCTAGTGCCTCAAAAATACCCACCAGCGCTTGATTTATTAAGGGTTTACTACAACAATCTCATAACAAGGCTCATTCTGGTCTGGTCTATTTTTGGGAGGTAAATTGTCTCAAAGGCTTCAAATGCCACTCACCGAGCACAAAACTGGTCTGATAGTTATCTCCCATGCCGATGACTTGCTCTTATTTTGTGGGGCGGCCACCTTGGCGCTATTGGATGAAGGATGGAAAATCCACGTTATAAGGGTTACCGATGATCGTTGGGATAGCTGGGGATTTGATGAAGTAGAGACCATCAGACGAAATAAGTCTGAGTTTGACGAGGTCTTGGCTGCCCTTGGTATTAATTCTTTATCTGAATTTGGATATCCAACAGATACCTTAGGAGATAAAAGTGAGGTTTCACTTCGTAATCAAATAGTGAAGGTGATCAGAGAGATAAGGCCATATTTGGTAATAAGTTTTGATCCCGATTCAATTAAATTCGAGGATAACCAAGACCATATTTTGGTTGGCAAAGCTGTGGCTGAGGCTTGTTGGACTGCAGGGTTTGATAAACATCCAGATGGAAAAGTAGACCAGTTAGCACCTCACCTACCAATAGAGAAATGGTATTTTGGAAGAGTCGTTGTGGAAGAAACTCACTTTCTTGATATCGCTGATTATCGAGATCGGTTAATCGAACTAATATCACTACATAGGACTATGATAAGCAACATGGTCGCGCAAGCCAGTTTGCAGGCAGAATTTTTAGGCTACTCTCTAGAGCAACTTCGGGAGAATCCAAAGTCTTTTGTGGAATTACTGGTACGCAGCCGTGAGTCCGAGAAATACAGAGTAATTGGTCCAGAGCGAATTAATCAATTGATAAAGGAGTTTGGGGTAGAGATATGACATTTGAAGCTCAGGGGTTTAATACAACATATGGAAATAATATTTCTGTAGATACAATAAATAGCGCTGGCGATTACATTCTTATAACCCAACCTGAGCCCTGGGCTTTAATTGACAAGAAGATTGAGAATAGGCCGCTGCAAATAATCCAATCTGGCAATCTCTCTCCGCAGCACCTAGATACTCTTGCTAAAGAGTCTCCGGCCGTCAAAGTTATTGGCCTTGGCGGAGGCGGGGCCATGGATACTGCCAAGTGGATTCATTGGAGACGACAATTACCTCTGTTGCAGTTTCCCTCTCTTCCAAGTGTTGATGCTTGTTTCACGCGAATGTCTGCTCTTCGAGACAAAGGTGGTGTGCGCTATGAGGGCGATGCGGTCCCTGAGATGGTCTATGTTGATTTTGAGCTCTTTCGGGCTGCACCAAAGTCCATGGTTACCAGCGGAATCGGTGATGTTCTCTCTTGCCAAACTGCCTGGTTTGACTGGAAATTAGCTCACGAAGCTGGCAAGGATGAGTTTGGTTGGACTGCCGAGATGCCAAAAATTTCTCAAACATACCTAGACGAGCTTTATCAATGTGCTCCGGGAATTGCTGAGCTTACCGATGATGGATTAAGGAGATTAATGGAATTACATCGCGACATCGGTTGGCGTTGCCATGATATGGGACATGCAAGATTTGAAGAAGGTTCAGAGCATTTCTTTGCCTACACTTTTGAGGAGGTAACAGGCAGGACAATTCTTCATGGAGAGTTAGTCAGTATGGGAGTATTAATAATGTCTTATCTTCAAGGTAATGATTTCCAGCGCGCTAAAGAGACGATATCTCTGGCAAAAACTCGACATCGGCTAGAAGATCTTGGGGTCAAGCGTGAAGAAGTTCTGGAGAGTCTACGAAGGCTTCAGTCATACACAGTTGAGCAGAAGCATTGGTATTCGCAGGCTCGATTCGTGGATCCAGAGAAAATTGATGAAGAGGAGATTATTGGCTTATTGAATTGGTAAAGCTAATTTGTCAGCGTTACCTTACTAAGCCCTCTTGGAGAATCTGGGTTAAACCCATTTTTAACTGCAAAACTAAGAGTTAAATACTGAATCAGTGTAGCATCAATGATTGTTGATTCTTCTTCGCTTTCTAAACTAGCTCCAAGAATCACTCTCTCATCTTTGGTTGCAAGTTGATTACTTCCAATCCAGACAATCTCTGGCTGGCTCTTGCGAATACGAGCTATTGAGTCTTCGAGTGCTTTCTTAGGCATTCCCGAAGGAGCTAAGACAATTACTTGGCTATTTTTATGAAGGGTTGCTATTGGACCATGTTGGTAATCAGCGCTCGACATCCCTTGAACTGGTATATAGCTAGTTTCTTGAATTTTAAGCGCCAATTCTTTGGCATTGGCATATGAATAGCCCCGCCCAATAACGACAATTTCTCTTACCGCATCAAGTGAGTTAGCAAAGCTATCGACCTCGCTCAAGTTATCCATACATTCTCTAGATGAATCAACTAGATGTGACCTTACTTCTTCCTTGTTGCCCATCCAGTTATCAACTAATAGCAAAGATGCTAGGAGCTCAGCTGAATAACTCTTAGTGGCAGCAACTGCAACTTCAGGTCCGGCAGAAAGATCAATGTGAATATCACCAGCTTTTGCTAGCGGAGAATCTGAATTATTAGTCATAGCGATCAATAGAGCTCCACCTTCTCTAGCGGCGCTAGCAAAAGTTATTAGGTCGGGAGATCTTCCACTCTGACTCAAGGCAATTACCAAAGTACTTTTGAAATCGACCTTAGCCCCATAGATTGATACAGATGAAGGTGAAGCAAGTCCTACTGGTAGTCCCA
>VGAJ01000018.1 GCA_016870795.1 Actinomycetota bacterium | reverse complement strand
TAGGTATTACCAGCATCTTTGTGACGCATGATCAGGATGAAGCGATGAGCCTCTCTGATCGGATTGTGGTTATGCGAAATGCAGTTGTGGAGCAAGTTGGCACACCTGATGAGGTTTATCGCAGACCAGCAACGGTATTTGTTGCTGATTTCATTGGGCGCTCAAACTTCTTAGCAGTTGAAACTTTTAGCAAAGCTGCAGCAAACAAGGCCAAAATCGAGGTTAGTGGCAAGAAAATGGTAGTTGCTGCTCACTCAAAAGCTCTTTCTTCAAGCAAGCCAGTCTTATTGGTTCGTCCTGAATCAATCTTGGTCACCTCCGCTAAGAGCAGAAGTTCAAAGCCTGGCAAAGGTGAAGGATTAGTTGAAAATGTTGTTTTCTATGGAAATCACGTTGAATACACCTTAGATACTCATGAGGGAAGAATAATCTCAGTAGTCTCAGATCCAATTTATGATGAGATTGTTCCGGTAGGAAAAATAGCCAAGTACTCCTTTGATCCATCAAGAGCGTGGCTACTTCCATCTCAATCTAGACAGGATGTCACGGAGAGCAGAAAATGAGCCCACTTTCATATCTTAGATACTTAGCTTATGCCCTCTTCGCCCTTGGACTAATTAATCTACGTTACCAAACGGGAGCTAGCGACCTTGTCTTAAAAACGGTGCTGATATCAGGAACAGGTGTGATCATCTTTGCCCTGACTTATTTAAATTTCGGTAAAGCCTTTCTAGCAAAATCTTTCGGCAGAACCATCACATGGATTATCGGAATTGCCGCAGTAATCTTTGCCATCATTAATTAGCATAAAACCATGGAATTAGTAGAGATTAAATCTCGCTGGAATGATGTCTTAGATCTTCTTGAGCGAGATAACCGCGTGGCATGGCTGGCATTCTTTGATGCCAGATTGGTTAGCTTTAATGACAATCAACTTAAGCTTTCCTTCATTGATGCTGAGAAGTTAAGTGGAGCACATAATTATGCTCAGGTTAGAAAAGATTCTCACCGCCACGCCTTGGAAGCGGCAATAGAAGAGATTTTTGGAGTAAGTATCGTCATAATTACCGAGTGAATTCTCCCCGCCGCATATCCCTACTCTTACTCATTTGGGCGCTACTGGCCAATACCAGTTCCCCTATTTCGCAGGCGGCAACAACTTCATCTTTTAATCTAACTCAGACTCCTGCATTTCCTGATTACAAAGTAACCTTTCATGGCGTTATTAAGCCGAAGGTAAAAAACGCTGTGGTAAAAATTGATGTCAAAATTGGTAACTCTTGGAGTGATACCCGCCTTAGAACTAAATCGACTCCAAGCGGAGCCTGGAGGATTCAAGCAAGAGCCACAGCCCTTGCTGCCAACGCAACTTATCGAGCAAAAGTGATTATTGGAGGAAAAACACTCACCACAAAGACAAGGAGAATTGTGATTGAGCAGAACCCAGCCATTTCTACTCCTGATGAATTAATCTCACTTAGCGGTCCTGGCGGTCGCATTCATGGCACCGATATAAGCCGCTGGCAGCATCCACAAGATAAACCGATTGACTTTGTGAAGATGTACAACGCAGGAATTAGATTCGTAATGATTAAAGCATCAGATACAAGAGATGATGCGGACGCTCTTGCCCTTAAGTATCTCTTGATGGATCGCGATGCAGCCCAAGCAGCAGGTATCTATACCGGTTATTATCACTACACAATTTTGCCCAATACGACCAATAAAGAATCTGTAATTCTGGATGCTAAAGCTCAAGCACAAAAAGCGTTATGGAGGCTTTCCAGCCTAGGTGGCTACACCGAGCGAGATCTGCCATACGCTCTTGATTTGGAATACAACTGTGTGCAAGTTACCAATGGCAGTTGTAGCAAGTATGCACCAAAGTCATTGGTCACTCTCTGGGCTGAAACTTGGCTTGAAGCTATGTATGAAAAAACTGGCCGTAAGCCATTTCTTTATTCTTATCCAACATTTCTCGAACAGGCGATGGTTAGAAGTGAGAAATTGCGCCAATATCCGCTATGGAAAGCGCAATATGGAATCAATCCTGCAGATCCGATTGCTGAGCCGGGAAGAAAAGAGTTTGGCTGCTTTGTTCACTCCTGGTCAACTGCTAACTGCTCATCACTCTGGCAAATCTGGCAGTATTCATCTTGTGGAATTGGCGAGAAATATGGAGTGCCATCACCAAGGGTTGATTTAAATGTATTTAGAGGAGATAGCGCCTCTTTTCTCCAATTAACAAGAGGTATCTGGACCCCTGCTGTTGGCGATTATCTGCCGGTAAAGGAACCGACCACTCTGCTTATCACTAGCGTTAGTGCAAGTAGTACCGATAAGCCAGTAAAAATTAAAGTTGAAGTTAAACGCCCAAGCGGAGAGCCCGTTGTTACTGGAACCGTAGCTTTTAGGAGAAGTCCGGTTGAGGGCGGGGGCCCAGTAGTTAAAGTGGAACAGAGCCCGGTTCGAGATAGGGCTGGAATCTGGACTCTAACTCTAAGGAATCTTCCTGCAGGTCTTACGCAAGGGTATGTCGCATTTGTTGATCAAACTGGAACGCATTTAGAAAATCGCCAAGACTTATCAATTAATCTGATTCAAGGACCTGAAGTTGTTGTTACTCCAACGCCAAAGCCAACTAAACCAGTAGTACCTTTTGATTCCTGCAAGAATCAAATTAAGAATTAACCTACTTTACTCTCTATCAGAGTAGCTCTCTCTAAATTTTTCTTTTGGCGCATAATAATCTGCTCATATTCAGTTATTGATTTGGTGATCTCTTTCTTTTCAAGGCCTGCAAATTTGCCAAGTAGTTCGCCTAAGTAACTAGTAATACTCAGCCCAGAATCATTTGCTTCAAATGCAATTCGAGTCCTTCTTGATAATAAATCATCAATACTGAGGGCTGCTTCATGGGTTATGGCATAGAGCGCTTCTGCTTTTATATATAGCAAGCCTTCAATTAGAGGCTCAAGCAGTGAAGTATCTTCTTTTGCTGGAGCTAGGACTTCATCAAATAAAGATCCGTAGCGATCAAGAAGATGTCTGATGGTTTCTTCAGATAGACCATACTCTTTAGCGAGTTTTGGAATCTTATTTATCAATACTGAATAACCTTCAGCGCCAATGATGGCAAGGTTTTCAGTTGTTGAATCAGGAACGATCCGCCTTAAGTGATTTACAGCCTCATCAACAGCATCCTCTGACATCACGCGATATGTGGTGTATTTACCGCCAGCAATTGAAACAAAGCCAGGTGTAGGGCTATCAACGACATGCTCTCTAGATAATGTAGTTGTTGGTGAGTCAGGATCGGTTGAAACAAGTGGGCGAAGGCCTGCAAATACACCGACTACTTGATCGCTTCTTAGCTTGGGCTCAAGTACTCGATTAGCTTGATTAATTATGTATGAAACATCATCACTGCTTGCTAGTGGCTCTTCTTTGCTCTCTTGGTAATCAGTATCAGTTGTTCCCACTATCCATTGCTCGCCCCAAGGGATAATGAAAAGCACAGAAACATCGGTCTTAATAATTACGCCACTTTGAGAGTTTATTGCGCTCTTGGGCACCACAATGTGTGAACCCTTAGACATACGTACGCTATATCCGGCTTTTAGTCCAAACTTCTCATGGAGCTGATCACTCCAAACCCCTGATGCCATAATCGTGGCTTTTGCACGGACTTCAATTATCTCATCACTTAATAGATCTCTAATCTTTGCGCCAACTACTCGCTTGCCATTTTTAATGACTTCTTCACATCTAGTTCTTGTGGTAATCACTGCGCCATATTTAGCAGCAGTTCGAGCAATGCTCATAGTATGGCGAGCATCATCTACTTGAGCATCAAAGTATTGAAATCCTCCAGTTATTACATCAAGGCGCAGTGATGGCGCAATCTCACTTACCTTCTTCTGGGATAAATGCTTATGCCAAGGAAGCGCCCTCTTAAAGCCTCGTAGCGCGTCATAGAGCGCCATTCCAGCTCCCACATAAGTTCTCTCAATTAGTTTTTCATGGAGTGGATAGAGGAATGAAACTGGCTTAACTAAATGAGGTGAGAGCGTAGTGACCATTAACTCTCGCTCATATAGCGCCTCTCTTACAAGACGAAAGTCATATTGTTCAAGATAGCGAAGTCCGCCATGAATTAACTTTGAAGATTTTGAGGAAGTTCCTGATGCAAAGTCGCCACTTTCAACTAAAGCAACGCTTAGCCCTCGTGATGCAGCATCAAGAGCAATTCCCACACCATTAATTCCGCCGCCAATTACCAAAATATCAAATTCGCTCTCACTCAAAGCAGCAATCGCAGAGCCTCGCGTGGCGGTATTTAGGCTGGAATTAGATATGGACACGCCCCTTAGGATACGGGCTATGGGCTACATCGGCGCTCTCGACCAAGGGACCTCAAGCACTCGTTTCATAATCTTTAATCAAACTGGTCAAATCGTTGGACAAGAACAATTAGAACATTCTCAAATTCTCCCCAAAGCAGGATGGGTTGAACATGATGGAGCGGAAATCTGGCGAGCTTGCATCAGCGTTATTACTGGCGCGTTAAAGAGGGCTGGTATACAAGGCTCAGATTTGAACTCAATTGGAATAACGAATCAGCGAGAGACCACCCTTATCTGGGATAAGAGCACCGGACTACCCCTTCATAACGCCATAGTCTGGCAAGACACAAGGACGGCGGAGTTTCTAAACGCCTTAAGTGATCAGGTTAAAGAAAAGGTCGTCTATAAAACCGGCCTTGCTATCGCCCCATACTTCTCAGCAAGCAAGATCAATTGGCTAATTAAGAATTCTCCCGAAGTTGCCCTGGCAGTAAAGGATGGAAGGGCGCTGGCAGGAACCATTGATTCTTGGCTGCTATGGAATTTAACGGGTGGAGTAAATGGCGGGGTCCACTACACCGATGTGACCAATGCCAGCAGGACTCTACTTATGAACCTTGAGAGCCTTGATTGGGATAGTGAGCTTTTAGAAATCTTTGAAATTCCTCTTCAAATACTTGCTGAAATCAAATCTTCTTCGCAAGTTTATGGCCACAGCATGAGTAATGGACCACTTGCAAGCGCAGTTCCTATCTCTGGAATTCTTGGCGACCAACAAGCAGCGATGGTCGGACAGACTTGTTTTGAACTTGGAGAATCAAAAACGACCTATGGCACCGGAAACTTTGCTCTGCTAAATACTGGAACATCAATCGTTAGATCTAAGCATGGCCTATTAACAACGCTCTGCTATAAATTTGGTGACGACAATGCGCGATATGCACTTGAGGGCTCTGTAGCGGTTACTGGATCTGCGATTCAATGGCTTAGGGATCAATTAGGCATTATTACCTCAGCTCCCCAAGTTGAACAGCTAGCAAAGAGCGTTAGTGATAATGGTGGGGTTTATTTTGTTCCTGCATTTTCAGGACTCTTTGCCCCTTACTGGCGAAGTGATGCAAGAGGGGTAATTGTTGGATTAAGTAGAGCTGCTACTAAAGCACACCTTGCCAGAGCAGCACTTGAAGCAATCTGTTATCAAACCCGCGATGTATTAGATGCGATGAGCGCTGATAGCAAAGTTGCTCTTACTGAAATTAGAGTAGATGGCGGAATTACTGCTAATGAATTATGTATGCAGATGCAGGCAGATATTATGGGAGTTGAAGTAATTCGGCCGGTGATAATTGAAACTACCGCCCTTGGCGCAGCCTATGCAGCAGGACTTGCAACAGGTTTTTATAAAGATACTAGTGAGCTAAAAGCCAAGTGGCGCGAAGATAAGCGCTTTAAGCCAGATAAGGCCAGCACGCTTGCAACTACAGGGTTTAAAAATTGGAAGAAAGCAATTGAAAAGACTCTAAACTGGCTTGATTAAAGCGCAGTTATTTCAATTAAGAGCGCTGATGCTGGGCGCAAGATTGGCGCGCTAAGACCTATATTTTCAAGCTCTGATCCAGTTAATTCAAGACCAGTAGTAATCCATATGGGCGGCTCGATAGCCATGAAATTTGATTTTTGACCTCCACTTAAAACCTTAACGCTATATCTGCGATCAGAATCAAGTCCTCTTATGCGCATGCGCGGCGGGTGAGACTCTGGACTGGTCTCAAGACATGAGAAAGAAAATAGCGCTGATTTCTTATCACTAGCAATGACGCCATGGAGATAGTGAGAATCCTTCGGATAATCGATGCGGATAACATCCCCGCTATGAAGAAGTTTGCGTTTTGCTTTATAGAGAGTAATCCAACTCTTTAGCTCAGCTAACTCACTACTAGAAAGTTGGGTGATATCTCGCTCTACACCTGCGTGGCCAAAGAGAGCAGTTAAGGCTCTAAAGGAAATTGAGATAGATCTTCCAGTTTGATGACCAGGGTCTGCTCCAATGTGAGTTCCAAGTAACTCTGGCGGAATAAATTGCGCGCTCCATCTCTGGATTCTGGCCCGCTCAAGAGCGTCATTATTGTCGCTGGTCCAGAATCTATCGACTAAATCAATAATTCCTAGATCAATTCTTGCTCCCCCTGAAGCGCAAGATTCAATCTCTAGATTTTTATGGCGCTTCTTTAACTCAGCAAAGAGACGATAAAGTCCTTGAGTTTGCTTTCTTACTGCAGCTCGATTATTTGAGCCCGCATCAATAAGAACTCGATTGTGATCCCATTTGATATAGGTAATCTGGTATTGAGTAAGAATTTTGTCTACTGAATTCAACACATAGTTATATGCATCTTGATTATCAAGATTAAGGACCAACTCATGGCGCCACGTTGGACCTACCCGATTGCCAACCTTTAATATCCAATCGGGATGTAAGCGATAGAGATCTGAATCAGGATTAACCATCTCGCCTTCAAACCAGAGGCCAAACTCCATGCCTTTATCTCTTATGTAATTAGCAAGTGATCCAAGACCGCTTGGCCATACCTCTTTGCTTACCTGCCAATCACCAAGGCCGCTTAGATCGCTTCTTCTAGAGCCAAACCAACCATCATCCAAGACAACTCGCTCAAAGCCAGCTTCGGCTGCCTTATCAACAATCTTCCTAATCTTTTCCTCATTGTGGTCAAAGTAGATTGCCTCCCACAAATTAAGCGTCATAGGACGAGGAGTTTTTGGATGCACACTTCTTGCTCTTAAATGCTTATGCATATTTGAGGAAAGTCCATCAAGGCCAGCACTTGAATAGAGAGCAAAGAGATCAGGGGCTCTATAGCTCTGACCTTTTTCAAGAATCACTTCGCCTGGAAGAAGTACTTCTCCGGCTGAAATGCTTGCACTTCCCTCGTAATTTTTTTCGATGCAATATTGGCTATCACCGCTCCAAGCAAGGCTTAGCGCCCAGGATTGCCCGGATGCAAAATTAGTCTCTTTCTCTAAAGCAATCATCCCTATCGTGGAATTATGCCCAGGTCGTCCCTCATGGCTATCTCTAACATATCTGCCAATTGCAATATCTCGCCGCTGCGGATTGCGCTCATTAGACCAGCGCCCAACAAAGTCTAAACTCTGCGTCGCGCTATCACTAAGCGGCATCCAATAATTTAACTCATCTAGAAAATAAGTGTCGCCAAGGTTAGTTATTTCCTGGGAAACTTTTAATACTCCAAATTGATCTAGAGATGCGCTGATATCAAGAATTAACTTGGCATCCTTATCTTCTAATTGAATTTGAAAACTACTCTTATCGCTTTTAAATTCTTTAACGCTAAATTTTGTTGACCAATCAAGACCTGCTCTATGTCCCTTTATTGTGGGATATCCCAAATGTCCTCTTGAGTGCTCTCGCATCATTCCTGGATTAGTAACTGCATCAAAATCACTATTTGCAATGGAGCGATCAAAAAGTAGTTCACTTGCCTCGCCCTTAAAACTTGCGCCCCAATATCTAATAACCGGCGCGCCATCTATAACCTCAAGGAGTAAATCAACGCCGCCATTGCTTAGCTGCGCCCTGGCCCCGGCCTTAGATGAAGGTATTGGAGAAGACATACGGGTAGAGTAATAGCCATTATGTCGAGTAAGAAACTCCCCGCAGGCGTTATTCGAAGTGATGCCACGCTCATGGATGGGCGCACCATCCGCTACTACGACACAAAGGGCCAATCACGCAACGCAGTAGATCAAAGAAGCAGTGAAGAGCAACCAGGCATCGGCGAAATGCGGCTTGATCCATTAAATAATGAATGGGTAGTTATTGCAGCCCATCGCCAGGAACGAGTATTTCTACCACCTAAAGAATTAAATCCACTCGCGCCAAGTAAGCCAGGCTTACTTACCGAAATTCCAGAAAGTGATTATGAAGTGGTGGTCTTTGATAATCGCTCTCCATCACTTGCTGCTCCCAGATCTAGTTTCGAAGCACTAGATAATCCAGACTTTTCGAGCCCAGCAATTGCATCAGCAGGAAAGTGTGAAGTTATCTGTTTTACATCGGATTATGAAGCCTCTTTTAAAGATCTCTCACACCGCCAGATAAGAACTGTTCTTGAGGCTTGGCGCGATCGCACTGCAGAGCTTTCTGAGCTTTCCTATATTGAATACATAGCTGCCTTTGAAAATCGAGGGGAGGAAGTTGGTGTAACTCTTAATCATCCTCATGGTCAGATTTATGCCTACTCCTATCTACCTCCAAAAGCAGAGAGAGCGCTAGCAGTTGCAACTGCTCACAAAAAGAAGACTGGAAATATTCTTCTTGATGATATTTTAGCTAGAGAGCTTTCAGATAAAGTGCGCATAGTTGCTCAAAATGAGGAATGGGTTGCCTATGTGCCATATGCCTCAAGATATCCATTTGAAATTCATCTTGCACCAAGAAGAAGTGTCCCTGACTTTATAGCTCTTGATGAAGCTGCATCAGATGCATTTGCTCCTCTTGCTAAAGAAGTTTTACTTAGACTTGATGGAGTCTTTGGTGTAACGATGCCCTACATCGCCTCCTGGCATCAAGCGCCAGTAAGAGTGGGAAGAGATGTAACGCGTCTGCATTGGCAGATAGCCTCAGTTAGACGAGCGCCAGGAAAGTTAAAGTATTTGGCAGGATCTGAATCTGCATTTGGTGCATTTATGATGGATCTAAAGCCAGAGCAATCTGCGGCGCAGCTACGCGATGTGGCGCTTTAAAACAAAGTGGATATAAGAGAGTTATACACTAAAGGCTTTGGCTATCCCCCTGCAGTAGTAGCAAGCGCTCCAGGTCGAGTGAACTTGATTGGCGAACATGTTGATTACAGTGGGGGCTTTGTTCTCCCCTTCGCTATCGATGCAGTAACTAAGTGTGCTGTTTCCAAAAGAGATGACAGAAAAATAAGAATTATTTCAGCGCAGAAGAAGAATGAAATGATTGAAAGTAATTTAGAAGCAATCGCTGCAAAAGATGGATCTGCCTGGTCTAGATATATCTATGGCGTGATCTGGGCGATGGAAATTGATTCTGGCCTTGATATCTATATCGATGGAAAGGTGCCACTTGGCGCTGGATTATCTTCTTCAGCTGCCCTTGAGTGCTCATTTGCTACCGCACTGAATCATCTATTTCACTTAGAAAAAACTTTACCTGAGTTAGCTCGCCTGACCCAGCGGGCAGAAAATGAGTATGTCGGAGTGCCTTGCGGAATTATGGATCAATCAATTTCGCTGATGGCAAAAGCTGGTTATGGACTATTACTTGATTGCCAGGATCTCTCAACTCGACATATCAAAATTGATTTTGCTTCAAACTCTTTACGGCTTTTGATAATTGATACCCAGGCTCACCACGCCCTAACTGATGGTGGTTATGCCAAGAGGCGAGAGAGCTGCGAGGAGGTGGCAAAGATCTTTTCAATTGCCTCCCTGCGCCAATTAAGTATGGAGAGCTTGCTAGCCCATAAAACAAAGTTAAGTGATATTCAATTTAAACGAGCACGACATGGTGTAAGCGAGATGGCCCGAGTATTAGATGCAGTAAAGGCTCTTGAAACTGGAGATTTTAAAGCACTTGGCCAATTATTAAATCAATCTCATAACTCGCTTCGAGATGATTATGAAGTCTCATGCCCTGAATTAGATCTAGCCATTAATACCGCACTTAGCTCTGGAGCCCTAGGGGCAAGAATGGTGGGGGGCGGTTTTGGCGGAAGCGCTATTGCGCTAATTAATGAAAGTGATGCCGGAGCAATTTCTCTGGCAATTGAGAAAGCTTTTGCTAAGAATGGATTTAAAGCGCCTAGATTTTTTGATTCGCTACCAAGTGATGGAGCTAAAGTTATTTCTTAAACGACCGGCGTTACGGAGATGACTTCAACGCCGCCAATTGCGCTTAATACATTCACTAAATCTTGTGGATCACTTCCGGGAAATGCCACTGTGATGTCATCTATGCCTCTTCCACCTTCAGATGAGAGGACAACAAGGCCGCGAATATCTCCGCCAGCAAAACCAATTGCAGATGCCACAGCGCCTAAAGATCCTGGGCGATCAGGAAGAGCTACACGAATACGGACCATTGCCATAGGGATGAGTCTAAATGAAAAGCTCCCTGACTTGGACTCGAACCAAGAACCTGCCGGTTAACAGCCGGCTGCTCTGCCAATTGAGCTATCAGGGATCGTTCAGCGGCTAAATCTAGGTCAGAGACTCCCCAAGCGCCAATTC
>VGAJ01000017.1 GCA_016870795.1 Actinomycetota bacterium | reverse complement strand
GGGAAATAAAAAAAGCCCCAGATTTCTCTGGGGCTTTTCTATAACTAGTTAGTGTAATTAGTTAGCAGTAACTGCATCTGCCTGAGGACCCTTTGGTCCCTGGACAACTTCAAACGTTACTGACTGACCCTCTTCAAGGGACTTGTAGCCGTTTCCTTGGATAGCAGAGTAATGAACGAATACGTCCTGTCCGCCACCATCAACAGCGATGAAACCAAAACCCTTTTCAGAGTTGAACCACTTAACTGTACCTGTTGCCATTTATAACTTTCCTTCGGTATTTTGGGGACAAACGTGAATTCCACGTTCGCCAGTCGTTCCGTTCTACAGCGATACCGATTCAAGCGAAAGCTAGCAAGCGGGTACTGATAAGCGTTGGACTAGCGCCAAGCCTACCCTGAAGGTGCGAATATCAAAAAAGGGGATATCGCCCTGACCTATTGAAATAAGCGTGGAACTATGGCAAGAATTCACCTATTGCAAGAGCGCTATCGCTAGGTGGGCTGGGGAAGGTCGCATCTAAGAGATAGATACGTCCTTATATATAAGGAGCAGCTCTTGATTACCTATAGCCCAAGTGAGATCGGCTACTGCCATGGCCGGCTGAATATCTACTCATGCCCTAAAGCGCTAATAAAACATCTCGAGGCCGGGCTAGAGCGAGAGCTTAATGAAAGGGTAAATATTAATTGGCAGAGCCAAGTATTAAAGCCAGGCTCTTATCGAGGGCAGATGAGTTATAGCAGCGCAATTGGAAGTGGGGCAAAGATTGTTAACGCCCTTAAATCTTGGAGCTATCTAATCTTTGAACTCTCTGAGTTCAGTTCCTCTGAAGGGTCTATTTATTTCTATACCAAAGAACTTGGACTCTATCGAGGATCTATAAATAGCCAGGGACAGATAGTAGTTAGTGAAGATATGTTAAAGAGTGCTATCACTCAAAATCTAAGTCAGAGTGATTTAACAATTGCACTTGAGAAGTTGATGGGAAGGCCTTGGGATGATGTTCTTGAACCTTTTCGCAGGGTGGAAATTGAAGCAGCATCAAGTCTTGCTGATAGGCTCTCGGTATGAGTGAGAGCCAGAGAGAGAAATCTATAACTTTAATTGCAGCATCTGCAGTTTTAGCAGTTGCAATTGGGCTTGGTCTAAACCAAGTTGGTTCTGGTTTTGCCTCAAGAAGTAGTGAAGGAATAACAGTTACTGGCTCTGCCAGAGTTAATGCTAAAGCAGATCGCGCAGTATGGACTTTAAATGCCGAGCAAGTAGCTCCCACAATCTCTGAATCAGTGAGAAAAGTTGAAGCTACAACTCTTGCTGTCACCGAGTATTTAACAGATGGAGGAGTTGCAAGTGGAGCAATTGAACTTGGCTCTGTCTCTGCCTATCCGCAAGAAGAGTATTCAAATGGAAATAGCACCGGACGAATTCTTAACTATCGCGCCTCAAGAGCGATAACTGTTAGAAGTGATGATGTTGAGTTGATTTTTAAGTTAAGTAATCAGATTGGATCTCTTCTTCAAAGCGGAATTAGCGTTACCAACTATGGACCACAGTTTTATGTCTCTCAGTTAAGTGAGCTTCGCCCAGAGTTACTTAAAGAAGCGATGGCTGATGCCAAGATACGTGCTGAGGCAATTGTTGAAGCAACAGGGGGCAGCGTTGGAGCAGTAATGAGCGTTCGATCAGGGCCTTTCCAAGTCACATCACCTGACTCAGTTGATACCTCCTCTGGTGGTTTTTATGACACTCAAACGATTGATAAGACAATTACTTCAACCGTTTCAGTAGTTTTTAAAGTCGATTAACTCCGATTTATTAACCAGATCTGCAGAGTCAAAGCTTTTATTGAGAAAGTATCATCAGGCTTTTTTAGAATCGGAGCAAAGTCAGAGAGGCTCTGACTTGAGTCAAAGATACTTCGATAGGAATTGCCCCAACTAGACCCTGGTAACTTGAAATCTAACTCACTTGCCCCGCCATTGATTGCAACAAATAAACCTTGAGCATCTCTTGCATCGATAGCAAAGCCAAGATAGCGAAGTTGGGGTTCAAGCCAGCTTGCCTCAGCCATCTCACTTCCATCACTTTGAAACCAGGCAATGTCTTTTCTAAGGCTTTCCTGATCAAGATCGCCAGTGAAGAACTCTTCAGCAGCATCAATCAAGTAGTTAGTGCGAATTTGGCTAAGCGTTGCTAAGGATTCTAAAGCAGTTTTTTGCAGATCATTTAGCTTCCAATCTAGGGCCCATGCGCCATAGAGATTTTCTCTGCTATCAGGGCGATGATTTGGCGAGAGAGAGTATGCATTATTGCAGCCATGCTGCGTTCTAGATACCTCATCACCCATAGCAATCATCGGAACTCCAGATGAAAGTAAGAGAGTGGCAAGCATTGATCTTTGCAATTGGGCTCTCTTAGCAATTATTTCTAAATCGCTACTTGCCCCTTCAACTCCTAGATTCCAAGATCTATTCTCATTACTGCCATCGCGATTGCCTTCGCCATTTACCTCATTATTTTTCTGAGAAAATGAGGTTAGATCATTTAGAGTAAAACCATCGTGGGCCGTGATGAAATTAATGGATGATGTTGGCCCGCGAGATGAGAAGATGTCATCCGAACCTGCAATTCTCTTTGCAAGATTGGAAACCCCAGAAGATGAGTTATTTGCGTTATCAGCTAGCCAGAATTGCCTTAAGCCATCCCGATAGGCATCATTCCATTCTCTAAAGGGGTGTGGAAAAGCTCCTAATTGATAGGTAGTTACATCCCAAGGCTCTGCAATTAATTTTCGCTGACTTAAAATTGGATCATCTAATATCGCTGCAATTAAATCGGTGCCGCTCTGGCCCCAGATTGCACTTGTTAGATCAAATCTAAATCCATCAACGCCAATTATCTGTGACCACCATTTAAGTGAATCAATAATCATCTGAGTGACAAATGGGTTTCTGCTATCTAGAGTATTTCCACAGCCGGTTAAGTCTTCATATTGCGATTGATCTCTATGGCGATAGAAATAGCGATTATCAATTCCTTTAAAGCTATAGGTAGGCCCTGCTAAACCTTCTTCAGCGCTATGGTTATAAACGACATCAAGAATTACCTCAATGCCTGCCAAGTGAAGCGCATCGATACTTGCCTGCAGTTCGCCAATTGGGTCATCAGTTGCTGCATAACCCCGGTGAGGAGCTGAGAATGCAATTGGGTTATAACCCCAGTGATTTACTCGCCCTCTTGCTGCAACTGCAACTTCCGTTGTGAAGTGATGAATAGGAAGAAGCTCAAGTGCGGTTATGCCAAGAGTTTTTAAATATTTTATTGTTGATGGATGAGAGAGCGCTTTATAGCTTCCACGCTCTGCCTCTGGAATCTCATAATTCTTAGCTGTTAATCCTTTTACATGGGCTTCATAGATGAGAGTTCTTTTCCAAGAAGTGTTTGGACGACTTAGAATTCTTGGCGCGTTTGCAGTTACTACAGAGAATGGAATAAAGCCGGCAGAGTTTCGATCATCTATTTCATTTGTATCGCCAGAGCCATCGCTTGCCAAAGCGCGGTGGCCATAAATCTCTGGGCTATAAATAACTTCGCCTTCTAGAAGATGTGCGTAGGGATCAATGAGAAGTTTTGCTGGATTAAATCTTGCTCCTGCTTCAGGCTTCCAAGGGCCATGGATTCGATATCCATACCTCTGCCCAACTCCCACACCTTCTATATGCCCATGCCAGATAGCTCCATCTCTATGAGTTAATTCAAAGTGCCTCTCAGCAAAGCCGCTATCTACTGGATCAAAGAGGCAGAGCTCTACTCGACTAGCAGCCTCTGCGGCCCAGATCGCAAAGTCGGTGCCGCCATTTCTAACCTGACTGCCGAGAATGTGGGGATTGGCCGGCTTCACTTTGCTATTCAAGCACTCTCCTTATCTTTATTGATGCCACCCCATAGCGATCAATTGGAGTGGAGAGCAAGGTTACTGCCCAGTAACATAAGTCCCGTGAAGATAGCGATCTGTGTCAAGCAAGTCCCAGATTCATGGGCCGAGAAGAAAATGGTCAATGGACTTCTTGATCGAGCCAGCGTTGATGCAGTTCTAAATGATTTAGATGAATATGCCATTGAAGAAGCGCTTCGAATTGTTGAACCGTTAAATGCAGCAGGAGCAACTCATAGCATCACCTTAATTTCTATGGGACCAGATCGGGCCAGTGAGGCAATACGTAAAGGTCTATCAATGGGAGCTGATGAAGCGATATTGATCAGTGATCCAGCTCTAAGCGGCTCTGATGCGCTCACTACCTCAAAAGTATTAGCAAAAGTAATTAGCGATGGTGGTTTTGATTTAGTTTTCTGCGGCACCGAATCAACTGATGCACGTATGAGCGTTATTCCTGCAATGCTTGCAGAGCGACTTGGTTGGGCCCAACTTACTTTTGCAGGATCTGTAAAAGTTGATCCTTCATCCTCTAGCGTTGAAATTGCCAGAATGAGTGAGAGCGGCGTTGAAGTTATGTCGGCAGCTCTTCCTTGCGTTGTTAGCGTTATTGAAAAAATAAATGAACCTCGCTATCCCTCATTTAAGGGAATCATGGCTGCTAAGAAGAAAACAATCGCAACCAAAAGCCTTAGCGATATTGGAATTTCCCCAAGTGAGGTTGGAATAAGTGGCGCCTGGAGCGCAGTATTAGATGCAAAGGCTCGTCCGCCTCGCGATAAAGGCATCAAGATAGAAGATAGCGGTGAGGGCGGATTAAAACTTGCTGAGTTTCTCCAAGAAAAGAGATTGGTCTAGCGATGGCAAAGGTATTGATTTTGGTCGATCACGCCTCAGGAAAAGTGGCAAAAACTGCTGGGGAGCTAGCAACTTTTGCTAAGCGCGCAGGCGATTGCGTTGGGCTAATCCTTGCGCCAGAGGGTCAGAGCCAAGCCTTAAGTGAGCAATTAGCAAATACTGTTATTGGACAGGTCATTGCAGTTGAAAGTAATGATTTTGCAAAGCACGGCCAAGGCTGCATTCTTGATGCAATTACTCAGGTAGTTGAAAGAGTAAAGCCTGATGCAATCTTGATTCCCTCAACCTCTGCAGGAAAAGAGATAGCAGGAAGATTGGCGATTAGGCTAAATAGCGGAGTTATTACTGATGCTATCGATTTCACCTCTGATCTAAGCGCTACCCAATCAGTCTTTGGTGGTTCATTTACAGTCTCTTCGAAAGTTAGTGCAGGAATTCCAGTGATAACTATTCGCCCCTCAGCAATTGAGGCTGAAGTTGGAGCAAGTGCGCCAGCTTTTGAAAA
Organism: Actinomycetota bacterium; assembly: GCA_016870795.1. GTDB lineage: Bacteria > Actinomycetota > Actinomycetes > Nanopelagicales > Nanopelagicaceae > MAG-120802. Next base: position 8,046 of record VGAJ01000017.1, on the reverse strand, counting down.
AGTCGAAGTTCTCATTTCAGAAAAGGCAAAACTTGTAACTATTACTGATTCCAAACCTGCTGTTAAAGGCGGTAGGCCAGAGCTAACAGAGGCAAAAGTAGTTATCTCTGGAGGACGCGGAACAAATGGAGATTTCAAACCGGTTGAAGCGCTAGCAGATTTACTTGGCGCAGCAGTTGGCGCATCAAGAGCAGCTACCGATGCTGGTTGGTATCCACATACTCATCAAGTTGGTCAGACTGGAAAGACGGTTAGCCCACAACTTTATTTAGCGTGCGGTATATCTGGCGCAATTCAACATCGAGCGGGCATGCAGACCTCAAAGACAATTGTGGCGATTAATAAAGATCCAGAAGCTCCAATATTTGATGTAGCTGATTTTGGTGTGGTTGGAGATTTATTTGCAGTTCTGCCTCAAGTTGGGCAAGCAATCTCGGCTAAACGCGCTTAAAGTCCGGCTCCATTAAGCGCTTTTCCTAAAGACATTTAGAATTAGCAATATGCCTCAGGTCTATTTCGATCATGCTTCAACCACCCCGATCTCATCGGTGGCACTTGAGAGCTTTATTGAGCAATCAAAACTGGTGGGAAATCCATCAAGCCTTCACAGCAATGGACGCTTGGCGCGAAAGAAAGTGGAGGAGTCAAGAGAAACTCTAGCTAACCTCATTGGCTGCCACTCAAGTGAGATTATCTTCACCGCATCAGGAACTGAGGCTAATAACCTAGCCATTAAAGGAATCTTCTGGCACCGACTAAAAGAAGATCCAAAGCGAAAATTGATTCTAATTTCATCTTTCGAACATCACGCTGTTTTAGATCCAGCGCTCTGGCTTGGTGAATCTGGGCAGGCAGAAATTTTGATGATTAATGTTAATAAAGATGGATACATAGATCTTGAGCAGATGGAATCCGTAATCAAAGAGCGGCATGAAGAGATAGCTCTGATAAGTGTGATGCACTCCAATAATGAAGTTGGAACAATTCAGCCAATTAAAGAGATTGCAAAACTTGCAGAGGCTTACAAAATCCCGCTCCATAGCGATGCAGTTCAAAGTCTTGGGAAAGTCAAACTCTCCTTTAAAGATCTTGGTCTCTTTGCCATGACAGTTAGCGCCCATAAAGTTGGCGGGCCAGTTGGGGTTGCTGCTCTGATTTTGAAAAAGGGTGTTGATATCACTCCATTACTTCATGGCGGAGGACAGGAGAGAGATATTAGAAGCGGAACGATAAATGCTGCCGGTATTGCATCCTTTGTTTCTGCAACAGCTTCTGCGATGCGAGATATGGAGGGCAATTATCAGAAAGTATTTGCATTAAGATCAAAACTTATCTCCACAATTCAAGGTCAGGTCAGTGATGTGAGATTAAATTCGCCTTTAGAGGGAGAGATATTGCCTGGCATTGCCAATATCGAGTTTCCTTCGACTGAGAGTGATTCAATGCTTCTTCTTTTTGATGCTGAAGGAATAGCTTGTAGCACCGGCTCTGCTTGTAGCGCCGGAGTTCAGGAGGCTAGCCATGTCCTGCTAGCTATGGGAAGAAGTCAGGCTCAAGCCCGCAGCTCTCTGCGTTTTTCCCTTGGAATCAGCAATAGCGAGAGTGAAATCGAATATCTTGAAGCATGTATCAAACGCGTAATTGATCGCGCCCGAGCCGCTTACCGAGGTTGAAAATAAAGATATGAAACTCATCGCAGCCATGAGCGGAGGAGTTGATTCAGCCGTTGCTGCTGCGCGAGCAAAAGAGGCTGGACATGAAGTAATTGGTGTTCATCTTGCCCTCTCAAAAAATCCTAAGAAGTATCGCTCCGGAGCTAGAGGCTGCTGCACAATTGAGGATTCACACGATGCAAGACGGGCAGCTGATGTAATTGGAATTCCTTTTTATATCTGGGATATGTCAGATGAGTTTCATGAAAACGTAGTTGAGAACTTTTTAGCAGAATACGCGGCCGGCAACACTCCAAATCCTTGTCTTAGATGTAATGAGAAGATTAAGTTTGCAGCTGTTTTGGATCGAGCAAGGGCGATGGGCTTTGATGGAGTGGTTACTGGTCACTACGCACAAACTAAAGATATCGATGGCCAGAGATTGCTCTATCGAGCAGTGGATTCTGGAAAAGATCAATCCTATGTTTTAGCAGTGCTTAATCAAGAGCAGATTAATGGCGCGCATTTTCCACTTGGTGATACCACTAAAGATGATGTTCGACTTGAAGCAAAGTCACGTGGTTTATCTGTTGCACTTAAGCCAGATAGCCATGACATCTGCTTTGTTCCATCTGGCGATAATGCTGGATGGCTAAGAGAGAGACTTGGTAGTCAGGTTGGAGATATTGTTGATGAGGCTGGAAATAAATTAGGAGAACATAACGGGGCCTACACCTTTACTATCGGGCAGAGACGAGGCCTTGCGCTAAGCGTTCCAGAGAAGACAGGCGAGCCAAGATATGTTCTAAAGGTTGAGCCGGTAAATAACCGCGTAGTTGTTGGAGTTAAGGCAGATCTAGCAATCCATGAAGTCTCTGGCCTTAGCCCAATCTGGTGTGGCCCAAAGCCAAGTGGGCAAAAGAGTGGATTTATTCAAGTGAGAGCCCATGGCAGCGCCCATAGTTGTAAATACTTTCTTGATGAAAGCGGCCCTCTGCCAGAGCTAAAAGCAGTTGTTGATCAGCCAATCTATGGACTTGCAACAGGTCAAGCAATGGTTATTTATGATGGTGATCGAGTAGTTGGCTCAGCGACAATAACAGGAACTAAGTAATGACAGGCGATAGCGCAATTAGAGCCAAGATGGCTCAGCTTGCTGAGGCAATTAGGGATCATCAATATCGCTACTATGTTTTAGATAAGCCAGTAATTGAAGATAGCGAGTTTGATCAACTCTGGAATGAACTACTAAAACTTGAGGAAAAGAACCCAAAGTTAAGAGATCCCCACTCACCCACATTTGAAGTAGGGGGAGGCTTTTCAACCCACTTTGATTCAGTAGATCATATTGAAAAGATGATGAGCCTTGATAATGCCTTTGATGAATCAGAGCTCGATGCCTGGTTTGAAAGGGTTGCTAAAGAGAGTAAGGAAAATACCTGGCTCTGCGAAGTCAAAGTAGATGGCCTTGCGATAAATCTTCTCTATGAGCAATCGCGATTAGTAAGAGCGCTTACCAGAGGAAATGGCATCACAGGTGAAGATGTAACGCTAAATATAAAAACCATCAAGGAAATTCCACATCAATTAATTGGAGATCAGCTTCCGCAGCGCGTTGAGATTCGAGGCGAAGTCTTCTTTCCGTTAAGCAAGTTTGCACAATTAAATGATGAACTTGAAGAGGCTGGAAAGGCCATCTTTGCTAATCCTAGAAATGCAGCTGCAGGATCTCTTCGCCAGAAGGATCCAAGAGTGACAGCTTCACGGCCACTTTCAATGGTGGTTCATGGAATTGGAGCACTTGATGGAATAACTCTGGAAACACAGAGTCAGGGCTATGAACTAATGAAGAGTTGGGGCCTTCCAGTTAGTAAGCGCTTTAAGGTGGCGAAAAATAGGGGTGAGGTAAAGGAATTTATCGAGTATTACTTGCAAAATCGCCATGGAATTGAGCATGAAATTGATGGCGTAGTAATAAAGGTAAATGAGCGAGAAGCTCAAAAAACTCTTGGCTTTACCTCGCGCGCACCAAAGTGGGCTATTGCTTATAAGTATCCGCCAGAGGAGGTAACTACCAAGCTACTTGATATCAGAGTTAGCGTTGGCAGAACTGGGCGAGTAACACCATTTGCTTTTATGGAGGCAGTAAGAGTTTCGGGCTCGAGTGTCAGTAATGCCACCCTTCACAATATGGAGGAGGTAGCAAGAAAAGGGATTTTGATTGGCGATGTTGTAGTTCTTAGAAAAGCAGGAGATGTTATCCCTGAGATTCTTGGCCCAGTTCTTGAATGCCGTGATGGGACCGAGCGCGCATTTGTAATGCCAAGTAATTGTCCTGAGTGCGGCAGCAAGCTTCGCGCCATGAGCCAGGGTGATGTTGATATTCGCTGTCCCAATACAAGAAGTTGTCCAGCACAACTGCGCGAACGTATCTACTACATCGGATCAAGAGCCGCTCTTGATATCGATGTACTTGGCTATGAAGCAACGAGCGCGCTATTAGAAGATAAGTTGATAGTTGATGAATCAGATCTCTTTGATCTAGATAGCAAGAAATTACTAAAGAGTGAGTTCTTTAAGAAAAAAGATGGAACACTTGGCGCTAATGCTGAAAAATTACTTGAGGCGCTAAATGAAGCAAAAAAGCGACCACTCTGGAGAATTTTGGTTGCGCTATCTATTCGCCATGTTGGACCAACTGCAGCGCAAGGTCTTGCCAATCACTTTGGCTCAATTGCAAAAATTGCTGCTGCTAGTACTCAAGAGCTTGCCTCAGTTGATGGCGTGGGATCAGTAATCGCAGAGAGCGTTAAAGAATTTTTTGCTCAAGAATGGCGCGCTCAAATTGTTGCTAAATGGGAAAAAGCTGGGGTGGGTATGGCGGGGGTTTCATCAAGTGATAAAGCCCAAACGCTAAAAGGATTGACCATGGTAGTTACCGGTTCGTTAGAGAGTTTTACTCGAGATAGCGTTAATGAGGCCATTATCGAGCGGGGTGGAAAGGTTTCCTCATCGGTTTCCAAGAAAACAGATTATGTAGTTGTTGGTAGTGAGCCAGGATCCAAGGCAAGTAAGGCGGCAGAGCTTGGCGTTCCCACTCTTGATGAGAAGAGTTTTATAGAATTATTGCAAAATGGGCCTAAGGGTTAGGATAGGAAAGTGATGAAGTTATTTTCAATTGCGATGCTGATGGAGAGCTTCAGTGAGGTCAAGCGAGAACTTCCTGCCTCCCCAGTATTTTTTGGAGTATTTACCTTTGCCGTTTTAATGCTGATGCTCTATCTAGTACTACGCCTTGATCGCGACTAAATCAATCGCCTTATTTGGGGGAAGTTTTGACCCCATTCATAATGGGCACCTTTTTGTCATTGAAGAACTTTTAAGCTCTGCGCGTTTTGAAAAATTGATTGTTATTCCTGCTGGCAACCCTTGGCAGAAGAGCGTTGCAGCTAGCGCGGCCCACCGTCTTGCTATGGTTGAAATTGCCCTGAAAGATTGCATGAGCAAATATAGAGAGCTTGAGATAAGCAGATTTGAAATTAATGATTCAAGGCCAAGCTATGCTTTTCAGAGCATTGATTATTTCACCATGCAAAATCCTGGCGATAATCTAGTTTGGATAATTGGTAGCGATGCTTTTGCAAAAATTGATGAGTGGAGAGAGGTTGAGCAGGTAGCAAAGAGCGTGCAATTTCTAGTAATTACTCGCCCTGGCCAGAAATTAGAAAGTGCAAATGTTGCAAAGTCAATTACCTATAGCCAGATAGAGATAAACGCGCTAGATATCTCCTCCACCAAGGTTCGTAATTTGATAAAGGCAGCAGAGCCTTTTGATTCATTTGTGCCGGCCGGCGTTGCTGCCTATATAAAAAGCCAAGGGATCTATGCCGCCGCGTAAATCAACGCTTGAACATACCCAGATAGCTGCATCTGCCGCTATAGAGAAGCTGGGCAGTGATTTACTTGCCATGGATTTATCAGAACAGATGCTTTTAAGTGAAGTATTTCTATTAATTAGTGGCGGTAATGAGCGGCAAATTGATGCAATTGCTGATGAAGTAGAGCGTCAATTATCACTCTTGGGGGAGAAGCCAACTAGACGAGAGAGTTCAGAGAATTGGATTCTTCTTGATTATCAAGATTTAGTAGTTCATGTTCAAACTCAGCAGGCACGCCAGTATTACAGCCTGGATCGGCTTTGGAATGATTGTCCAAGTATCAAATTAGATGCGCTAGCTGCAGCTGAGGCATTCAAGGCAGGCAAATAAAAATGGAGAGACAACGCATAGTTCTCTGGCGCCATGGCCAGACTGATTGGAATATCGCTAATCGATTTCAGGGACATTCTGATATTGCTTTAAATGAGGTTGGTATTCGCCAAGCGGAGCGAGCAGCTCCACTACTTCTAAATCTTCAACCTTCGAAAATAATTTCAAGCGATTTAATTAGAGCAAGAAAGACTGCCGAAGCGCTAGCTAAGTTAGCTGGCCTAGAAGTTCACATTGATCCAGACTTAAGAGAGACCAATGGTGGCAATTGGGAAGGAAAAACTGGGGAGCAGAATAGAGCTGAGGATTATCATCGATTTGTTCATTGGTTAGATGGAGATGATGAGAGGGCAGGAGAAGTTGGTGAAAAGAGAAGTGAGATTGCCACAAGAGCTGTTAGGGCAATTGAAAAGGGTTTACGCGGCGATGTTTCAACTCTAATAGTTGCAACTCATGGCGGAACTGCGCGATGTATTTTAGGCAAGATGCTTGATATGCCGATGAAGCAATGGTCATCACTTGGCGGACTATCCAATGCTTCATGGTCGATAATAGAAAATGGCCATCATCGCTCTGGCTGGGTTTTAGTAGAACATAACTCTGGCTCACTACCAGAGCCGATATATGGAGAGGAAAGTGGGGCGTAGTTTGAGGTAAGGTCTGGTCTGTTACCTTAAAAACGTAATAAAAGTTCGGGGCTATGGCGCAGCTGGTAGCGCACCTGCATGGCATGCAGGGGGTCAGGGGTTCAAGTCCCCTTAGCTCCACGTTATGGATAGCAACTCAGAGAAAAATGCGCTCGCTCTCCAAGTAATTCCGCGCGGCTGGAACGCTAGCGATATTGGCAATCAAAGCGGCAAACATTTTCTTATCACTGGAGCAACGAGCGGCATTGGTCTTGAGAGCGCTAGAGAACTAATTAGAGCAGGGGCGCAGGTAACAATTGCTGCGCGCGATCTAAAGAAAGCCGAGCAGGTAGTAAAGGAGTTATCAAGCCAGAGAGCTCAAATTCTCCATCTTGATTTAGCCGATTTAAATAGCGTAAGAAAAGCAGCGAGAGAAGTAAAGCAAGACATTGATGTCTTAATTTTAAATGCTGGGGTTATGGCTACTCCATACACAAAGACTGCTGATGATTTTGAACTACAAATGGGTGTTAATCACCTAGGCCACTTTGCTCTTGCTGGAATCTTAGCAGATCGAATCAAATCAAGAGTTGTCTCAGTTTCAAGTGCGGCTCATAGATTTGGAAACTTTGGTGAAGGCAGCCAAGATGCAATTAGAGATATCTGTCTTGGCAGAATTAAATATCAACCATGGTCGGCATATGGGGCAAGTAAATTAGCTAATCTGCTATTTACATTTGAATTAGAGAGAATTGCTAGAAAAGCCAATTATAGTTTTAGCGCATTTGCTGCCCATCCTGGTTATGCAAATACTAATTTGCAGAGCGTTGGACCAAAGATGCGTGGAAGCATTATTGAGCAGCGAGGCACAGCATTTGCTAATGCCCTTATCGCGCAATCAGCATCAAGGGGAGCGCTTCCAACTCTCTGCGCTGCAACATTTCCAAATCTCTATGGCGCTTCATATCTTGGTCCTGATGGATTGATGGAAATGCGCGGTTTTCCAAAAGCAACAAGAGCTCGCTCTATTGCCTATGATCAAGGCTTGGCTCGAAACCTCTGGAGCGTTAGCAGTGAATTAACTGGAGTTAATTGGCGGTAATCTAGGGCAATGCTCTCGGCCTATGACTTTCACTTTATTCAAGAGAAGTGGTTACCAATATGGGACAAGCTAGCGCCATTTAGATCCGGGGATGCAAGTGATCCCCGCCCTAAGAAATATGTACTGGATATGTTTCCCTATCCATCGGGCGATCTTCATATGGGCCATGCCGAGGCATATGCCTTAGGTGATGTGATTGCTCGTTACTGGGTGCAAAAAGGCTTTAACGTTATGCATCCAATTGGCTGGGATGCCTTTGGTCTCCCAGCAGAAAATGCTGCAATCAAGCGCAATGAAGATCCAAGTATTTGGACTTATGAAAATATAAATACCCAGAAAGCTTCAATGCGCAGGTATGCCTGCTCATTTGATTGGGATCGAGTGCTCTACACCTGCGA
>VGAJ01000016.1 GCA_016870795.1 Actinomycetota bacterium | reverse complement strand
CTCTAACTTTTTTTGGTGTGGCATATGCATTTGGATCTAGGAAGTTTTTGAAAGATATATTAATTTCCTTTGTTTTCGCAGTAGTTGTCTACTTCGTCTTTTCTAAAGGTTTGAGAATATTCTTGCCCGATGGAATTTTTGAAAACCTACTTGGCCTTGCCAGAGAAGTTGAGGGATAAGTGGGAAATCTAGATTTATTACTTGAAGGCTTTTCAAATGCCTTAACTGCTCAGAATCTGCTCTATGGACTACTTGGAACCTTTCTTGGAACTCTAGTTGGAGTTCTGCCAGGAATTGGTCCAGCTCTAGCTATTGCACTTCTTCTGCCCGTCACGCTTTCAGTTGATCCCACATCCGCTTTAATTATGTTTGCTGCAGTCTTCTATGGAGCGATGTATGGCGGCTCAACAACCTCTATTTTGCTTAATACCCCAGGTGAGGCTGGCTCAGTAATTACTTCAGTTGAAGGCCATAAAATGGCAAGAAATGGCAGAGCTGGAGCAGCTCTTACAACTGCAGCACTTGGCTCATTTGTGGCAGGTCTGATTGCAACAATAATGTTGGCAGCAGCAGCTCCTGCGCTAGCTGAACTTGCGCTAAAAGTTCAACCTGCTGGATATGTAGCGCTAATTGTCTTTGCCTTTGCAACAGTTGGAACTCTTCTTGGATCATCAAGGGTTAGAGGGCTAGTTTCATTATCTGTTGGCCTAATTTTTGGACTTGTTGGAGCTGATCAACAAACTGGAATCAATAGACTCTCATTTGGAATTCAAGAGGCAACAGATGGCCTTGAAGTAATTGTTGTCATTATTTCTTTCTTTGCACTTGGTGAAGTCATTTACTATGCAAGTCGTTTTCAAGACAAGAGTTGGCAGGTGCTTCCGGTTAAAGGAAAAGTTTGGATGGACCGAGAAGATTTTCGTAGATCCTGGAAGCCGTGGCTAAGAGGAACGGCAATTGGTTTTCCTATGGGAATTATCCCGGCTGGTGGGTCAGAGATTCCAACTTTTATTAGCTACTCAGCAGAAAAGAAATTATCTAAACATAAGGATGAGTTTGGAAATGGCGCAATTGAAGGAGTTGCAGGCCCTGAAGCAGCAAATAATGCCAACGCCGCAGGAGTTCTAGTTCCACTCCTTGCGCTAGGCCTTCCAACTTCGGCAACAGCTGCAATTATGTTAGTTGCGATAAGAAACTTTAATATCCAACCGGGTCCAATGCTTTTTGAGATGAATGCGCCACTAGTTTGGACGCTTATTGCCAGCTTATTTATTGGAAATACTCTCCTTCTGTTAATTAATTTGCCTCTGATTAGAATCTGGATTCAACTTCTTCATATTCCAAGGCATTATCTATATGCCGGAATTACAACTTTTGGGCTTTTGGGTGCTTACAGCCTAAATAACTCCACATTTGATCTGCGTTTAGCCTTCGTTCTGGGCTTTGTTGGATATCTCTTCCGTAGATTTGGAATTCCAAATACCCCGCTAGTTCTGGGAGTAATTCTGGGTCCTGTTGTTGAGATTCAATTCCGCCAAGCAGTTCAGTTGAGTAATGGTGATTATTCAATTCTAGTAAGTGGGTTATTACCTAAAGTTATTTACTTGACTCTGATTCTTGTTTTATTTGCACCTGCGCTCATGAAGTTAGTAAAAGGTAAGGCGGGTCAAGGCTTAAGAAAATGACCAGCCGTTCTACAAATAGTTGGTTATGGGCTCTTCTTATCAATGTTGCCCTGGCGCAAGCAAGTATCTATGTGATGCGCCCGATGATCACCTATCGAGCTTTGGAAAACGGAGCATCTGGATATGAGATTGGTCTAATAGCCTCTATTTATGCCCTGCTTCCTTTATTAATAGCAGTTCCGATGGGCAGATGGGTCGGAAGATTTGGAGAAATTCCTTTGCTATTTATTGGTTGTTTCTCTTTCATAATTCTTGGAGTTGCCTTTGCTTTCCTTAATAACGTTATTGCAATTGCTGCAGCCACAGCTCTTGCTGGCGTTGCTCATCTTTCAAATGTGGCAGCAAGTCAAGCAATGGTTGCTAATCGAAGCGCTATGAATCTTCAGGATCAAAACTTTGGATACTTTTCTTTTGCAACATCACTTGGCCATAGCGTGGGGCCAATTCTTGGAGGTTTAATTGCAGGATCTGCAGGAGTCTTGCCCCGCTCTTCAACTTCAGCTTTTATATTTGCAGCGCTTCTTGCTCTTTTATCACTCGTTCCCTTCTTTCTCTTTAGATCAATAAAATTGGTCAGAACTCAACAGGAGCGAGATGCAGCAGGAGCAATTAAAGCCAGAGATGTTCTCTCTCGCCCTGGAATCAAACCTGCTATCTGGACCTCACTATCTGTGGCTGCAGCAAATGATGTTTTGGTAGTGATTTTGCCCCTTGTGGGAACAGAGAAAGGAATAAGTCCCGTTGTAATTGGAGCAATTCTCTCGATTCGCTCAGCAGCAGCAATGATTTCAAGATTTCTTCTTGGTCGATTAACAAAGAGCTATGGATCTGCAAGGACAATGAATTACAGTATTTTCTTCTCAGCTTTATTCTTGTTTGTTTCAATCTATGCCAATAGCTCAATTGCTCTTGGCATATCTATGGCCATAGTTGGATTCTTACTAGGTATTGGCCAACCACTAACTATGTCGATAGTTTCAAAGAAAACTCCATCTCAAGAGCGAGCTATGGCAATTTCAATTAGATTATTTGGTAATCGAATTGGCCAGTTCTTAGTTCCACTAGCAGCAGGAGCCCTTGCTGCGCCATTTGGAGCAAGCTCAGTCTTTATCGGACTTGGAGTGTTAGTAGCATCTGCTGGAGTTGTATCTGCTGCAACTCTTGATGATAAAACTGCTTAATTTCGAGTGGAGTATCCCCAAGCAAGGCTTGCTGCAATTGCAACCCAGATTTGATAAGGAACGAGAAGTAGTCCCATAAGTAGCGTTGCTTTAAATGTTAGATAGAGAACTGGAAGAGTAAGAAGAGCGCATAAAGTTAAAGCAATTGTAGCTAGGGTGAGATTATGCGGAACATAGAATTGATAGGCCCAGGTAAGGGCGGCAGCAACACTTAAACCAAAGAAGACAAGCCATAAGATATTTTCAGATTTAGTTAAGGATTGTGAGACTTGATAGGAAGCAATTCCCAAGACCATAAAGTTATAGGGCCAGATAATTCCAAAAATATAGCTTGGCGGCTGCCATGGCGGCCTATTTAGCGATGAATACCATCCGGGGGAGGATGAGACCCAGATTCCGGAACCTAAGGCGTAGATAAGAACGATAATAATTCCAGCGCCAGTAAATAGGTATTTGGCCTCCATGCGCCAAGGTTACTAGGGTTAGCCATTATGAATCAGGACCTTGGCCAGCTAAATACTGAGGCAATTGACTCTCGATTCTCCAAGATAGACACCTTATCCACCTTAGAGCTCTTAAAACTCTTTAATGAAAGCGATAAGAGCGTGGCAGAGGAAGTGGCAAAAGTATTACCAAGAGTTGCCGATGCTATTTCTGAAATTACTCGGAGAATGGAATCAGGCGGAAGATTGATTTATGTGGGTGCAGGAACTTCAGGAAGATTAGGAGTCCTAGATGCCTCAGAATGTATTCCTACATTCTCTCTAAAGGATGAATTGGTTATTGGATTAATTGCTGGCGGTGACACTGCGCTACGAACTGGAATTGAAGGCGCTGAGGATGTACTAGAAGGCGCGATTGAAGATTTAAAGAAAATAAGTTTCTCCAAAAAAGATTCTTTAGTCGGAATTGCTGCAAGTGGGCGAACTCCCTACGTGGTTGGCGCATTACGATATGCGAAGGATATAGGAGCTGCCTCTATTGCCCTTTCTTGTAACTTAAATTCTGAACTTTCCAAGTTTGCCGATATCGCAATTGAGGTTGATACTGGAGCTGAAATTTTAGCTGGCTCAACTAGATTAAAAGCTGGAACTGCTCAAAAGCTAGTGCTCAACATGATTTCAACTGTTTCTATGATTAATCTGGGAAAGACTTATGGCAACCTTATGGTCGATCTTCAGGTGAGTAATATTAAATTAAGAGACCGCGCCATCAGAATTATTCAATCTGCCACAAATTGCGATGCTAGAAGAGCTCAAGAAGCCCTTGAAGAATCAAAAGATCAAGTCAAGGTAGCAATCGTTATCATTTTGTTAGATACCTCTGCTGAAAAGGCTCTTGAGTTGCTAAAAGCATCGGGCTCACGAGTTAGGGCCGCCCTGGATAAGCCTGCAAATACTTGACCTTTATAGCCTCAGGCGATAATTTTCACCAACAAGTGTATGTCCTGAAATGATTTTTCACGGAAGGTGGTTATGGCTAAGCAGTTATCGCTAGTCACTCCTAGCCATCATTCAAATTTATTAGAGTTGATTCAGAGCCAATTGGGCTCGTTTCATGCCAGCGAAATTGCAATTGCGGAAGTTATTTTAAAAGATCCACAGTTAATTGCGCCAATGAATATCACTCAATTGGCTTCGCACAGCAAAACCTCGGTTTCATCGGTTGTTAGATTTAGCAAGGCTTTAGGTTTTCGCGGTTTTCCAGAATTTAAAATGGCGCTAGTCAGTGATCTTTCTTGGAAGAGCGCTAAACAATTCGATACCGAATATCTAGATGGTGGAATTACGCCAAGTGATAGCTTGGCATCAATAATTGAAAAGGTCACCTACTCTGATGCAAGGGCAATTGAATCAACCGCTGAAAAATTAGATATCCAAACTTTTAAAAAAGTTGTAGAGATATTTGAAAAAGCAAAGACAATAGGTCTCTTTGGATTAGTCTCTAGTGGATTTGTGGCTATGGATTTTCAATCAAAACTTAATCGTCTATCCAAAAGGGCAATTTCTTGGACTGACTTTCACTCCGCTATGACTTCAATTGCTGTTCTAGATGCAGGTGATGTTTTAGTAGCCATTACGCACTCAGGAACTACCGTTGACACCGTAGATGTCATCCGAGAATTTAAAGCACGTGGCGTGACAATCGTTTTGATAACTAATACCTTAAGAAGTCCAGCCGCATCTCTTGCAGATTTTGTATTACATACCGCCGCACGGGAAACCACCTTCCGTAGCGGTGCAACAGCTTCGCGAATTGCGCAGCTGACGGTGGTTGACTGTCTCTGTGTCGCACTGGCACAGAGAAACTGGAGCGGCACCAAGTCCGCTCTAGATCTTTCAAGAGCTGCTGTTTCAATTCGCTCCGGAAAGAACCACACCTACCGCCCTCGAGGAGGAAATTAAGTGAAAATCTCAAAAATCCGCGGCTTGGTCGCAGCCCTTTTTGCGGCAGTGACCGTGGTTGCACCTGGAGCTTCTATAGCTTCGGCCAACACAGAAATTACATTCTGGAGCTGGCGCACCGAAGATAAGGCGTTCTATGAGAGCCAGATGAGGCTTTTCGAAGCTAAGAATCCTGGCATCACAGTTAAGTTCACGCCATATCTAAATACCGAGTACAACGCAATTGTTGCTACTGCACTAACTGCTGGAAAAGGCCCTGATGTTATTCAGATGCGCCCATACGGTGGAATGGCAAATCTCTCTGATGCTGGAAACTTCATGCCGCTAACAACAGCAGATGTTCCTGCTTTGAAGAAATTACCAGTAGGAATTCTTGCTGGCGCTCAAGGATATAAAGATAAGAAGCAATACGGATTGCCATATGCAGTCTCTGCATTGGGAGTTATGTATAACCCAGACATTCTAGAAAAAGCAGGCGTTCGCGCACTGCCACAGACCTGGGCACAACTTCAAACTGCTTTTGATAAAGTCAAGAAAGCTGGATTTCTTCCAATAGGTAATGCTGGTGGTAATGGACCTGCTCTTGAGCAGCTCCATGCAACTGTTGGTCCAACCTTCTATGGTGGAACAGCATTCTTCAATGATGTTGTTGCTGGAAAGAAGACATTTACCGATAAAGGATATGTAGCAAGCCTCAAGGCAGTTGCAGATCTTGCTAAGTGGATGCCAGCTAATTACCAAGGTATCGACTACAACACTGCTCGTGGTTTATTTGCAAACGAGAAGGCAGCCTTCTACATTGGAGGAAATTATGAGATCGGTTACTTCCGCTCTCTAAATCCTTCAATCACAATTGGTTGGTTCCCAGCTCCTAAAGCAAATGCTGGAGCAAAGCGTTATGTCGGAACTTGGGCAGATGGCGCTTATGCCATTAACGCTAAAACCACGCAGAAAGCAGCAGCTTTGAAGCTCATCAACTTCCTTGGAACCAAGGAATTTGGTCAAGCTCTAGTTGATGAAATCGCATTCATCCCAACTGCTCCTTATGTGAAGATTAATGATCCAGCTGTTAAGGAAATCAATCGTTGGAGAACAACTCTTGGAACACCATTCCTAAATGTTGTTGGCTTCCGATTTGAAAACCCAACCAGCTCATCAATTCTTCAGCCTGGATTCCAAAAGCTAATTGTTGGTGGAACTACACCAGAACAGTTGGCTAAGGATGTTCAGACTGCAGTAGCTTCTTGGTACGCACCTCAAAAGGGTAAATCCTAAGAAAAGTTAGTAGCTCTGGGCGCATCCATGGTGCGCCCAGAGCGCTATTTCTAGGTCTTTAAATGTCATCTGCGCTGCGAAGAGAACAGAATCGAACAACAGGAACACTTCTAATTCCTGCGCTTGCAGTAATAATAATTTTTACAACAGTTCCGGCGCTAACCACTTTGAGTTATGCCTTCTTTAGTTGGGATGGTTTTCAGAGAAGTACATTTGCAGGATTTGAGAATTTTCAGAGACTTTTTTCTTATCCATATCTTGACCAGTTAACTGCAGCCTTAAGACATAACACTATTGCCTTTATAGTCATTATGGCTTTTCAAACATCTTTTGGACTTCTCCTTGCCTATGCGATGTTTAGAGTAAAAAGAGGTCTTCGCGTTTATCGCGTCGTAGTATTTCTTCCAGTCATCTTTTCACTAGTTGTTGTTGCGTATTTATGGCAATCATTACTTGATCCTTATTACGGACCAATCAATCAAATCATCACAGGACTTGGAGTTCCAGAATTAGCCAAACCTTGGTTAGGTGACACTTCAACAGCGCTGCCCACCTTGATGTTTATCAATATATGGCGCTGGGTCGGTTTTCCAGCGATAGTTTTTCTTGCTGGGCTAAATGCGATAAATGCTGAATATATTGAAGCCGCACGCATTGATGGAGCTTCAGAGAGTCAGATCTTTAGAAAGATTATGTTTCCACTTCTTGCTCCCTCTCTAACGATAATAACTGTCCTTACCTTTATCGGAGCTTATGAGTGGTTTGATCTGCCCTTTGTAATTGGCGGTTCTAATGGAAGTCCTGCGGGAGCAACAGATACTTTGGCGCTTATGTTCTATCGACTCTCATTTGGGTCTATTGATTCAGGGGCTAATAATGTGGGAGTTGGTTCAGCGCTAGGAGTTTTGATTTTCACTCTAGTTGGTTTTGGCGCGGCATTTGGTTCTGCGCTGCTTCGTAGGCGTGAGGTGGAACAGTGATAAAACTCTTCGCATCTCGCACCTTCTTCCAAAGTATTTTAATAATCAATGCTTTTATCGTTTTGCTACCAATGTTTTTCCTCTTAAATTCATCTCTTCGGGAATCTAATGAATTTGCCCGAACACCATTTGCTCTAGCCAGAGATCCTTTTTGGGAGAACTATCAGAGAGTTTGGAGCGAAGGGGAATTTGGTTCTTACTTCATTAACTCACTTATTATTACAGGTGGTTCATTAACTCTGATTTTAGTTCTGGCTCTAGGAGCCGGCTTTGTTCTAGGTAGATATTCATTTAAAGGCAACAATGTTATTTTTGCCTTTATCCTCACCGGAATGTTAGTTCCTGCAAAGCTGGCGATCCTGCCGCTATTTATTCAACTTAAGTGGATGAATCTATTGGATTCAAGATTGGGATTAATTCTGGTTTATACCTCAGCGGCCCTACCCGCAGCAATTTTCATTATGAGCGGTTTCTTTAAATCGCTTCCGACAGATTTAGATAATGCTGCAAGAATTGACGGAGCTAGTGAATTCAAATTACTTTCAAAGGTATTGGTTCCATTAGTGCGTCCTGGAATGGCTATTGTGGCTATCTATTCAGCTATACCTATTTGGAATGACTTCTTTCTTCCTCTTGTCTTTCTGCAAAGCCCAGAGAAGAAGACATTGATGCAGGGCTTAACGGTATTTTTTGGCCAATATGCCTCGCAGTGGGGGGTTTTATTTGCTGGGCTCTGCTTAGCAGCCCTTCCTTTAGTGGTGCTCTATTTGATACTTTCCGAACAGTTTATAAAGGGTCTTACTGCCGGCGCCGTGAAAGGCTAATCAAATGCTTAGTCTGGGAATTGATGGGGGTTCATCTTCAGCTAAGTGGACCCTGATAGATCAAAAAGGCGAGATAAAGTCCAAAGGCTCAAGCAATCCCATAGATGGTCATCTCTATCGAGTTGAATCACAAGAAAAGATGGTGAAGTTTTTATCAGAACTAAAAAGAGAATTAGGAACTCTAAAACCTGATTGCATAACTATTGGAATAACAGGGTTGGGCTCTGTTGAAAAGTTAGAAGAATATTTCCTAAGCGCCTTTCCTGGTTCCAAGTTATCAATAGGAACTGATGTAGCACTTGCCTATCGATCAGAGTTCAAAGATGGCGAAGGTATTTATCTTTATGCTGGAACGGGATCTATTGCAGTTCATATCACCGAAACAGGTGAAGAGATAAGTATTGGCGGCTGGGGATATTTGCTTGGAGATGAAGGAGCGGGTTATTGGATTGGTCGAGAAGCACTACGCCACTTAATGACTCAAATTGAAGAACTCTCATCATTAGATGAGCTATCAACTGCGATATCGCAAACTATTGGTGGTAGTGATTGGCCAACGATTAGACAATTTGTTTACTCAAAAGATAGATCTGCTATTGCTGGCTTAACTCCAATTGTCGCTAATTGTGCCTCGAATGGCTCTAAAAGCGCAGCTGCGATATTAGATAACGCGGCAAACCATCTAGCTGAACTTGCGCTAAGAATGGAGAGAAGGCTAAAGAGTGTAGATATGCCAATCGCTTTCGGTGGGGGAATTTCAAGTCCCGCACTTGGTATTGGCCAGGCGATAAAGTCCAAATTGGGCAGAGAAATTCAAATCAATTCTCATGATCATTCGCTTACTGCTGCAAAACTAGGCTTGAACTAAAGCGGAAACTTCTTTCCTGGATTAAAGATCTTATTTGGGTCAAGAATTGATTTAATGTCTTTTTGAATCTTTAGGATCCGCTCTGGAGTTTCATTAATGAGTGCAGATAGCTTTAACCCACCGATTCCATGCTCACCACTTGCGGTGCCACCAAGGCTTTGTGCCAGCGCGATAATCTCATTAAATGCCTTAAGGGCTCTAGCCTCAGCTTCCTTATTGTTATGGGGATAGATGATTGTGGGATGCATATTTCCATCGCCAGCATGACCAAAGACTCCAACTTTGACTGAGTGTTTTTTTGCAATACTTTCAACTCCAGAGACTAGTTGTGAAATCTTTGAAACCGGAACTGCAACATCATCAAGTAGGGCCACTCCAAGTCGTTCCAAGGAAGAGTAAGCCAATTTTCTAACCTGGATTAAATCGTCTGAATCCTTAGGATCATCAGAGTAGATGGCATCAAGTGCGCCATGTTTAAGCGCTATCTCTTGAGCCCTTTGACAATCACTTGCTGACTCATCACTTTGCATGATTAATACTGCTTCACAATTTTCAAAGCCCATTGGCTTCCACTCTTCAACTGCGCTTAGTGTGGTCTTATCAATTAGTTCAAGCATTGACGGCCTGACTATCAACATCTCTATCGCCGCATCAGCGGCCTTTGTAATACTTGGAAATGTGGCAATCAAAGTCACTGGCTTCTTCAAACGAGGCACTAAAGAGAGCGTTGCTTCGACAACAACTCCTAGCGTTCCTTCAGAACCTATGAAGAGATGTAGAAGATCAAGTGTGGTCACTGCTTTTTTGGTGGGGAATCCAAATTCAACAATTTCCCCATCGGATAGGACAACCTTTATTGCCCTAACATGCTGAGCAGTCACGCCATATTTAACGCAGCACATTCCGCCAGCATTTGTTGCGATATTGCCACCAATTGTGGACCAGGAGCGACTTGCAGGATCTGGCAGATAGGTAAGCCCAAACTCTTCTACAGCCTTATCTAAATCACTGTTTATTACTCCTGCCTCAACTCTTGCTATCTGATTGACTTGATCAATCTCTATGATCTTATTTAGTTTTTCAAGCGAGATAACGATGCAGCCTTGAATTGAATTAGCTCCCCCTGCAAGCCCGCTACCAGCTCCTCTTACGACAACAGGAATTGATTCTTGATTTGCAAACCTAACAGCCTTTGAAACTTCATCAATTGTCTTAGCAATCAGTACAGCAGCAGCCTGAGCAGATGGGGCAAAGGGCGCTTGATCTCGCTCATAAGATTTGAGTATCTGTTCATCATCAATTACAGCGCAATCTCCACCAATTGCGGCGCGAAGAGCCTTAGAAACACTCATGGGAATACTCTAATGACTCTGTAATACTCTGCGCTCTTATGGCTCGTAACATCATCAATATCGAAGGGGTCTCAAAAGCCTTTGATATCAGGCCCCTGTTAGTTGATGTCTCACTAGGAATCTCTGAAGGAGAACGCATCGGCATTGTTGGTCGAAATGGTGGTGGCAAATCAACACTTCTTAAAATCCTGGCAGGCCTTGAAGAACCTGATGCGGGGCGAGTCACAAGAGCGAATTGGGCAAAGCTTGGTTCATTAAGCCAGGTTGATAGCGCTGGGGCAGGTGCAACAGTTCGAGATGTTGTGGTTGGAGTTAAAAAAGTTCATGAATGGGCAAGTGATGCTGGGGTGCGAGAAATATTTGCAGGGCTCTTTGGTGGATATGAAAGCTCGATTATGGATCGCCCCTTTGCTTCATTATCAGGAGGTGAGAAGCGAAGAGTCGGTATTGCAAAGCTACTTATTCAGAGTCTAGATATTGTCTTACTTGATGAACCAACAAATCATCTTGATGTCGAAGGAGTGGCCTGGCTTGCTAAACATCTTCGCAAGCGACGTGAACTTGCTGTTGTCGTAATTACCCATGATCGTTGGTTTTTGGATGAAGTATCAGATTCCATCTGGGAGGTAATTGATGGAAAGGTTGAATCATATGAAGGTGGTTACTCCGCATATGTTTTAGCCAAAGCTGAGAGAGCAAGACAAGCAGGAGCAGAGGATGCCAGACGGAATAACTTAATTCGCAAGGAACTTGCCTGGCTGCGCAGAGGAGCGCCAGCAAGAACTTCAAAGCCAAAGTTTCGAGTCGATGCTGCCAATCAATTAATCTCAGCAGAGCCTGCGCCTAGAAATAGCGCAGAGTTATTAAATTTTGCCACCAACCGATTAGGCAACATGGTCTATGAGATTCATAATGCCAAATTAAGTATCGGTGAAACAACACTGATTGAAAAACTCAATTGGAATATTGGCCCTGCAGATCGAATTGCAATTGTTGGCGTTAATGGCTCAGGTAAAACAACCTTAATGCGAACCCTGGCCGGGCAATATCGCTTCTCCTCAGGCAAACTACAGACCGGAATAACTGTAAGAGCTGCATTTCTCTCCCAGCATCTAGAGGAGTTAAACCCATCCTGGCGAGTGCTAGAGGCTGTTGAAAATGTTGCTCTGCGAGTAGATCTTGCTGGCGGGCGTGAGATCTCAGCTTCACAGCTCTGTGAACGCCTTGGCTTTGACTATGAAGGCCAGCAGAAGATGGTCCGTGATTTATCCGGAGGCGAAAAGCGAAGGCTTCAGTTAACTCGCCTACTCATGGATTCACCAAATGTGCTCTTACTTGATGAGCCAACAAATGATTTTGATGTTGAAACCTTAACTGCCCTAGAAGATCTCTTAGATACTTATGCCGGAGTCATAATAGTGATCTCCCACGATCGCTATTTCCTAGAGAGAGTCTGTGATCGCTTTGTTGGACTACTTGGCAATGAGACGCTTCAAGATTTGGCTCTAGGAATTGAACAATACTTAGAGCTAAGAGCTGAGATGATTTCAAGAAGTGTTGTTAGCGAGGATAGGAAAGAGATTTCAGGGGCTGCACAATTGCGTCTTGTTAAGAAAGAATTGGCAAAAGTTGAGAAACAGTTAGAGAAAGTCATTGCCCAAGAGCAAGAGTTAATAAAGGAGCAAGAGAGCGCTTCCTTTGATCACCAGAGACTTCTTGAAGTTGGCGCTAAACTTACTGAGATAGGAAAAGTTCGATCTGAACTTGAAGATAAGTGGTTGGAGTTAAGTGGCCAAGTTAAAGAGTAGAGCTCTGCGGCTAGATGGACTTGCTGCCCTCTCCGGGGTAATGATTGCCTTTCAAGCAAGAGCTAATGGTGAGCTCTCATATCGCCTAGATAACGCGCCGCAAGCGGCACTCGTTTCATTCTCATCAGGACTTTTCTTTATAACTATCTATGCAATTTTTAGTCCTAGAATTAAAGAGGGCATTAGGAGTCTTAAGGCTGCAGTTAGTAGCGGAGAAATTCCAAAGATAAGACTCCTTGCAGGATCACTAGGCGGGGCATTTGTAGCTCTGCAAACCAGCGTCGTTCCTTTAATTGGCGTGGCTCTCTATTCCGTTGCTTCTATCGCAGGTCAGAGCGCGGTCTCATTATTTGTGGATCGCATAGGTTTAACTGGAGGCGGGGTAAAACTCATCTCACCAAGGCGAATTGCAGCGGCGTTCATTACCGTTATTGCAGTATTAGTCTCAGTGCTGGATAAGTTAGAAGCTGATGATTTTCAACTCTTTGCGCTGCTTCTTGCTGTAATAGCTGGCGCTTTAGTTGGAGTGCAGCGAGCGTTAAATGGTCAGATTAATGAGCATTCGCAAAATAGCTACACAACATCTCTTCTCAACTTCATCACTGGAACATCCTTCTTAACTCTATTCATAATTATTCTGATCGCCCTTGGAAGAGTTGAACTACAACCACTTCCAATAGGTCCTTGGTGGATCTATACCGGCGGGGTAATTGGGGTTATCTATATTGCAGCGACCTCCTTGATTGTCCAACACTTAGGAGTTCTAACCTTTACTCTCTTTAGCGTTGGTGGCCAGTTAATTGCTTCATTACTTCTAGATATTTACTCTCCAACCCAAGGAGTAAGCGTTAGTTGGTATTTAGTATCTGGAATTGCAATGACTTATATCGGGGTATTAGTCGGTGGAGTCCGTCAATCACGCTTAGAGCGCAGGTAATTCTTTAGCGTTAAGCCAATTGTGAGTAGCACAAAGAAAATTGCAATGCCCCTGGATGAGTCCTTGAGTAATGGAATTGAAGCAGCATAAAAACCAAGGAGCGTTATACCTACTCCCCAGAGCAGAGCCCCTAAAGCATTTGCTGCTAAGAACCTGTAGTAATTCATCTTGGCAATTCCTGCAATAGGCGGCATAAAGGTGCGAATCCAGGGATAGAAGCGAGCCAGAATGACTGCGCTCCAGCCATATTTTTCATAGAAGGCTTCAGCGCGCGCTACCATCGCATCAATTCGTTTCGAAGAGCGCCTCTCTAGATAACTTCGTCCATATTTTCGCCCCAATACATAACCCACCTGATCTCCCATAAATGCGGCAACAAAGATCATGGTGATGAGAAATAAAATGTTTGTGTCATCTCTTGTTGCAGCTACCAACCCTGCAGCAAAGAGGATTGAATCTCCAGGCAGGAAGAATGCTAAAAGCACGCCAGTTTCAAGAAAGACAATTGCTCCTAAGGCAACGTAGATAAAGAAAGGGGCAGAGGAGTTTAAATACTGCTCTACCCAATCAGCAATCGACAATTTAAGTAAACCTCTTTACTGCATCTGCTACAGACTTAACAACATTTGTATCAAAAACACTTGGAACAATGAAGGAGGCATTTAATTGGCTCTCACTTACACAACTGGCAATCGCTTCAGCGCAGGCAACAAGTAGCTCATCGGTAATCTTCGAGGCTCCAGCATCTAGTAACCCGCGAAATATTCCAGGAAATGCCAAAACATTATTGATCTGATTTGGTTGATCACTTCTTCCTGTGGCAACAACAGCTGCATGTTTTCTAGCAATTACTGGATCAATTTCAGGATCTGGATTTGCAAGGGCAAAGACAATAGAACCCTTCGCCATTGATTGAATATCGGCTTCACTTAAGAGATTTGGCGCACTAACTCCAATGAAAATATCAGCCCCATTCATAGCTTGGCTCAGATTTCCCTCAAATTGCTCTGGGTTACAGTTCTCAATAAACCACTTGCGCATAGCGCTATTACTGGCACTCTTTTTATTAATTACCCCACTGCTATCAAAGCCAATTATGTTTCTAGCTCCTGCAAGGACAAGCAGGCGAGCAATTGCAGTTCCGGCAGCGCCTGCGCCATTGAGAATAATTTTAGTTTTGCCAAGATCTTTCTTTACTAGCTTTAAAGCATTTTTAAGAGCAGCTAGAACTACAACTGCCGTGCCATGTTGATCATCGTGGAAAACTGGAATATCAAGTAGTTCTCTAAGGCGCGCTTCAATCTCAAAACATCTTGGGGCTGAGATATCCTCTAGATTAATTCCTCCATAAACTGGGGCGATTAACTGAACAGTTCTTACAATTTCATCAACATTTTGAGTGTCAAGACAGACCGGCCAAGCATCAACATCAGCAAATCTCTTAAATAAGGCAGCTTTTCCTTCCATAACTGGAAGCGCTGCTGCAGGGCCTAGATTTCCAAGGCCCAAAACCGCCGAACCATCGGTGA
>VGAJ01000015.1 GCA_016870795.1 Actinomycetota bacterium | reverse complement strand
TTGATCCAGAGGCTAGAAGATCTTTTTGGGAGTTAATTAAAGTTTTAAAAGCTGAAGGTAAAACTATTTTACTTACAACACATTATTTGGATGAAGCGCAAGCCTTAGCGGATCGAGTAGGTGTTATAAATAATGGAAAAATTATTGAAATTGCTACGCCAGAAACTTTAGGTGGTCGAAATAACGCACCGGCGAAGGTTACCTGGCTTGAAAATGGGACTAAACAACAGTTGCTTACTAAAGACCCGACTATTGAGGTAATTAAGTTAAATCAAAAATTTGGTGGGTCAATACCAGAGCTCGAGGTATTGAGGCCTAATTTAGAGGAAATTTATCTGAAGATGATAGGTGAACTAAAATGAAAAATCTGCGAGAAACTTTGCGGATTGGTCTGCTGCGTAGTCAAATTGAACTCAAGCAATTTATGCGGCAACGTGAGTCAGTTGTCTTTACACTCTTCTTTCCAGTTATTTTGTTATTTATTTTTGGTACAGTCTTTAAAGACACTATCGCACCCGGTGTCACCTTTAGCCAGTACTTTGTGGCCGGAATGATTGCTTCTGGATTGGTCAACACTGGTTTTCAACAGCTTGCCATAACTATTCCTATGGAACGTGACGATGGCACATTAAAGAGGTTGCGTGGTACGCCGATGTCAGTTTCGTCATATTTTATTGGTAAAGCATTGTTGGTTACATTTTTAATGATTATTCAGACCGCTATGCTCTTATTCTTTGGATCTGTGGTCTTTGATTTAAATCTGCCATCTGATCTGATGCTTTGGTGGAACTTCACCTGGTTGGTTCTTTTAGGAAGTGCTTGTTCAACTATTTTAGGTATTGCTTTCTCCGTTGTGCCAAAGAGTGGTCGAAGTGCTTCAGCAGTTGTATCCCCAATAGTTATTATTTTGCAATTCTTCAGTGGCGTATTTTTCGTATTTACTTCTCTGCCATCCTTTATGCAACAACTTGCTGCAATATTTCCATTGAAATGGCTTACCCAGGGGATGAGATCGGTTTTTCTGCCGGAAGGTTTTGCGACCCAAGAGGTAGCTGGTAGTTGGGAGCTAGGAAAAACTGCGATAGTCCTATCCATCTGGTTAATACTGGGATTACTCTTTGCAGTAAAGAAATTTAAGTGGAGTAGAGAATGAGAATTAGACTTGTAACTTCTGGGGAACTCCCCGATCTATGGTGGGCGCTGAGGGTTTTGATAGAACTTGCTCAGTACCTGAGATATATGTATTCAATTTTTCTCGACTTAGCACCCATTTTAGTCAATTGGTCTGACATTTTGGAATATAGAAGGCAATTTGGACGGATACGGGCGAAAGTTTGTGCCACCTTGTCTTCCTAATCCCCCCTGCAATAAGTAACATAGTTAGCCATGAAGAGAATGGTATGGATTGTCTTTACTATTCTGGTAATTTCTTCTCTTCCCGCTTTAGCCGCGTCTCCTCCAAAAGCTGGAGCAGCATGCCCCAAAATTGGCGCTTCTCAGAATTATCAAGGTAAGAAGTTTACGTGCATTAAAAGTGGGAAAAAGCGCATCTGGGATAAGGGAACAATAATAAAAAATGCACTTCCTTCTCCAACTCCACTAGTTACACCAACACCGATGAATCCCAAGGGGAAGATTTATTCCGTGCAAATGGTGAAAGCACACTTGCCTGTCGCGCCAAAGAATGGCTACGACGATTATCGATGCTTTCTTCTTGATCCAAAAGTGAGTGAGGAATCAGTAATTCAATCAATTGAATTCATTCCGCAACGCAAAGATTATGTTCATCACGCGATTATCTTTAGAGTTTCTGAAGCAGATATTCCGGAAGCTTTAACACTCGATAGTTCTGGAACTGGTTGGCCGTGTTTCGGTGGCTCGGGTCTTGGAGGAATGTTCACTTCATTTGTAACCTCGCCTTGGATTTCTGCTTGGGCTCCTGGTCGTGGGAAGGATTTGCCACCAACGGGTTATGGAATTCCATTTAAGAAAGGCGAGCAATTCGTGCTCCAAGTTCATTACAACTTGCTTGCTGCTACTAGCGGAAAAATTGAAACCGATCAATCCAAGATCGTGATGGAAGCTGTGCCTTTGACTGAAACGAATGTGAAACCGCTCAATATCGAACTCTTCGCTGCGCCAGTCGAATTAGCTTGTCCAGAGGGAGTCACTGGGCCGCTTTGTGATCGCGCTGCAGCTGTGAAAGATTTGGCGCAGCGCACAAAAGGTGGCGCTGAACTTGAATTATTAGGTATCGCTGCTTTATGCGGAAGAAATCCTTTCTTCCCAGTACCTGATGTAGTTACCAAATGTGATCAAAAGGTTAGATCAAATTACACAATCGTTACTGCTGCTCCGCATATGCATCTCTTAGGACGCAAGTTGAAGATGACGCTCAATCCAGGGACTCCACGCGAACAGATAATTATCAACGTTGAGAAATACGACTTTGACGATCAGTCACCAATTCCACTCAAGAATCCAATAGAAGTTAAATCTGGTGACGTCATTCGGATTGAATGTACCCACGACCCCAAAGTTCGCCAGCTACTCCCCTCTCTAAAGAATTTGCCTCCTCGATACGTTACATGGGGTGAAGGTTCATCCGATGAAATGTGTCTGGGGGTTCTCTCTGTCGCTAAGTCTTAAAGCGCATTGATTCATTTGGGCGGGCCGATTACCGGGAAATCTCCACTCTCATAGTTACTTAGCCCTATGTGTTCAAGTTGTTTCGACCCAGGACTCGTTTTAGTCAATTGGTCTGACATTTTGGAAGACTGAAAGGAAGCTGGACAGACTTGGACATTATTCTTAAACCATACGGCGAAGTTAAGATAAAAATCACTACTCCCGCACCATTAAATGATGCGAATTTGCGTGGTTAAGCAAACCCAGTAAGAGCCCCTGGCTTCCCATGAGCCTAATAACGCCTAATCTGCCGACCAATCCGGGACCTCTATCCTCTGACAAAAGTGCGAACTCCGCCTACTATTCGGGAAAGCCAAGAAAGCGGTGTTCATGTCTTATTCGGAAGAAGGACTAGAAGCAGCAAGGGTGGGTCGATCATGACAGTCGTCTCTACGAGAGAGCGTGACTCAGATAGAAAAACTCGAATTCACTTATCGTTTTATGACCGATCTAAATTTTTACTTTTCTTCACGCTGACCTTCCTAACTCTTGTTTGGGCCGACATGGCTGGCGAGAAGGACTTGGGGTTCTTTGATGCGCTAAGCGAGAGCGCATATCGCAGATGGTGGATTTTTCCGCTCTTTGCGATTGAATTGATTAGGCAAACCCATTTCTTGATTGCAGAGCTCGCTGCCCCCTATCACGGTTTCTGGCAGGGATACTTCGGTTTCGTTGATCGAGCACTTCATCGATTAAGCGATTGGACCCGTTTTAGGCTATCCCGAGTAATTAAGTGGTTGGTCTTTGTCACCCTACTGTCAATCGTTCTTGGCGCCATCTACAAAGAAACTCCGGTCCGTGCGCTATTTTTCGCCCCTCGCGCACTGTGGAGTGCTCTCCCGGTTATCGCCCAACTAAGTTTCGCAGTCGTATTCATCATTATTCAGTTTGTTGCAATTTTCTGGTTTCTGAGTCGCGGCGGTATCGATACCTATTTTCCGGATGACATTAAGACTCGTTTCTCTGATGTCTGGGGCCAAGACCATGTTCTCGCTAGAATCAAGGAGAATCTCGTATTTTTAGAAAATCCCGAGAGTATTGAAAAGCTTGGGGGCTACGTACCCGGTGGAATTCTTCTTTGGGGCCCTCCCGGAACAGGAAAGACACTAATGGCAGAGTCAATGGCCGGCGAAACGGGAAAGCCATTCGTGTTTGTTGATCCTGGTGCATTCAACAACATGTTCTTCGGAATTGGAATCCTGAAAGTTAAAGGCCTTTTCAGAAAACTTCGCAAATTAGCTCTTAGGTATGGCGGAGTTGTTGTCTTCTTCGATGAGGCAGATGCTCTGGGTAATCGCGGCATAATGTCGGGTCGGCCCCCTGGTTCGTACGCAAGTTCTTTTTTAAGCTCCAATAATTGCCATGGCTACTCATATCTTGCTCCTGAGACGCAATCATTTCTCGTAAGGGAGGCATTGATCAGCAGCCGCACGCGGAGAGGTGAAACTGATTCAAAGCCAACAGCGATAAATCGCTTCATGATGGGTGCGGGAGGCGGTGGCGCAGGCATGGGAACCTTGCAGGCGCTTTTGACAGAATTATCGGGACTGAAGAAACCGCGTGGTTTTTTCAATCGCATTGTCCGGCGCACTCTCGGAATGCGACCTAAGAATCCTCCAAAGTACCGAATACTCGTGGTTATGGCGACAAATATGCCTGAGTCACTCGATGAGGCGCTACTTCGCCCCGGACGTATAGATCGAATGTATCGCGTGGGGTATCCAAGCAAGGCGGGACGAATCCGAACCTACGAGGGTTATCTTGAGAAAATTTCTCATGATCTAAGTAAAGAAGAAGTTGAAAAATTGGCAATCATTACTCCCTACGCAACTGGCGCAACTATCAAGGACTTGGTTAATGAATCCCTGATCATGGCAATTCGGAATTCGCGAACAAGTGTTACTTGGAGTGATGTGCTAAAGGCAAAGCAACTAAAACAACTAGGGCCTTCGGAAGATGTCGAGTACATTGAACGCGAGCGTCATGCCACCGCAATTCACGAGGCCTGTCATGCTGTTATGGCCTACAGAGTAAGACGACATCTGGAAATCGACATTGCTACGATAGAAAAAGGGGCGGAGTATCTAGGCATGGTTGCCTCCATTCCGCCCGATGATCAATTCACACATTGGAAGCGCGAGTACGAGGCGGACATCTTGGTCTCTATTGCATCCCTATCCGGAGAGCGACTCTTTTTCGATGACGACAATTCTTCGGGAGTTTCTGGAGATCTTGAATCTGCCACAACAATTGCGGGTTTGATGGAAGGTTATTGGGGTATGGGATCAACGGTCTCCTCCTACGCATCAGGCCGAAGAATGGATTTGGGCGCCCCAGGGGGAGGAAAACCTAATGACAACAAGATTGAAATGCGCCGAGCACTAGCGGATCGAATTGAAGATAATCTCTCCTCTCTCTTGTCAAAGGCAGAGTCCCTGCTTCGTGAAAACCGATTTGAAGTGCTTGCAGTGGCGCATGCGTTAGAAACGCACAAAACCCTCTCCGGAAATGATGTTCACGCAGTAATTGAGCGGCGAACTGGAGATGTCGTTAATGGTCAACTCTATTCGTCATCTATCAATATAGACGCAATCGAAAAGTATCACTTATCTGCTCTACAGGCTCACCGCGAACACCGAAAGCCAGACCTTCCACTACCAGTCCTGGAGTAGAGCTTGCGCTGCAGCGTAATGCAATCGTAGTCAAGTGGCTCCTCTACTTAATGATCTGCCTTCATAGAATCTTGAGCGTGCAAAATATGTTGTGAAGACTCTTTTTCGCCTAAGGCAGAGTCTCTCAGCTTCGACTTGGATATCGATTACTTTGTCCATATCGGAGGTCACAGCACTTTTGATCACGTGCTGGGAGCGACGCCACAGAAACAATTCGCTCGTGATAGCAAGTTTGGCAGCACGGTAGTTAACGTCGCTCTCTACTGTAGGCAGCGATGTCAGCGATCTGATTTATCCCCTAAAGGTTCTTTGAGAAAATTTTGTGCACTTCTGAATTCGCTATAGTACTCAGTGTTCCAAATACCAGCCTTGGATTCGAAAAAAGTTCCTTCAATGGCCCCATCTCCTTTTAAGAACTTGATTGCTGACTCAGTTTCAGTAATCACCCCTGGAAGCTGTTCTCTCCTGTCTTCGACTAGGCAGCCTTGATTCTTACTCATCTCAATGTAAATCGCCAAGTCATTCGTCAAAACCTGCACAACAGTCATGGCAATTTCCTGAACCAAGGAGGCTCGATTCGAATCTTGAGGAAGGGCCACATATTCTTTTACGAGATCACGATAATTATTCCAATTAGCACGACCCGTCACTTCCTTCATTGTAATAAAACTTTTTAGAGCGCTGCACTCAGCCTCAGCGCGAGAGGGTTTTCCAAACGGACTGAAGAGGGCGCTTGCCCAGATTGACGCCACCGCCAATGAGAGTGTAATCGGAGCCAATATCCAAAGCGTTGGGCGGGTCTTTTGCACGCGAGCAGACTATCTCAGTTCTGAGAGAGGGGCACCACGAGAGTTCAGACTTAGCGCCACGATGTTAGATGAGACTGTGCAGATTAAGTGCAGATTGAGTAGGTGTAGTGGGCGCTGAGGGTTTTGATAGAACTTGCTCAGTACCTGAGCCATATATATTCAATTTTTCTTGACTTAGCACCCATTTTAGTCAATTGGTCTGACATTTTGGAATAGGGAAGGAAATTTGGACGGTTATAAGCGAAGTCCCACCTTGCCCGGTCGAATTATCTTGCAAGGCAAAGCACCCCAGCATTTACACGAGCCGCCTCATTAGAATCTTGCCATGGGCACAAGTCAAGGTGATGCCAGGTGGATGTCGCAATTCATGGCATCGAGACGAACCACTAGAGACTTTTTACCAATACCTGTCCCCCACGAAATTTTGATGCAAATCCTTACGGACTCTTTGACTGCTCCAAGTTGGTCAAACACTAGACCATTTAAAATAGCAATAGCAACGGGCGAAGTGAGAGATCAGATCAGCAATGAATTCCTATCACGCTGGTCGGTCTTGTCAGCAATTATGCGCAAGGGAATAAAAAACAAGTTACGGCTTCTTTACTCTCGCTACGGCTTGCCTACAAGTAATAGAACAATTGTAAAACCCTACGTAGCAGAGCTTAGACCAAGAGCAGAGAGAGTTGGCAAAGAGCTTTATGAATTGTGTGGTATCAAACGTGGCGATCGTGCAGCCCGAGATAAGCAATGGGGAAAAAACTATACATTTTTTGGCGCACCAGTTGAGTTATTCATTTATATCCATAAGAGTCTTCATATTTATGCTGCTTCTGATGCTGGCTTAATGATGCAAAACTTAATGTTATCTGCGCACGCTCATGGTTTAGGAACCTGTGCACAAGGAGCTGTGAATATTTGGGATGACGTAATTCGGAGAGAATTTAATATACCAAAAAACTACCGACTTCTATGCGGCCTTGCAATCGGATATCAAAGTAATGATCCAGTTAATTCCTTTAGCGCTCATAGGCTTGATGTTCATGAAATAATTGTGATGCCAAAAAATAAGACAGAAGTTGAATGAACCCGTGTTATCAAGATTTATGATGCGTTCGCCTGCGTGGGCGCTGAGGGTTTTGTCCCTATTTCTTGTTTTCTAAAAAGATATGCGCTATTTAGTTTGGAACCAATGCCCAATATATCTTGTTCGGTCAGTCTTTGAAAGTTTGCATCAAAAAAAGAAGTTAGATAACTTTTAGAAAGATTGAGGAACTTGTTTGACATGTACCTGCTGGACAGGTGTGATCCGCAACTTCTACCCATTTGAATCCTACAGACTCAACAATTTTCCGAGATACAGCATTTAGGTCAGAGATACATGCCGAAAGTGCTTTTATATTTGGATCATTCTTTGCATAGTTCTCCACGAGCCGAAGTGCTTCTTTAGTCGCTCCCTTACCTCGTCCCCAAGGTGAAACCCAGTAACCGATATCAGCCACCTTCGCTTCATTTACTGAATGAATTGAAATCACACCCACAGGTTGCAAGTTTTCATCTTCTATCGTCCATATCTTGTACTCTGGAAACTCTCCTTTCACAAAAGACTCAGCGTGATCCAGCAAATATGGTCTGGGAATTGTTGTCCAATACTGAATTTGTTCATCCTGGCAAGATTCATAAATCCAAGAAGCATCAGTTAAGGCGATCTCTCTAATGGAGTGGCTTGCCATATTCCAAGAATAACAATAAGCATTTTGTTTCATTCACGATGGAGCCTGGTGATGGAATTCTTGGTGGGCGCTGAGGGTTTTGAACCCCCGACCTACTCGGTGTAAACGAGCCGCTCTACCACTGAGCTAAGCGCCCTATCAAAATACTTGCGCAGTCTATAACGAGGCTAGCGCGCTTCTGTAATCCTCGATTTTTCTCGCCTCAGCAGGGCTATTTATTACGCTCCAACGGACAATTCCTGCCTTATCGATAATAAATGTGCCGCGTAGCGCAAGACCGCGATCTTCATTGAATACTCCATATTTCATCGCAACTGCGCCATGGGGCCAGAAGTCAGAGAGAAGTGGGAAGTTATAGCCCTCCTTCTCTGCAAAGACTTTCTGGGTAAACATCGCATCACATGAGATTGCAAGCAGTTCGATATTTTCATTTTGGAAAGCCGATAGATCATCTCTTAGCGCGCAGAGCTCTCCGGTGCAGGTGCCAGTGAAAGCAAATGGGAAGAAGACTAGAACAACATTCTTCTTGCCTCTAAATGAGGAGAGCGAAACTTTCTCTCCAAATTGATTTACCAATTCAAAATCAGGTGCAAGATCTCCAGTTTTTATTGCCATTATTTTCTTCCACTCTTTCGCGCAACTAATCTAGTTGCTGTCCAATCCTTTGATGCCGCTAGCGTTGAGGTAAGACTTAAGCCTGCAGTCTGGGCTGCATCTTGAATATCACTTGGTTCAACATGTCCTGGCCTTGAGACTTTTGGTGTTAGAAGCCAGATAGGTCCTGATTCACTTAAGTAGGTAAGGCAATCAACTAATTCGTCGATTAGATCGCCATCATCTTCGCGCCACCAGGTGATAACTGCATCTACTACCTCTTGAGAATTCTCATCAAGAAAATCACTTCCAGCAGCAGTTGAGATTTCGCTACGAATTGCTTCATCGCAATCACTTCCAAATCCTCGCTCTAATACGAGATAACCGCTCTGGATTCCCATTCGGGATGCCAGTTGCCCTGGCCCCACCGGCGGGGTGCTCAATGCCTTCTCCTTAACATTCTTAGCTCGCTCAATAGTTGAGCCTTATGGGCTAAGTCCACACTCTTAAGGGCTAGAAAGCAACTTGGTAAAAGGGGCAAACTCACACTCCTTGGATTTCACTCAAAGAGCCATTTAAGGCAAAGATAGCCCTGTGAGCCCAGGCCCAGAGAATATGAATAATCTCCAAGACCTCCATGTGGATCAGCTAATCGATGCCAATCCCGATGAAACCGCCGAATGGCACCAAAGCCTTGATTCCTTAATTAAGTATGCCGGACCAGCGCGGGCTCGCTACCTAATGCTCTCACTTATTAAGCGCGCTCATGAGGCAAATATTCAACTTCCAAATCTGCGTCTTACCGATTACATGAACACCATTCCACCTGAGAGTGAACCACAATTTCCTGGTGATGAATTTCTAGAGCGAAGAATTAGGGCATACATCAGATGGAATGCAGCAATCATGGTCCATCGCGCCCAGCGCCCTGGAGTTGGTGTTGGCGGACATATTTCAACCTTTGCATCATCTGCCGCGTTATATGAAGTTGGCTTTAATCACTTCTTTAAAGGAAAAGATCATCCGGGCGGCGGCGATCAGATATTTTTCCAAGGACATGCATCACCTGGAATGTATGCCAGAGCATTTCTTGAAGGACGCCTTAGCGAGCATCAATTAGATGGATTTAGACAAGAGCTCTCACACTCTGGTGGTGGACTCTCCTCCTATCCACATCCAAGACTTATGCCAGAGTTCTGGGAGTTTCCAACTGTATCTATGGGACTTGGTCCGATTAATTCAATTTATCAGGCCCGTTTTAATCGCTATCTTCATAACCGCGGAATTAAAGATACCTCGGGCCAACATGTCTGGGCATTTCTTGGCGATGGCGAGATGGATGAACCAGAGAGCGTTTCAGCGCTAACTCTTGCTGCTAGAGAAAATCTAGATAATTTAACATTTGTCATTAATTGCAATCTGCAGAGACTTGATGGACCGGTGCGCGGCAATGGAAAGATTATTCAAGAACTTGAAGCCCTATTTACTGGCGCAGGATGGAATGTAATCAAAGTAGTTTGGGGTAGAGAGTGGGATCCACTCTTTGCTATGGATAAAGAAGGCGCGTTAGTTGAGCTGATGAATAAGACGCCGGATGGAGATTTCCAAACTTATAAGGCAGAAAGCGGCGCCTTTGTGAGAGAGAATTTCTTTAATCGTGATCCAAGAACAGCTGCGATGGTGGCTAATTGGAGCGATGATGATATTTGGAATCTAAAGCGCGGCGGCCATGATTATCAGAAGCTCTACGCTGCTTATCAATCAGCGATGAACCATAAAGGCCAGCCCACTGTAATTCTTGCTAAAACCATTAAGGGCTGGACTCTGGGATCACATTTTGAAGGACGAAATGCCACCCATCAGATGAAGAAGCTAAAGCTTGAAGATCTAAAAGCGCTAAGAGATCGTCTCTATCTAGAAATAGATGATGAGAAATTAGATGAAAAACTTCCGCCATATTTCCATCCCGGAAAAGAATCACCAGAGTTCCAATACATGATGGAGAAGAGAGCAGAACTTGGTGGATCAGTCCCAAGAAGACGATCAAAATCAAAGCCTCTCCCCCAGCCGCAAGATTCAGATTTTGCAGTAATGACAAGGGGCTCTGGAACGCAAGAAATTGCCACCACGATGGCCTTTGTTCGCCTGCTTAAAGATTTAGCAAAAGTTGAGGGACTTGGACATCGAATTGTTCCAATCATTCCTGATGAAGCTAGAACATTTGGTATGGATTCACTCTTTCCGACTATGAAGATTTATTCACCTCATGGCCAGCAATATCTGGCAGTTGATCGAGAGTTGATGCTCTCTTATAAAGAATCAACCTCTGGAGTAATTCTGCATGAAGGTATAAATGAGGCTGGATCAACTGCTTCATTTACCGCGGTAGGCACCTCTTACTCAACTCATGATGAACCAATGATTCCTGTTTATATTTTCTATTCAATGTTTGGTTTCCAGAGAACTGGAGATGCATTCTGGGCAGCGGCAGATCAGATGGCACGCGGTTTTGTTATGGGAGCAACCGCTGGAAGAACAACCCTTAATGGCGAAGGTTTGCAGCATGAAGATGGCCACTCACAACTTCTAGCTTCAACTAATCCCGCTGTTGTTGCCTATGATCCAGCATTTGCCTTTGAACTAGGCCATATTGTTAAAGATGGTTTGAAGAGAATGTATGGCGAAAATAGCGAGAATATTTTCTACTACCTCACTGTCTATAACGAGCCATATGTTCAACCAGCAGAGCCTGAGAATCTAGATGTTGAAGGTTTATTAAAAGGTATCTATCTCTATGCAAAGGCTAAAAAGCAGCGCAGAGCTAAGCGCCACGTCAATCTTTTGGCCTCAGGAGTAGCTCTTAACTGGGCACTTAAAGCGCAAGATCTGCTTGCTAGTGATTGGAAGATTAGCGCCAACGTATTTAGTATCACATCTTGGAATGAGCTAAGGCGAGATGGCCTAGAAGTTGATCGACATAATCTTCTAAATCCTCTAAATAAGAAGAGCGCCTACCTCACCACTAAACTTAAAAACTATAAAGGAAGCGTTCTTGCAGTTAGTGATTACATGAGAACGGTTCAAGATCAAGTTGCTCCTTGGGTGGAGCAGAACTTTGCCTCCCTTGGAACCGATGGTTTTGGTCTATCTGATACCAGAGGCGCACTACGCCGCCACTTTAAAGTAGATGCCGAGTCAATAGTTGTTGCAGCTCTCTCACAGCTTGCTAATCAAGGAAAAATCTCTCCTAAAGTTGTTATGAAGGCAATTGCAAAGTATGAGTTAAACAATGTCACTGCAGCAGATCCAGGAAATACCGAAGGATCTGGATGATCTCTCGCTTTGGAATAGTCGATATCTCTCCAACCACTTTCTTTGGTGGAGAATTTATTGGTGCCAAAGCTGTAGTTGATGAGGCGGTTGCAATCTCTGCCACCATCATCAGAGAGAGCCATGAAGGCTTTGATGCCTACGCAGTTCTAGTTGATGAGAATGGAAAGATCTCTTCACGCGAGAAGATGGTTGAGATTTGGCCAAATAGCCAGAGATTTGAAGCGCATCTAAGGCCCAAAGCTCTAGGTAATTGGAGTTTCTATATTGAAGTAAGTGCCCAAAATCCTGGAGAGTTTGCCAAGGCTCTAATGACAAAATCAGAGAGCTATCCAATTAGAGTCGAGCGTGAGAGAGCTCTAATTGGAAATTGGTATGAATTCTTTCCTCGAAGCGAGGGCGCAAAGAAAAATAGTGATGGCTCAATAAGTTCTGGAAACTTTAGAAGCGCAGCAGATCGAATTGAAGATGTGGCCAAAATGGGCTTTGATGTTTTATATCTCCCGCCGATTCATCCAATTGGATACTCCCATCGCAAGGGCAGAAATAACTCACTTACCGCAGGCCCGCTTGATCCTGGGGTTCCTTGGGCTATTGGCAATGAATCAGGGGGCCATGATGCGATTAACCCGGAGCTTGGCAGCTTTGATGACTTTAAATACTTTCTTAAAGTTGCCAAGAAAAACAATATTGAAGTTGCACTTGATCTAGCCCTGCAATGCTCCCCCGATCATCCCTGGGTTAAGACAAATCCAGAGTGGTTTACAAAGAGGGCTGATGGCTCTATTGCTTATGCTGAGAATCCGCCAAAGAAATATCAAGATATCTATCCACTAAATTTTGATAATGATTATCCAGGGCTCTTTGCGGAAATCTATCGAGTAGTAACGCTATGGATAGAACTTGGAATCAATATCTTTAGAGTTGATAATCCTCATACTAAGCCAATTAATTTCTGGGCAGATTTCATTGCCAAGATAAATGAAAAATACCCTCAAGTCATTTTTCTTGCAGAGGCTTTCACAACACCTGCCATGATGCATGCCCTTGGAAAAGCTGGTTTTCAGCAGTCCTATACCTATTTCACATGGCGAGTGACCAAGTCTGAATTAGAGGAATATGGCAAAGAAGTTGCCTATCAAAGTAGCGCTTTCTTTCGCCCAAATTTCTGGGTTAATACCCCAGACATTCTTCCCTTTAATTTGCAGAGCGGAAATCCTGCAGCCTTTGCGCTTCGAGCAGTTCTAGCGTCAACT
Source organism: Actinomycetota bacterium (assembly GCA_016870795.1). GTDB lineage: Bacteria > Actinomycetota > Actinomycetes > Nanopelagicales > Nanopelagicaceae > MAG-120802. Next base: position 2,539 of record VGAJ01000015.1, on the reverse strand, counting down.
CTTAGCCCATCTTGGGGAATGTATGCCGGATATGAACTCTATGAACACATTCCTATTGGTGAGGGTAAAGAAGAATATAGAGATAGTGAGAAGTATGAAATTAAGCTGCGCGACTGGCAGGCTGCAGCCAAGAAGTCTCTTACTCTTGCGCCATTTATCACCAAGTTAAATGAGATAAAGAATCAAAATGTTGCCCTTCAGCGTCTAAGAAATATTACTTTTCATCAGAGTGACTCTGATCAAGTAATCGCCTACTCAAAGAAAGAGGGCGATAATCTAATTTTGGTAGTTGTTAATCTAGATCCATTCAAAGCCATTGAAACCATGGTCCATTGGAATCTTTCAGCGCTCGGCCTTTCAGATAAGGGATTTGAGGTTACCGACCTTCTAGATCAAGCAAAATACAGCTGGAGTAGTGATACTTTCATTCGCCTTGATCCCACACGTCCAATGGGAAGAGTTGCCCATATCGCACGCGTTAAGAAGTAATTAGGCTTAAGCCCTATGCGCCAATTGTTTAAGAATTTATTTTCAAAGCGAAGCGCTTTTCAATCACCTCCTGCTGGATATTTAAATCCGCATAGCAGCCTTGGTGAGTTAGATATGTATTTAATCACCGAAGGAAGGCATGAATCACTCTGGGATGTTTTGGGAGCTCATGTTAAGAGAGATGAAAATGGTGAGTTGATAGGAACTGCTTTTAGCCTTTGGGCCCCTAATGCAAAACGAGTTAGTTTGATTTGTGATGCAAATTTCTGGGATAAAGAGATTAATCCGATGATTCCTCTTGGTTCTAACGGGCTGTGGGAAGTTTTTATCAAAGATGTTGGCCCAGGACTTAAATATAAATTTGCAATTCAGGGCAAGGATTCTCGCTGGGTTGATCACGCAGATCCATTAGCAAGGCAGAGTGAGCGACCGCCACATACTGCATCAATCGTTAATGAGAGCAATTACCAATGGAGTGATAGTAAGTGGATGGATAGCCGAGGCTTATTTCAACCTTGGAAGAGTCCTGTATCTATCTATGAAGTTCATTTAGGTTCATGGCGAGCTGGACTTTCATACCGCCAACTCGCTCAAGAGCTTGGTCAATACTTGATTGAATATAAATTCACTCACGTTGAATTCATGCCAGTTAGTGAATATCCCTATGATCCTTCTTGGGGCTATCAAGTAACTTCATATTTTGCTCCAACATCGCGCTTTGGAAGCCCTGATGATTTTAGATATCTAATTGATCACCTACATGGCCTTGGAATTGGAGTCATTTTAGATTGGGTTCCTGCCCACTTTCCAAAAGATGAATGGGCACTAGCTCGCTTTGATGGCACTTGTCTTTATGAACATGAAGATCCTCGTTTAGGTGAGCACCCTGATTGGGGAACGCTGATCTTTAATTACTCAAGAAACGAAGTGCGCAATTTCCTAGTAGCTAGCGCGCTTTATTGGCTCGAGAGCTTTCATATTGATGGGCTTCGAGTCGATGCTGTGGCATCGATGCTCTATCTGGATTACTCACGCAAAGAGGGAGAATGGATTGCTAATGAATTTGGAGGACGCGAGAATCTAGCAGCGGTAAAGTTCTTGCAAGAAGCAACTGCAACAGCCTATAAAAGATATCCAGGAATCATGATGATTGCTGAGGAATCCACGGCTTGGACAGGAGTAACTAAACCAACTTCTGAGAACGGTTTAGGTTTTGGATTTAAGTGGAATATGGGATGGATGCATGACAGCTTGCAATATCTCTCTCATGACCCGATTCATCGCCTCTATCACCACAATGAGATTACCTTCTCAATTCTCTATGCCTTTAGTGAAAACTTCTTACTTCCGCTCTCCCATGATGAAGTTGTTCATGGGAAAGCAGCCCTAGTAAATAAATTCCCGGGAGATCGCTGGCAGAAAGTTGCCACACTTCGCGCGCTCTATTGCTATATGTGGTCTCACCCTGGAAAGAAATTACTTTTTATGGGCTCTGAATTTGCCCAAAATGATGAGTGGAGCCATGAGAAGTCACTTGATTGGCATTTGACTCAATACGGGGAACATAAGGGAGTTCAAGATTTAGTCAAAGATCTAAATGCTCTCTATAAAGAAAGCCCATCTCTATGGCAGAGAGATAGTTCAAGTGATGGTTTTACTTGGTTAGTTGGAGATGATGGCGTAGGAAATACTCTGGCATATCTTCGCTCGGCTGATAATGGATCTCAAATAATCTCAATTACAAATTTTTCCCCAGTTCCCCACGAGCAATATCACCTTCCAATTCCTAAATTAGGAAATTGGATTGAGGCGCTAAACACAGATGATGTTAAATATGGCGGATCTGGCGTAATAAATAGTCAGATAAAAGTTGAGCAGATTCACCACAGAGGTTTTGATTATTCGGCAGTTATTCGCCTAGCCCCACTTGCAACTATCTGGCTAAAGCTTAATTAGCCTCGCTTAGGTTGACTTGCCGCTGATACAAAGAAAGCCACAAGAATCAACATAATTCCAGGAATTGCCATCGCAATTGGCAGCGTTGCAGCCC
>VGAJ01000014.1 GCA_016870795.1 Actinomycetota bacterium | reverse complement strand
GTGGCGCTCTTGCCATCTCCGTTGCCCATGAGGCAGCGCAGAAGAATTGGCCAGTCACAGTTGTCGCTGTGGAAAAATCAGATGCGGCTATCGAATGGCTTAAGCGCAACATTGCAGCCTGCGATGTCTCGGTTCGCGTTATCTCTGGCGATGTTTTAGAGGTTCTAGAAGGCGTTAAGTGCGACATTGTTATTGCAAATCCTCCCTATGTCCCAGATGGCGATAAATTGCCCGAGTTAGTAATTGGAAATGAACCAAGAGAGGCGCTCTTTGGTGGTGGAGCTGATGGTCTTGAGATTCCGAAAAGATTTGTTAAGGCTGCATCTATTTTATTAAAGCCTGGCGGTCTACTGATTATGGAACACCACGAGAGTCAATCTCTCCTACTTGAGGCTGAGTTAGCAAAGGGCTACTCTGAGATAAATTTGAATTGCGATTTAAATAATCGTCCAAGATGGATTAGCGCTAGGCGAGAGGCAGAGTAATGGCAGAGAGATACTCGCTAACCGATGGCCTAATTGATAGTAATGAGTTGATCGAAAGAGCAGTGGCCTTTCTTCGAGATGGCAAGTTAATTATCGCCCCCCTTGAACACGGCTATGTGTATTTAGCAGATGCCTTCAATCATGGCGCAGTAAAGAAAATTCATAAACTACGTCAATCTCCACCAGCAACTGCAGCGCAGGTAATAGTTGGAGATGTAAAAACTGTCAAAGGAATTTCTCTCCAATTCGGTGAAACAATTACTGCGCTTGCAGAAAAATTCTGGCCCGGTCTTTTAACTATTAATCTCACCCCTGCTCAAGGTTTAGTCTGGGATTTGGGAGATGCAAGAGCCTTAAATGAAATTTCAGTGCGAGTGCCAAGCGCAGAATTCATTCGAAGCGTTGCACTTGCCTCAGGTCCACTAGCTGTTGGAGCAGCCTGCCTATCTGGAAGACCTGCTCCAAGAAAATCTACTTTCTTTCCAGCCTTAGATAGTGATTATGCAGCGCTCTTTGACCTAGGTGAACTGCCAGAGGGGCCAAGCTCTACCGTTATTGCTATTGAGCAAGAAGGGGCGAGACTGGTGCGTGCGGGAGCAATATCACTTGCCGACCTGCGCTCTGTTTCTGCCAATATTTCAGTTCCCGCCTAGGATTTAGGCCATGTCAGAGACTTTCTTCGGCCCAGATTTTCAAGCCCTGCAGGGACAAGATCCAGAGATTGCTGCAATCTTAATATCTGAACTTGATAGACAGCGCGAAAATCTTCAATTAATAGCTAGTGAGAATTTCACATCTCCAGCAGTTCTTGCCGCCCTTGGTTCAACCCTTTCAAATAAATATGCTGAAGGCTATCCAGGAAAACGTTATTACGGAGGATGCGAAGAGGTTGATAAAGCTGAAGTAATTGGAATTGCAAGAGCTAAAGAGTTATTCGGGGCAGAACATGCAAATCTGCAACCACACTCTGGAGCAAGTGCCAATGTTGCGGTTTATCAAGCTTTCACAAAGCCTGGAGATACCGTTCTTGCTATGTCACTTCCTCATGGCGGTCATCTAACCCATGGATCTAAAGTTAATTTCTCTGGTAAGTGGTTTAACGTTGAATCATATGGAGTAAGGCAAGATAACGAGTTAATTGACTATGACGAACTTCGCGATATCGCGCTAAGAGTTAAACCAAAGATGATCTGCTCAGGAGCCACTGCCTATCCAAGCTTGATTGATTTTAAAACGGTTAGAAGTATCTGCGATGAAGTTGGCGCAATTATGTGGGTTGATGCAGCTCACTTCATTGGTTTAGTTGCCGGAAAAGCAATTCCTTCTCCAGTTGAATATGCAGATGTAGTTTCATTTACTACCCATAAGGTTTTAAGAGGTCCTCGAGGTGGAATGATTTTGAGTAAGGCTGCTCATGCATCTGCCATTGATAAAGCAATATTTCCAGGGATGCAGGGCGGACCAATTATGAGCGCAGTAGCTGCAAAAGCTATTGCCTTAAAAGAGTGTGCCACGCCGCAATATCAGGCCTATGCCAAGCAAGTAATTGTTAATGCGAAAGCACTCGCCAAGTCCTTAGAGGATGAGGGAATGAGAGCAGTATCTGGGGGAACAGAGACCCACCTAGCACTCATTGATATTCGCTCAACTGGGGTAAATGGAAAAATAGCTGATGAAAGATGCGGCAGAGCTGGAATTTCACTAAATAAAAATGCCATTCCTTACGATCCAGAATCACCTGCGGTAACAAGTGGAATAAGAGTTGGAACACCAGCAGTTACTACGCAAGGCATGGGCACCGAGCAGATGCCAGTGATTGCTTCTTTCATCGCTCGCGCCATTAAAGATGGAGAAGATGAGGCAAAGATTGCTCAGATTCGCAAGGAAGTAAATGCACTAACTGCAAAGTTCCCTGTCTATCCAGCCTAATGCGCGAATACCTCTTAACTCTTTTAATCGCTGCAGTACTTACTTATATGTGCACTCCTCTGGTTCGCTCTCTTGCACTGCGCTCAAAGGCTGTTGCATCAGTTAGAGAGCGCGATATTCATACGCAAGTAACCCCGCGTTGGGGTGGGGTAGCGATGTGGCTAGCCATGGGAGCAACATTAGTAATGGTAGGTAGCCTTAATTTAGTCGGAAAGGCTTACTCGCAAGAACTATTAGGAATATTTCTTGCTTCAACCTTTGTGCTATTAATTGGCGCTCTCGATGATCGCTATGAATTAGATGCAATTACAAAGTTAGCAGGTCAAGGCCTGGCAGCAGCAATACTTTTGATTTTTGGAATTCAAATTCTCTGGCTACCAATAGATGGAATCATTGTTCTTCCAACAAATATTGGTCAGCTATTAACAGTAGTTGTGGTTGTTGTAATTATTAATGCGGTTAACTTCATAGATGGTCTAGATGGTCTTGCTACCGGAATTGTTGGTATCTCTGCGGCAGCATTCTTTGGCTTCTCATATCTATTGGCCGTTGAAAATGGCTTTAGTCGGGCTGGCGCGCCATCTCTTGTTACGGCAATCGTCATTGGCTGCTGCCTAGGTTTTCTGCCTCATAACACCCATCCCGCAAAGATATTTATGGGTGATTCTGGATCGATGTTCCTAGGTTTGCTTCTTGCAGCATCAGCTATTACTTTGATGGGCCAAATTGATGCTAACGCAGTATTTGCAGAAAATATTGGACCCGCCGCCCTTCCACTTCTCTTGCCATTTGCAGTTCTTGCTATTCCATTACTTGATCTAGCGCTGGCAGTTCTGCGTAGAGTTAAATCGGGACGCTCTCCCTTTGCTCCTGATCAAGAGCATCTCCATCATAAGTTAATGGCATGGGGAAATTCGCAACAAAGAAGCGCAGTAATTCTCTATTTAGTTACCGCCATGCTTGCACTTCCTGCAATGCTCTCAGCATTTACTCCGCTATGGGCAGCGCTTCTAGTTGGCGCTCTACTGCTACTTAGCGCCGTAATTACCACAAAGCGAGAGAAGAAGGTCAAGGCATAGATGGATATTGCATCATCTAATAAACAGATGTGGCGCGGTGCTTTAAGCGCATCACTTGTTGCAACTGTAATCGCAATTGTCTTTTTTACTATTTACTTAGGCGCCCCAGGTTTTTTTGGTAGCGCTCTTGCAAGTTTTGTGGTTTTGATATTTTTTTCAGTTTCAATCGTGGTTGGGATATTAAGCAGAAACTCAGATCCAATTTCAGTAATGGCCCTTGCCCTAATGTCTTATTTCACCAAGCTTTTGCTGATTGCCCTCTTTCTAATTGCGGTCACGCGTTTAAGCGAGCCTGACTCACTTGATAGGTCTGCCTTTGGGATAAGCGCTCTGGCGATCTCTGCCGCATGGCTATCTGGCGAGGTTCGGGCTTTCTTTAAACTACGACTAGAGTTACCTCAACCTAAGAGCCAATCAAAGGAGTGATGATGAGCAGTAATGAGCCAAAGAGACCGAGCGAAGACAATGCCTTCTGGACCATCTTTGGATACATGCTCTCAGGGCTTCTAATTTGGGGCGGAATTGGCTGGGGGCTTGATCAATGGCTTAATACCGGCTTCTTCCTTCTGGCCGGCCTTCTTTTGGGAATGGGATCAGCTCTTTATCTAGTCTGGCTCCGCTTTGGACGAAAGTAAGAGAGCCCCCATCGAATTTAAGTAAGGCAAGTAACCCATTTGACCCCTATTTTGGCTAAAGTGAATTTCTCAACCTGGCCTCTTGCCCATAGGGTTACCCCGTCTTCCCTATGAAATAAGGTCCAATAACGCTTCAAGGAGTTCTTTCTTGCTTAGTTATGCAGCCGAGGTTGGCAAGGATGAGGGATTTAATCCCCCCGATGCCGGAGACTTCAACCTCCCTCCATTTATTGAAGGTAATGAGTTTGCAACTAAGCCAATTCTTCTAGTTTTTCTCTCCGTAATTTTGATTTCAATCTTCTTCATACTCGCATCAAGAAAGGCCGCATTAGTTCCATCAAAACTCCAATTCGCGGGAGAGTCGGTCTATTCATTTGTAAGAAATGATTTAGGGCGCGAAGTAATTGGCCATGAGTTTATGCGCTTTGTTCCATATCTGTTTACTCTCTTTACTTTCATTCTTGTTAATAACGTATTTGGAATTGTTCCTATGCTGCAATTTCCAACGATGTCGAGAATCTCATTTCCTTATGTTCTAGCCGCCTTCACATTCTTTATCTTCCATTATGTAGGAATACGCAAGCAAGGCTTCCTCAAATATATGAAAGAGATTATGTTCCTACCAGGAATTCCAAAACCTGCCTACATCTTGATCACCCCTCTTGAGCTTGCCACTTACTTTTTAGTTCGCCCACTGACTTTAAGTCTTCGTCTCTTTGCCAATATGTTTGCTGGCCACCTACTTCTCTTGGTATTTATCTTGGGTGGAGAGCACTTGCTGCAAGGAGTAATTGGACTTAAATTGATTAGCCCATTTGCCTTTGCCATCGGTATTGCGCTGACATTCTTTGAATTTATGGTCCAATGCCTGCAGGCCTATATCTTTACGCTTCTAACAGCTCTATATATCGCCGGAGCGTTAGCAGATGAGCATTAAATAACGAGATTTACTCACGATAACGCTCGGTTATTGTGAAGGATAAAGAAGAAGGAAAGGTAAGAAACATGGAAGGCACACTCAACCTGGTCGGTTTTGGCCTGGCAGCGATTGGACCGGGTATTGCAACCGGACTTATTTTCGCCGCATATATCAATGGAGTAGCACGTCAGCCAGAGGCTCGAAGCGTTCTCCAGCCGATCGCATTCCTAGGCTTTGCACTCGCTGAAGCTCTAGCGCTATTCGGTCTAGTTCTAGCATTCGTTCTCTAGAGTCAAGCAAATAAGCATGCGCTCTATTGAATTGGCGGCAGAGGAGTTAAATCCTTTAATTCCGCATACCGCAGAGATAATTGTTGGCTTCATCGCCTTCTCACTTCTCTATCTGGTGCTGCGACGCGCAGTTGTTCCACGTTTTGAAAAAGCATTTGCTGAAAGAACAGATGCGATTCAAGGCGGTATGGAGCGAGCTGAGAAGGCACAAATTGAAGCAGAGGCGGCTCTTAAGCAATATAAAGTTCAACTCCAAGATGCTCGCGGCGAAGCTGCAAGTATTCGAGAAGAAGCCAGAGCCCAAGGCGCTGCAATCATTGAAGAGATGCGAGTCAAAGCTCAAGAAGAGGCAACTCGTATCGCTGCAAGCGCGCAAGCTGCCATTGAGTCAGAGCGTCAAGCAGCGCTTACTTCACTTCGTAATGAAGTTGGAACTCTTGCAACGCAGTTGGCATCAAAGATTGTCGGAGAAGCACTCGATGACCAGGTCCGCCAGTCAAGAATTGTGGATCGTTTCCTAGAAGATCTGGAGAAGAGTAAGTAAAAATGAGTAAAGCAATGGCAGCACTGGGTGGGGCATCTCGCCAATCACTTATCGCTGCTCGCAAATCACTTGATGAGCTCTTAAAGGGCTTATCAGCAGCAGAAGCATCTGCGCTCTCTGCTGATTTATTTGCCGTTGTTGCAACTCTTGATTCCTCAACTCCACTTCGCCGCGCACTAACTGATAACTCAAGAGATGCTAATTCCAAAGCAGAACTTGCGAAAGAACTCCTTGCTAAGAGCACATCTAATCTGGCTATTAAGCTGCTAATTAGCCTCACCGCCCTTCGATGGTCGAGCCCATCGAATCTTGGTGATGTTATTGAGCAATTAGCGGTTGAAGCTGAGGCATCCGTTGCTAATCAAAGTAACGAACTAGATCGACTTGAGGAGGAGATTTTTCAGTTCTCAAGAATCGTGGCGAGCGATCTAGAACTTCGTCAGATTCTCAACTCTTCAAAATATTCAAGTGAGGGCAAGCGAGTTCTTGTTGCAAAATTATTGGCATCAAAGGTATGTCCTTCAACTTCAAGACTACTTGCCTCATTGGTAAGTGGAATGCGGGGAAGAAGTATTGAAAAAACTATCGCCTTTTATGCCAGCGCCGCTGCTGCAAGAAAAATGAGAATAATTGCTCATGTTAAGAGCGCAGTTGAATTAAGCCAGGCTCAGAAAGACAAATTAGCTAGCAGCCTCTCTGGCAAGATCGGGCAGCCAGTGAGATTAAATGTTGAACTTGATCCAAAAGTTTTGGGTGGTCTATCCATCCGATTTGCAGATGAATTGATTGACGCCACAATCGTCAATCGTTTGGCCGACGCGGGCAGAGCGCTCGCAGTATAGGGAGAGAAAAAATCATGGCGGAATTAACGATTCGACCTGAAGAGATTCGTGATGCCTTAGCAAACTTTGTTAAGTCATACGATCCAGGTAGCGCATCACGCGATGAGATAGGTACCGTCGTTGAAGCTGGCGATGGCATTGCTCGCGTGGAAGGACTTCCATCGACAATGACTAATGAGCTTCTAAAGTTTGAAAATGGCACCTTAGGACTTGCGCTAAACCTTGATGTGCGCGAAATCGGCGTTGTTATCTTGGGTGAGTTCACCGGAATTGAAGAGGGAACAACAGTGCGTCGCACTGGAGAAATTCTCTCGGTTCCAGTTGGCGATGGCTTTTTAGGAAGAGTGGTTGACGCCCTCGGTCGCCCAATTGATGGCAAAGGTGAAATCAAGGCAGAAACTTCTCGCGCACTTGAACTACAAGCCCCATCAGTTGTTCAAAGACAGCCAGTTAAAGAGCCTCTAGCTACTGGAATTAAAGCAATTGATGCAATGACTGCAATCGGCCGCGGTCAGCGTCAGTTGATCATCGGAGATCGTCAGACTGGAAAGACTGCGGTTGCAATTGACACCATTATTAACCAGCGCGATAACTGGCGAAGTGGTGATAAGAAGAAGCAGGTTAAGTGTATTTATGTAGCAATTGGTCAGAAGGGTTCAACTATCGCATCTGTTAAAGGGGCGTTAGAAGAAGCTGGAGCGATGGAGTACACAACAATCGTTGCAGCGCCTGCATCTGATCCAGCAGGGTTTAAGTACCTCGCTCCTTACACCGGCTCTGCTATTGGTCAGCACTGGATGTATGGCGGGGGACATGTACTCATTGTTTTTGATGATCTCTCCAAGCAAGCTGAGGCTTATCGCTCCGTCTCACTCTTGCTTCGCCGTCCACCAGGTCGTGAGGCATATCCTGGCGATGTCTTCTACTTACACTCCCGTCTTCTTGAGCGCTGCGCAAAACTCTCTGATGAGTTGGGTGGCGGCTCAATGACTGGTCTTCCAATTATTGAAACAAAAGGTAATGACGTTTCAGCCTTCATTCCAACAAACGTTATTTCAATTACCGATGGACAGTGCTTCCTTGAAACCGATCTCTTTAACTCAGGAGTTCGCCCTGCTATCAACGTTGGTATCTCAGTTTCTCGCGTTGGTGGTTCGGCTCAGACTAAAGCAATGAAGAAAATCGCTGGTCGCCTCCGTCTTGATCTTGCACAATTTCGCGAGCTAGAGGCATTCGCTGCCTTCGGTTCAGATCTTGATGCAGCTTCTAAGGCGCAACTAGAGCGCGGCGCACGTTTGGTTGAGCTACTCAAGCAGCAGCAATACACACCATTCTCACTAGAGAGAATGATTGTCTCGATCTGGGCTGGAACCACAGGACAGCTCGATTCGATTCCAGTTGCTGATATCCGCCGCTTTGAATCAGAGTTTCTTGATTATGTTGGGCGCGAACAAAAGGCCATCTTTGATGTTATCGCTGAGAGCAAAGAGCTAACCGATGACACTGTTGCCAAATTGACCGCAGCCATTAATACCTTCAAAGAGCAATTTGCTTCTTCATCAGCATCTGCTGTTAATGAAGCCCCTGCTCAAGCTGAAGGCAGCGATGGCACCGAGCAGATTACGAAATATAAGAAGTAGATAAATGGGCGCTCAACTACGCATCTATCGTCGACGCATTCGCTCGGTTAAAGCGACTAAGAAGATCACCCGTGCCATGGAGTTAATCTCGGCATCGCGTATCGTCAAAGCGCAGCAACGAGTAGCAGCATCGACCCCGTACGCAAATGAATTAACGCGTGCGGTGAGCGCAGTTGCCACATTTTCAAATACTGATCACCCGCTAACTACCGAATCGACAAATCCAAAGCGCGCTGCAGTGTTAATCATTACTGCAGATCGAGGAATGGCTGGTGCTTACTCATCAAGTGCAATTAAGGAAGCAGATGGCCTAGTCATCACACTTAAGGAGCGCGGTCTTGAGGTAAACACCTACCTGGTGGGAAGAAAGGCAGTTAACTACTTCAAATTCCGTAACCGCCCAATTAAGAATTCTTGGACTGGCTTTTCTGATAATCCAACTTATGCTCACGCTAAAACAATTGCTGATGAATTAATTCCAGCATTTATTGCCGATGCCGCAACAGATATCAATGGTGTGGATGAACTCCATATTGTTTATACCGAATTTAAATCAATGATTGCTCAGATTGCGATGAACAAGCGGATGCTTCCGCTAGAAGTTGTTGAAGCTGAAGGCCCAGCTCCTGCAGGGCTGCTACCAATGTATGAATTTGAACCTAATGCAGCAGAAGTACTCAACGCCCTTCTGCCACGCTATATCGAGTCGCGCGTCTATAACGCACTTCTGCAGTCGGCAGCCTCCGAACATGCAGCAAGACGACGTGCGATGAAGTCAGCAACAGATAATGCTGACGAGCTAATAAAGTCGTTGACCAGACTTGCAAACGCGGCCCGTCAGGCCGAAATTACGCAAGAAATCAGTGAAATCGTCGGCGGCGCAGACGCGCTCGCCTCAGCAAGCGCAGGGAGCGAATAATGACAACTAAGACAGCAACCGGACGCGTAGCGCGCGTAATTGGACCGGTCGTTGATATCGAATTTCCAGCAGATTCGATGCCTGCGATCTATAACGCGTTAAACGTAGGGGTAACACTTGGCGGTGAGATGCGAAAGCTCACACTAGAGGTCGCCCAACACATTGGCGATAACTTGGTGCGCGCTATCTCGATGCAACCAACCGATGGAATGGTTCGTGGCGTTGAGGTAAGTGATACCGGAGCGGCAATCTCTGTTCCAGTCGGAGATGTCACAAAGGGCCATGTATTTAACGCCCTCGGTGAATCACTTGATGTGCCAACCTCATCTCTTGATATCAAAGAGCGTTGGCCAATTCATAGAACTGCTCCTGCCTTTGATCAACTTGAGTCAAAGACTGAGATGTTTGCGACCGGAATTAAAGTTATCGATCTTCTAACTCCTTATGTTAAGGGTGGAAAGATTGGTCTCTTTGGTGGTGCTGGTGTTGGTAAAACTGTTCTTATCCAAGAGATGATCTATCGCGTTGCTGAAAACTTCGGTGGCGTTTCAGTATTTGCCGGCGTTGGTGAACGTACTCGTGAGGGTAACGATCTATTTTTGGAAATGACTGAGACCGGAGTTATCAATAAGACAGCTCTAGTCTTTGGTCAGATGGATGAACCACCTGGAACGCGTCTACGCGTTGCACTCTCAGCTCTAACAATGGCGGAGTATTTCCGTGATGTTCAGAAGCAGGATGTGCTCCTGTTTATCGATAACATCTTCCGCTTTACTCAAGCAGGATCTGAGGTTTCAACACTTCTTGGTCGTATGCCATCTGCTGTGGGATATCAACCAACTCTTGCTGATGAAATGGGCGTGCTTCAGGAGCGTATTACTTCAACTAGAGGCCACTCCATTACCTCGATGCAGGCTATTTATGTCCCAGCTGATGACATTACAGACCCAGCGCCGCACACCACATTCACCCACCTTGATGCCACCACAGTTCTCTCTCGTCCAATTTCAGAACTTGGTATTTATCCTGCGGTGGATCCACTCGATTCAACTTCGCGCATTCTTGATCCTCGCTACATTGGTGAGAATCACTTCCGAGTAGCAAACCGCGTGAAGCAGATCTTGCAGAGATATAAAGATCTTCAAGACATCATCGCCATCCTTGGTATCGATGAACTCTCTGAAGAAGATCGAATTCTCGTTGGTCGCGCTCGTCGTATTCAGCGCTTCCTATCTCAAAACACCTTCGTAGCTAAGGTATTTACTGGACTAGATGGTTCATTTGTTCCACTAACTGAAACCATTGCAGCATTTGATGCTGTAGCAAATGGAGATTATGACCATATTCCAGAGCAGGCCTTCTTTATGTGCGGCGGATTAGAAGATGTCGAACGTAAAGCTGCAGAGTTGGCAAAGAAGTAAAAGATGTCAGATAAAACGCTAACCGTTGAGTTCGTAACGCCAGAGAGGCGAGTCTTCTCTGGCAAAGCGATCTCCCTATCTGCTAGAACGCTAGAAGGTGATCTTGGAATATTGGTAGATCACGCACCACTTCTAGGAGTTTTAGTAGATGGCAAAGTCAGTATTGAAGGAGTTGACGGCAGCGTGCAAGAGTTTGAAGTCAGCGGCGGATTTATCTCAGTTGCTAATAATCGCATTTCAGTTTTAGGTGAGAGTGCGACGCAGTAGCTTTTTCTTAATCGCCCTTGCGCTCACATTGAGTGCTGGGCCAGCACTTGCGCATTACCCAGTCAATCTAAAGCCTTCACATAACACTGTCTCAAAGAGCCCAATTCTGCTTGATGGCACTATCTCATTTGCTGTTTATGCAGACTTTTCTAAGGCTAAAGATCAGCGAAGTGTTCGGTTTGCCTTGAAAGAAGGGGATAAATTAAACGTCGAATACTTGATTCTTGATGCGGCCCCAAATAATAAGTTGAAGAGCTCCCAACTTCCAGGTGTCACTATAACTACGCCATCAGGAAAGAAAATTGTGATGAAGATTAATGAACGATCACCTTTTTATGAACCATATGGCAAGAAGAACTACTTATTCCTCTCAAGGATCTCGCAGAGTGCTGAAGCTGGAATTTACTCCATCACAGCTACTGCAAAGAGAAAGTCATCTGCTGTGATTGCAATTGGCAGAACTGAAACCAGGGGTGAGTACCTAGAAGTTGGAAGTAGTGCTGGGACTTGTCCAATAACTTTAAAGAGTGAAGAAGTAATTTCAGAGGCCAGGGCAAACCAGTTGATCTCTATGAGCGAAGAAGAGGCAGAGATTTGCGCAGCTGCTAACTCTTGGATTTATCGAATTGGCGAGAGAGATGGCGAAGGATTTATGCTGACTAAGGATTATCGAACCAATAGAGTTACAGTCAGTATTGAGTCAGGTTTTATCACAAAAGTGAGCGTTGGCTAAAGCTTTAATCAACTCTAGTTACATCTGCTCCAAGTCCTTGAAGTTGCTGGGCAAAATCTGGATAGCCACGATCAATGTGATGGCCACCTTCAATAAAGGTAATTCCATCGCTAACTAAACCTGCAAGAACTAGGCCAGCTCCAGCTCTAATATCTGAGGCAACGACAGGAGCTGAAGATAGCTCTTTGATTCCGGTAATTGAAGCGTGATGGCCATCAACTCTAATCTTTGCTCCAAGGCGCAAGAGTTCATTGACAAACATGAAACGACCTTCGAAGACATTTTCAGTCACTAGGGAATCACCTTCGGCGATTGCATTTAAGGTGATTACAAAGGGCTGTAGATCAGTTGGAAATCCAGGATAGGGCAGGGTTGCTACATCGATAGCTGTTGGCCTTCTATCCATTTTCACTCTTATTCCATCGGAAATACTGGTAATTACCGCCCCTGCTGAAACTAGTTTTTCTAAAGGCAGCTCTAAATGCTCAGGCCTTGCGCCGTGAATGCTGATGTCTCCTACGGTCATAACCGCTGCAAATGCCCAAGTTCCAGTAACGATTCGATCGGAAATTGCAGTGTGAGTCGCGCCTTTAAGTGATTTAACTCCAGTAATAGTGATTGTTGATGTGCCAAGTCCTTGAATATCTGCCCCCATGGCAATTAAGAAATTTCCAATATCAACAATATCTGGCTCTCTTGCAGCATTTTCAAGCGTAGTTACTCCTGATGCTAGAACTGCTGCGCTCATAATGTTTTCAGTTGCGCCAACACTAGGAAATTCGAGTTCAATCTGCGTTCCAGTTAATCCTTTGGCAGCGCTTGCAATGATGTAACCATGTTCGTTGTGAGCTTCAGCTCCAAGTTCGACAAGGCCCTTAGTATGAAAATCAAGTCCCCTTGAACCAATGGCATCTCCGCCAGGAAGAGCAACTTCTGCCTTTCCAAGTCTTGCAACCAGGGGACCTAAAACATTTATTGATGCGCGAAGTTTTCTAACCGATTCATACTCAGCGCGATAACCTGGTGTTTCTGGCACATCAATTGTGATGCTCTTTGATTCAAAGTCTCTGGATATTTTGCAACCTAGCCTCTCTAGTAGCTCTGCCATCATGGAGACATCTGCAATGTCTGGAACATTTCTAATCGTTGAGCTTCCTGGCGCAAGTAGTGAGACTGCCATTAATTTTAAAACTGAGTTCTTAGCTCCAGAGATATAGACATCGCCAGCTAATCGCGCGCCACCAACGACGCGGAAGCGATCGGGGTTTATCTGCCCGGCTATGGGATAAAGCTTGGCCATAAACTCCTCTTAATTCCTTCCCAATTCCAAGTATTTGCCTACCTAAGTGGCTACATCGTAACGACTCTATTAGGGTGAGCCCATGGTAAATCTGACTCGTATTTATACAAAAACTGGCGATGATGGCACGACATCACTTGGGGATATGAGTCGAACCTCTAAGAATGACCCACGTCTTGAGGCATATGCCACCGTTGATGAGGCTAATTCCTATATCGGAGTAGTGCTTGCTAGCGCTAATTTAGATAAAGAGATCTCAAAATTATTAGTTCGAATTCAGAATGATCTATTTGATGTAGGAGCAGATCTCTGCACCCCAGTAGTAGATAACCCAGAGCATGAACCGCTGCGAGTTTTGCAATCTCAAGTTGATTACATTGAAGCCCAAATCGATCATTACAACGCAAGCCTTGCTCCTTTGAAGTCCTTTGTTCTTCCTTCAGGAACTCCAGCTTCGGCTCACCTGCATGTTGCAAGAACTGTTGTCAGGCGCGCTGAGCGCAGAACCTGGCAGGCAATCCATTCATTTGGAGAGGGCGTAAATAAACTAACAGCAAAGTATTTGAATCGTTTATCAGATTTGCTCTTCGTTCTTGCTCGCTATGAAAATAGAGAGAGTGGCGATCAACTCTGGGTTCCAGGAAAGAATCGCTAGCTTCTTAATATCGCCTGAGCAACGCTTATCTCTTTTTCAAAAACTAGTATTTTTGGACCACCCTTTGTTTGAGTCAAAGTTGCTTTAATTCCATGTTCATCTAATTTCAACCTCAACATCTCACCCTCTACAAAGTTACTTGGTGAGGCAACAACCTTTAATAAACCATATTCGTCTTCATCACCAATCTTCATAGGTTTTTCAACTAAAGATGAGCCACGAGAAAAAGCCCATTTAAGCAAAATAATAAACAAGCCCATTACTGCAAAGCCAGCAAATGATGTGAAGAACAAAGTGTTGTTTATGCCACCAAGCATTACTGCCTCCTATGAATTACTTGGGCTAGCAGTTGGGGTGGGGGCAACAATGGGTGAGTAGATATTGCCTGGTTTTGGTTTATTTGTTGAATCCCTATGGCAAATTACCTTGATTGATCCGATAGAAGTTCCTGGGGTTACCTCTGCTCCACTTATAAGAAAGATAGTAGCTAGCGCCTTTTCTTTGCTGCTCTTGTGATAGGTAGTTAGTGTTCCAATTTTTTCCTTACTTAAATCTGAGGCTTTTAGGGCAAAAATCGAAGAATTAACCTCCCACCACTTACAGCCGGTTTCAGAGGCAACAAAAACTGCGCCGCAAGCAAACTCTTCACAAGTTTTAACTAGTGGTTGAAGTGACTTCTTTGCAGAAAGTAAGCCGAGTACATCTTTACCGCTTGGAACTTTGGCGTAGACGCCTTCTTTGCCTTTAAAACCTTCAGGGGGCCATTTAGCTGCAGGTGAGGGGATGGGCTTAGCGGTTTTCTTTGCAACGACTTTGATCTGATCTGCTTGGCCAGTTGCTGTTGAAAGCAGAGTTGCGGCAAGACAGGTGATCAAGATCTTTACTAGCTTTGAGTTCACGGAGGTAATCTTGCCTTAATTACGAGAGAATATCCCTGTGAGTCCTCGGAGAAATAGACCAAAGCAGCGTGGTCGCAAGATAAAAAACGATGAAGAGAGTGATTCCCCCTCGCATCAAAGCATTGAAGAGCATAGCGAAGGCATCTATATGGTCCGCAAAATCACCGGCTCATCGTCCAATAAGCCATACCGCTGCCCAGGATGTGATCAGTTAATTCCCATGGCAACACCACATATCGTTGCTTGGATTGAACATGATGTGGAATCTCGCAGACATTGGCATAGCGCTTGTTGGAGTAAGAAAGATAAGAGAAAACCAAAAATCGAGAGAAGTAGAAACGCCCCTAGGTTTTAACGTCTGCGACGTTTATGCAAAATCTTTGTTAACAACATAACTATTCGATCAGCTCTCTGGCTTCTATCAAAAGTTGTGAAATTAATTGGAATTCTAAATCTAGGCTTGATTATCGCTCTTGGATAGGTGAATTCAAGGAGGCCCTCTGCGCCATGAGTTCTTCCATACCCACTATCTTTAATGCCACCAAAGGGAAGAGAACTTACTGCGGTATTTGAAAAAGCTGAGTTGATTGAAACCATTCCACACTTAAGTAGTGAGGCGATTCTCTTGCCATTTTTCTTTGACCAGACAGCAGCACCAAGGCCATAGTTACTAGCATTTGCTAGATCAACTGCCTCATCCATATTTCTAACAGTATTGATGATTAAAGTAGGGCCAAAAGTCTCATCACTTATTGCTTTTGAATCCTCAGGCACATCAGCCAAAATTACAGGGCTAACAAAATTGCCTTTTACAGCAGACTTATTGCCAAAGAGAAAGCGTCCGCCGCATTTTTCAGCATCATCGATATGGGCTTTGATGACTTTTAGTTGAGAAGGCATAGTGGCAGGTCCATAGTTGGCGCCATCTTCATAACCAGCTTTGATTTTTGTCGCCTGCTCCACAATTAAAGTCGAAAATCTCTCAGCAACATCTCTATGGACATAAACCCGCTCCGCTGCAATACAGGATTGACCAGCATTAGCCATGGCGTGCCAGAGCGTAACTTCAGCAGCTTTTTTCAAATCAGCGTCGCGATCAATTAATACGGCATCTTTTCCGCCGCATTCAAGTAGCACGGGGGTCATATTAAGAGCGCAGGCTGCTGCAACTAATTTTCCAGTTTTAGAAGATCCAGTAAAGGAAATTTTGCCCACTTTTGACTTTGTAAGTGCAGCTCCAGTTTCAGCTCCACCCGTTATTACTGTGAAGATATCTGCAAATGGAGCGATACGTTTCCAACTCTCTCCAAGCCATGCACCAACTGCTGGAGTAAATTCACTTGGCTTAAAAACTACAGTATTTCCAGCGGCCAAGGCATAAGCAATAGAGCCAACAGGAGTAAAGAATGGATAGTTCCAAGGTCCAATAATTCCGA
>VGAJ01000013.1 GCA_016870795.1 Actinomycetota bacterium | reverse complement strand
TATGTCTCATACTCAATTGATAATTGGTATCGCCTCGATCCAAAAAAAGAAATTGAATGCGGAAATATTGCCCTCTTGCAATGTTTTCTTGGGGGACAAGATGAAGAGTGGTTCATTCTTATTCACATTGATATTGAGAAGAAGGCTGGGATTGCACTTGATGCCATTGAACTAGCCCAGAAGGCAGTGGTTGCTAATGACAGCGAGGCACTAGATATCGCTCTTACTCAACTGCGAGATGGCATCAAGAGCATGTATGACGTTCTTGCCAGAATGCCTGAGAAGTGTGATCCATATGTTTATTTCCATAGGGTCAGGCCATATATCTTTGGCTGGCGCAATAACCCAGCTCTTCCAAATGGCGTTGTTTATGAAGGCGTGGAGGCACTTGGCGGCAAGGGAATGACTTATCGAGGAGAGACTGGCGCTCAGAGCGCGATTGTTCCAGCACTTGATGGAGTCTTAGGAATTGAACATGAAAGAGATGAGCTTCGGGAGTATTTAATGGAGATGCGCGAATATATGCCGCCCAAGCATGTGGCATTTATTGAAGCTGTTGAGGCAGGTCCATCGGTGCGCGAGTTTGTTAAGAAGGTCAATCGAGCCTCAACCACAGAGCTCTTTAACCAATCTGTTGAGCTAGTTGCAGATTTTAGAGCGATGCATCTTGAATATGCCGGGCAATATATTCATGCCCAGGCCCAGAAGGCCCCAGGAAACCCTTCAGCTGTTGGTACGGGGGGAACGCCCTTTATGACCTATCTTCGCAAGCATCGAGATGAAACAAAGGCGCAGAGCCTCTAATAAGCCTTAGCGCCCCATCTATTGGTGAGCCAGATAAAAAGAGGAACCATAATTACCGAAAAGAGAGCAGCTGGTACCCAGGCCACCTCTGGCAGAGAGAGAAGGCTAACTGAAGGAAGGGCTGAATCTTGGCTCGATACCAGAAGCGCTGCTAGTAAGTTATTGGCAAAGTGTGCACCGATAGCAAGCTCTAGGCTCTGATCTCGATAAGTCACCCAGGCCAACATAAATCCTGTTGCTCCATAGCTAATGATTGGAAGGAAGAGTTCATTGCCCGCTACCTCAGGATTTGCAAGATGAGGAAGCGAGAAGATAGCGCCGCTAAGAATTGAGATGCTCCATTGACTCTTCTTGCCATTATCTAACCAGCGCTGAATCCAGCCTCTAAAGAAAAGCTCCTCTGCAGTGGTTTGAATCGGCAGGAGAGTAAAAGCAATTAGTAAATAGGGCAGAAAAGCAGAAGCCTTAAAGCTAAAGGTGTAGGAATCCCAATTAAGGATTAAATCAAGTGAGCCAAAAGCGATTGAAATTAGGGCAAGGGATGCAAAGCCAATCCAAGTCCTTTTATATGAGTATTTATCGCAGGAGGTAAAGAGGCTCATTATGTTCTTCTGTAAAAAGATGCGATAGGCCAGAAGCGTTGCAAGTAGCAACGGCAGAAATGAAATTAAAACAGTCGCTGCGCTTCTCCATGCCGGAAGGGCCCTAATAGCGGCAAGATCCTCATCAGCTTCTGAAAAGAGCAGCTCCACATCAAGGTCAAAGTAGGAGGCAAGCAAAAAGGTTAAGCCTAGGCCCAATACTTGCCAGGTGGTTATGATAAAGAGGGTTCCAAGAATCCAGCGCCAGAGGCGGGGGCGAGTAGCAGGACTATCCATTTGAGAATTCTTTCAAAGTTTTGCAGGATGCGTTCTTAGGCAAAGAGAAAAGCCCGGCGCATATGCAGCCGGGCTTTTTCCGTAAATCTAAAGCGTGCTTACTTAGCAGCTTTCTTACGACGACGACGCTTTGGGGCAGCCTTTGCAGCAGCCTTCTTACGACGACGACGCTTTGGGGCAGCCTTTGCAGCAGCCTTCTTACGACGACGACGCTTTGGGGCAGCCTTTGCAGCAGCCTTCTTACGACGACGCTTTGGAGCTGCCTTTGCAGCTTTCTTACGACGCTTTGCAGCCACGTAGTGTTCCTTTCAGAATGGTTCGATCCGTCACCGAACCGGTTGCAAGACAAATCGTGGCACTTATTGGCCAAAGTTTCCACTATTTGGGGAAAATAAATTGGGTGCGTGTCGGATTACTTTATCTAAAAAAAGTGTGTATCGCGCGATTTTTTTCCCTCTTTTTACGCACTTTTTACGCGTAAATATCGCGATTTTCGTAAAACTGAAGAAAAAGCGGCTTTTTAAAACCTAGTTACTAAAGGGTAGGGGGTTAAAAATATTTTAAATATTTTCCCTATTTTTGCGCACTTTTGCCTCTTTGAGGGCATATTCATTGGTGCGAACATCATAGCTACGAAACTTTGGCATCACTGCTGCGATCAGAGAAACAAAGCCAATACAGAGTAATCCGCCGCCAACAATGGAGGTTCGCAAGGAACTCATCGCTGCCATGCCTCCTGCCCTGGCTTGTCCTCCAAGTGGGCCAAGAAGATAAGAGAGCATCTCAATTCCTGCAAGACGCCCCCTTAGCTCATCTGGAATTGATTGATTCCAGATAAATCCCCGAAATAAAGCGCTGACTTGATCAAAGGCGCCGGCGATAACTAGGCAGGTGATTACCAGAACAAGTGAGTTACTACTTCCTGCCGCAACGATTGCAACCCCCCAACCAAGGGCTCCGATAATTACAGCCCTGCCATGATGGGGGTATTTTCTCATCCAACCACTTAGAAGAGTTACAAGGACTGCGCCAAAGGTTATTGAAGAATAGAAAAACCCCAGGGCATAAGGGGCGCCAATTTCATCGGCCCAGAAAGGAAAAAGGGCCATCGGCATTGCAAGAAACATCGCTGCTAAATCAACAACATAGGTTCCAAGCAGATCCTTTCTCTTAAAGGCGTAGTTAAGTCCCTCCATTAAACCTGCCATCGATGGTGGGGTGGACTTATCAAGAGGGGGAACGCTTTTAACCTGCCAAATTAGCGCAAGTGAAATTACAAAGGTTAGGCAATCAATAAAGTAAGCAGCTCCTGCCCCATAACTTGCAATGATGATTCCACCAACTGATGGCCCAACGATTCCGCCAAATTGCCATCTAAGACTCATTAGCGCGCTGGCACTTGGCAGATCATCATGGTTTACAAGCCTTGGCAAAATCGCATCCTGGCTAGGTCGTTTTAGCCCGCTTAAAGCAGCGAAAATTGCTGCAATAAAAAAGATCAAGATAACGCTAGGTTTTTCTTGGAGGGAATTAATTAGAAGAATTGAGGTAGCAATCAGGGTGCCAAATTCAGTAAACCAGATCATCTTTTTTCGATCTAGGTAATCAGCTAGGACCCCGCCATAGAGGCCAAAGACAATAAGGGGAATTATCTCCACAACGCCAATTAGCCCCACTGCCCAAAATGAGCCAGTTAGCTCTTTGACTTGGAAAGGCAGGGCAACGAAGGTGATCATCGAGCCGAAGTAGGAAAAAAGCCCTGCGGTAAAGAGCAACTTAAAGTCGCGATACTTCTTTAAGGGGCTTAAATCAATAGCGTATTTGCGCACGCCTTATCTTAGTCAAAGCTCTCTTTAGCAGAAGGGAAGGAACCTGATTCAACATCTAGGACCCATCTGCCAACTGCTTCAACCATATCTTGACGCAGATTTAGATAGGCCCTTGAAAAACGTGGCGGCTTGGCAGTTAGCCCCATTAGATCTGTCCAGACTAGAACTTGGCCATCGCAGTTAATCCCAGCGCCGATACCAATAGTTGGAATCGATAGCGTCTCTGTAATCTCCTTAGCCAATTTGGCAGGAATCAACTCAAGCACAATTGCAAAGGCCCCTGCTTCTTGAAGAGCAAGAGCATCTCTGATGATCTCATCTGCCTTGCTATCTCTTCCTTGAACTTTAAAACCGCCAAAGGCATTAACAGATTGCGGGGTCATTCCAAGATGGCCCATGACTGGAATTCCATTACTAACTAGTGCTTTAACTTGCTCGCAGACTCTGACTCCGCCTTCAAGTTTTACTCCGGCAACACCTGCCTCTTTTAATAATCTAATACTGCTCTCAAGAGCTAGCTGAGGGGATGCTTCATAGGAGCCAAAGGGAAGATCAGCAATTACTAGCGCTTTCTCTGAGCCTTTAACTACAGCTCTAGATAGTGAGATTAATTCATCTAAGGTAACTGGAAGGGTGTTCTCATGGCCTAGGAAGTTATTGCCTGCGCTATCGCCAACAAGCAGTATCGGCACCCCTGCTTGATCAAAGACCGAGGCCATCGTTGAGTCATATGCCGTCAGCATGGCAAAGGGCTTACCTGATCTCTTCCAGGCAGCCAGATCTAAAACGGTATAGCGGGCCATTTACTTTCCTTCCTCGAGGCCAAGTGCGGTCCCCGGGATTACAAAGTGGAGTCTATCGGTACTCTTGAACTATGCCTACAGCCAAGAGCGCTCCGCTAAGAATCGCTATGGCCCAGATCAATCCTGTCTTGGGTGATTTAGCGGGCAATAGCCAATTAATTCTTGGCGCAGTTAAAGAGGCGCTAGTAAGTGGGGCTGATGTAGTTCTCTTCTCTGAGATGGTTTTAACTGGCTATCCAGTTGAGGATCTTGCCCTAAGGCCTGCATTTCAAAGCGCCGCAAAAAAACGCGTTAATGAACTAGCAGAGCAGATAGAAAAAATCGGGGGCGGGGAGCTCTTGATCATTATTGGATATCTAGACCATGATGAAAAGCCTGAGAATGCTCTAGCTGCAATCCATCGAGGAAAAGTTGTTGGTAAATATGTCAAACACCATCTACCAAATTATGGCGTCTTTGATGAGTTTAGAAATTTTGGGCGGGGAGATAAGAGCCTAGTAATTCGCTTTGGATCTATCGATATCGCACTAGCAATCTGTGAAGATATCTGGCAAGAAGGCGGCCCAGTTGCCAATTTAAGTAGGGCAAATCCAGGGATTTTGCTAGTTGCCAATGGCAGCCCTTTTGAGCGGGATAAAGACGGGCTAAGGCTAGATCTTGCAAGAAAGAGAGTTAAGCAATTGGGCTGCCCTCTGGTCTATCTCAATATGGTTGGGGCTCAGGATGATTTAGTTTTTGATGGCGGGTCATTTGCCTTGGATAGCGCGGGAGAAGTGATTGCAAGATCTGAGCAATTTGAAAGCTCGCTAAATATCATTGATATTGAATGCGAGATAGAAAGTGGTTCACCTGATCTGGTTTTGAGTGGAGCAATCAAGAAAGTTCAAGGGGGAGTGAAAACTCTAATTGCTCCATCGCTATCTGATGAGGAAGAAATCTGGAAGGCGCTAGTAGTTGGACTAAAAGATTATGTATCTAAGAACGGTTTTAAATCTGTCGCCCTTGGCCTCTCTGGCGGAATTGATTCAGCACTCACTGCCACATTGGCAGTTGATGCCCTCGGTAAAGAATGCGTCTATGGCCTACTTATGCCAAGTAAGTACTCATCAACGCACTCGATAACAGATGCTAAAGAATTGGCTGAAAATCTTGGTATTGGCCATGAGATCATTGAGATTGGCGGAATTGTAAGTAGCTTTCAAAGCGCGATTGAGCTCTCAGGCCTTGCTGAAGAAAATATTCAAGCCCGGGTTAGAGGCTCGCTACTAATGGGACTTTCAAATCAGCGAGGTCATTTAATTCTTGCAACAGGCAATAAATCAGAGCTAGCTGTTGGTTATTCAACGCTATATGGCGATGCGGTTGGCGGCTTTGCTCCGATAAAAGATATCTTCAAAGTAGATATCTGGCGCCTTGCTAGATGGCGCAATAGCCAGGCCGGGGGCAAGGGTCTAATTCCAGTTAACTCAATTGAGAAAGCGCCAAGTGCGGAGTTATCTCCAGGCCAGAGAGATAGCGACTCTCTCCCTGATTATGAGCTCCTTGATCAAGTTTTAAAGCTCTATATTGAGAAAAATATCGATGCCACAAAGATCATTGCATCAGGCTTTGAAAAGGCCTTAGTTGATCGGGTGGTAGCAATGGTTGATAAAGCTGAATATAAGAGGCGGCAATATCCACCTGGGCCTAAAGTCTCACCAATTGCTTTCGGTAAAGATAGACGTCTGCCAATGACCTCAAGGTGGAAAGAGAGTTAGAAAAACTTGCAAAGTATTTGCAAGTAGCACTATTTATTATTTCGTCTAAACTTAAGTCTATGGCTGTGATTCGCTCCTGGTTCTTCACCCGCCGCCGCGTAATCGATTTTGGCCGGACCGCATCAGCAATCTGCTGTTAATAACTCACGACTTAATTCGAAGTCAGTAACTCCTTGCGCGTTAAGCGCTTCTTTAAATATATATTTTTTTCAAAACAACTTTACTTAGGAGAAGATTATGAAGGTTTATGAAAATATCACCAAGGTCTATGGCAATACCCCGTTAGTTAGGCTCAATCGAATCACAGATGGGGCTGAAGCAACTGTCTATGCCAAGTTGGAGTTCTACAACCCAACTAGCACGGTTAAAGATCGAATTGGTATCGCTATGGTTGATGCAGCAGAGAAGAGCGGAGCCCTAAAGCCTGGCGGAACAATCGTTGAGGCTACCTCTGGAAATACTGGAATCGCACTTGCGATGGTTGGAGCGGCTCGTGGCTATAAAACGATTCTCACCATGCCAGATTCAATGTCAAAGGAGCGACGCACACTTCTTAGAGCATTTGGAGCAGAGCTAGTCCTTACTCCAGCAGCAGAGGGCATGAAAGGCGCCGTTGCTAAGGCAGAGGAGCTAGGAGCAAATGGCGCAGTTATGGTCCGCCAATTTGAAAATGAAGCAAACCCAGAAGTTCATAGAAGAACAACTGCTGAGGAGATTTGGCGCGATACCGATGGCCTAGTTGATGCAGTAGTTGCTGGAATTGGCACTGGCGGAACGATCACTGGGATAGGCCAAGTATTAAAGTCTAAAAAGCCTGAAGTAAAGATTTTTGCTGTTGAGCCTGCTGCTTCTCCTATTCTCAATGGCGGAAAGCCTGGCGGGCATCCAATTCAAGGTATCGGTCCAAATTTCATTCCACCAATTCTTGATCGAAGCGTTTACGACGAAGTCCTAGATGTAAGCGCTGAAGATGCAGTCAAGTATGCAAGACGAGCAGCAGCTGAGGAGGGAATCCTTGCTGGAATTTCATCAGGTGGTGCGCTCTGGGCAGCTGCGCAAGTTGCAAAGCGAAAAGAGTTTGCTGGCAAAAATATCGTGGTGATAATCCCATCATTTGGCGAGCGTTATCTCTCAACCATTCTCTATCAAGACTTAATGGATTCATAAAAATATGTTTAAAGTAATAAGCCAAGATCTAGAGACAGCACTATTAAAAGATCCTGCTGCCAGAAATAAGTTAGAAGTATTTCTTACCTATCCTGGGGTTCATGCGCTCTGGGGTTATCGCATCTGCCATTGGCTCTGGAATAGAAAATTAAAGTTAATCTCCCGGATCTACTCCAATTGGATTAGAAGTATTACTGGAATAGAGATTCATCCTGCAGCCAAGATTGGTAAGCGCTTCTTTATCGATCACGGTATGGGGGTAGTAATTGGCGAGACAACTGTGATTGGCGATGATGTAATGATTTATCACGATGTCACACTTGGCGCTAGAACTTTTGAAAATGGCAAACGCCATCCAACTATTGGCAACAGAGTTGTCATTGGGGCGGGAGCAAGAGTCCTTGGCGATGTCAAAATAGGCGATGGGGTTCGCATCAGCGCTAATTCTGTGGTGGTTAAAGATGTTTCACCGCAGAGTGATATCGATGCATCAGAACAATTTGCTATCTAAGGCTCATTTTTAGGCCTAGTTAACATAGCCGTAACTAAAGGCGGGCATTATGCGCCCATGGCTAAAGAAAATATTGAGAAAGCAAAGCAAAAGGAATTCGTTCTTCGCACCCTAGAAGAGCGCGATATTCGCTTCGTTCGTCTCTGGTTTACTGATGTATTGGGATTTCTAAAGTCTGTTGCGATTGCCCCGCCAGAGCTTGAAAATGCCTTTGCTGAAGGAATTGGATTTGATGGCTCTGCTATTGAAGGCTTTGCCCGCGGCAGTGAATCAGATATGTTACTAAGACCAGATCCTGCAACATTTTCTATTCTTCCATGGCGAACTGAAAAACCAGGGGCAGCAAGAATTTTCTGTGACATTGCACTTCCTAACTCGGCGCCATCACCAGCTGATTCAAGAAATGTTTTAAAGAGAGTCTTAGAAAAAGCTGCCGAGATGGGATACACCTGCTACACCCATCCAGAGATTGAATTCTTCCTATTTAGAGATGCGCCAACTTTTGGAGTAAAACCAATCCCAGTTGATGCTGGGGGATATTTTGATCAGACTCCAATTGCTATCGGTCAAGATTTTCGAAGGCAAGCAATTACTCTGCTAGAGGCGATGGGGGTATCGGTTGAATTTAGCCATCATGAAGTTGCTCCAGGCCAGCAGGAAATTGATCTGCGATATGCAGATGCGCTAAGTACCGCCGATAACATAATGACATTTCGCCATATCATTAAAGAGGTAGCACTGGATCAAGGCTGTCATGCATCATTTATGCCAAAGCCCTTTACCGAACACCCTGGCTCAGGAATGCATACTCACTTCTCACTCTTTGAAGGTGAGAAGAATGCCTTCTATAAAGATGGATCAACAAGCGGGGAGTTATCAAATGTTGGCAAATCATTTATTGCTGGAATTCTCAAACATGCGCCAGAATTTATTGCAGTTACTAATCAATGGGTTAACTCTTATAAACGCCTCCATGGCGGGGGAGAGGCGCCAGCAAAGATAAGTTGGGGCGCGCAAAATCGCGATGCGATGATAAGAATTCCGCGCTATAAACCAAATAAAGAAAACTCAACCAGAATTGAATTTAGAGCCCCAGATTCAGCTTGTAATCCTTATCTAGCATTTGCCGTCACTATTGCGGCCGGACTTAAGGGCGTTGAGAGCGGCTATGAGTTAGGTATTGATGAGAGTCCAGCAAGCCTTCCTGCCGATCTCAATGAGGCGATCTTGGCGATGCAGGAGAGTGAATTGGTTAGGCAATGCCTAGGTGAGCATCTCTTTGATTATTTCCTTCGTAATAAGAGAGCCGAATGGCTGGAGTACTCCAAGCAGGTTACAGCCTTTGAACTAGATCGCTATTTGCCAGTGTTATAAGGCCTTGGCTAACCTTAGCTCCATGTTACGCAGCGAATTATTACTCCTAGCTCTTCTGAGCACACTCCTTCTTCGCTGCCGTGGCGAGGCCAAATAACCGGTCTCCTCGCTTCGGGGTTTTAACGCACCGGTTATCGGTAGCAATGAAACCTAATAACAATTAAGGAGTAAAGAAGTGAATTTTCCAAAGCAAGAAGCCTCAAAGATGGCTAAGCATCGCTACTCATCTTTTATTCCAATCAAATTAGATGATCGCACTTGGCCTAGTAAAACGATGAAAGAGGCGCCCAAGTGGTGCTCAGTTGATTTAAGAGATGGAAATCAAGCCCTCATTGATCCAATGGATGTCCCTAGAAAATTAGCGATGTTTAGCCTACTTATAAAGATGGGCTATAAAGAGATTGAAGTTGGTTTTCCTAGCGCTAGCCAGACAGACTTTGATTTTGTAAGAAAGATCATTGAAGATGGATTAATTCCAGATGATGTAACGATTCAAGTTCTGACTCAGGCTAGAGATACTTTAATTAGAAGAACTTATGAATCTTTAGTTGGGGCAAAGAGCGCGGTGGTTCATCTCTATAACTCCACCTCAACACTTCAGCGCAGAGTCGTCTTTGGACAGGATAAAGAGGGAATTAAGAAGATTGCAGTCGATGGAGCTAAGTTATGTAAAGAGTTAGTTTCAACTCTGCCAGATACCAAGATCTCCTTTGAATACTCACCTGAGTCCTACACCGGCACTGAGCTGGAATTTGCTCTCGAGGTCTGTAACGCTGTTAATGACATCTGGCAGCCAACCCCGACTCACAAGAGCATTATTAATCTCCCAGCAACTGTGGAGATGGCCACCCCTAATGTTTATGCCGACTCGATTGAGTGGATGGGGCGTAATTTAAAGTATCGAGATTCCATAGTACTAAGTCTTCACCCACATAATGATCGCGGAACCGGCGTTGCTGCAGCAGAACTTGGATATCTTGCAGGAGCAGATCGCATTGAAGGAACGCTATTTGGCAATGGGGAGCGGACTGGAAATGTCTGCTTAGTAACACTTGGGCTTAATTTGTTAAGCCATGGCATTGATCCGATGATTGACTTTAGCGACATTCCAGAGATTAGAAGGACTGTGGAGTATGTCAATCAATTAAGAGTCCCAGAGCGTCATCCATATGGCGGCGATCTTGTCTTTACTGCCTTTAGTGGTTCTCACCAAGATGCAATTAAGAAAGGCTTTGAGCATCTAGAGAGAGATGCCAAGGCTGCCGGCAAGAAAGTCGATGATTTCACCTGGGCCGTTCCTTATCTGCCAATTGATCCAAAAGATATCGGTAGAAGCTATGAAGCTGTTATCAGAGTTAATTCTCAATCTGGTAAGGGCGGAGTGGCTTATGTGATGAAGAGTGAGCATCAATTAGATCTTCCTAGAAGGCTGCAGATTGAATTTAGCCATGTGATTCAATCTCATACCGATGATGAAGGCGGGGAAGTATTTCCAGATCAGATGTGGAAGATATTTGTCGATGAGTATCTGCCAAGTGAAGATAACAAGTGGGGAAGATTTAGATTTACATCCCTTAATCAAAGTAGTACCGCTGGCAAAGATGTTGAATTAAGCGTTGAACTTCTTGATAATCAAAAGCAGATAACACTTAGTGGAAGTGGTAATGGTCCTATCTCTGCATTCTGTAATGTGATGCAAAGCTATGGAGTTGATATCCAAGTAGCTGATTACTACGAACATGCTATGAGCGCTGGTGGGGATGCAAGCGCTGCCGCCTACCTGGAGTGCGCCGTTAACGGGGGAACTTATTGGGGCGTTGGAATCGATCCATCAACGACTACCGCATCGCTAAAGGCGGTGATTTCTGCGGTCAATCGCGCTCTTCGATAACTATCTGCTCTAAGTTGTGCCTGTGGCGCTCTATCGTGATGAGGCAGTTGTTATCAGAACCCAGAAGCTTGGGGAGGCAGATCGCATTGTCACGCTCTTTTCTAGGCAGCGCGGTCGTATCAGAGCTGTTGCCAAGGGAGTAAGAAGAACTAAATCAAAGTTTGGCGCAAGGCTTGAGCCAGCAAGTTATGTTGATATCCAGCTCTACACTGGAAAGACCTTTGATGTCGTTACTCAAGTTGAAGCTATTGAAAATTATGGCGATGAGATCTCTGGTGATTATCAAAGGTGGACTATTGCCTCTGCGATTTTAGAAACTGCTGAGCGTTTTACAAATAATGAGGGAGAGCCAGCGCTTCAACAATTCCTGCTTCTAACTGGCGCACTTAAATCACTTGCGCATCAGAGCCATGATCCATCACTAATTCTTGATGCCTATCTACTTCGATCCCTTTCTATTGCTGGTTATGCCCCATCGATGACAATTTGCTCAAGGTGTGAAGCGCCAGGGCCACATAAATACTTCTCTCTAGTTGGCGGAGGATCAGTTTGTTTAGATTGTCGTCCCTCAGCTTCGGCAACGCCAGCACTTGAAACTCTGCAATTGATGTCAGATTTAGTAAGTGGTGATTGGAAGGCAGCTGAGCAGAGCGAGCTAAAAAATCGCAGAGAGGCCTCAGGATTAATTGCTGCATACTTGCAATGGCATCTAGAGCGAAACTTGCGCTCTCTTCCCATGGTTGAAAGAGTGATCTTGTGAAAGCGCCAAAAATTGCTAAAGAAAAAATTCCTCGCCATGTGGCACTTGTTATGGATGGAAATGGAAGATGGGCAAAAGCGCGCGGCCTTGCAAGAACTAAGGGGCATGAAGCTGGGGAGGCGGCCTTATTTGATGTAGTCCAAGGCGCAATTGAAATTGGAGTTAAAGAGCTCTCAGCATTTGCTTTCTCAACAGAGAATTGGCGCAGATCTCCGGATGAGGTGAAATTCTTGATGGGATTTAATCGCGAGGTCATCAGGCGCAGGCGAGATCAGATGAATGAGATGGGGGTAAGGATCCGCTGGGTTGGCGCCCCTAAGCGGTTATGGAAGTCGGTAATTGAAGAACTAGAGATTGCTCAAGAGTTAACTAAGAAGAATGAAGTCTTAACCTTAAATATGTGTATTAATTATGGAGGCAGAGCTGAGATTGCATCTGCAGCCCAAGAAATTGCACGAGATCTAGCAAGGAAGAAAATTAAAGCCGATCAGATAAATGAGCGTCTCTTTGCTAAATATCTCGATGAACCAGGGATGAGTGATGTGGACTTATTTCTAAGGTCCTCTGGTGAGCAGAGGACATCAAACTTTTTGATCTGGCAGTCGGCTTATGCTGAGCTAGTCTTTATGGATGTGCTCTGGCCCGATGTGACAAGGCAGACACTCTGGCAGGCCATAGAGATTTACTCCAAACGTGATCGGCGATTCGGAAAGGCTTGATATGAGTAAAAGTAATGTGCAGTTCTGGTTTGATCCAATCTGCCCTTGGGCATTTATGACATCGCGCTGGCTATTAGAAGTTGAGAAGATAAGAGATATCTCTATTACTTGGAATCTATTTAGTCTTGCCCATCTAAATAAAGATAAGGATTTAGCGCCAGAATATAAAGCAAGGCTAATTCGCTCCTGGCAGGCAACAAGAGTTATTGCTGCTGCGCAAGAGAAAAACGGTAAAGAGATATCCCTTCCGCTCTATACCGCCATCTCATCAAGAATTCACTTAAAGAAAATGGAGGTGGGGAAGGAGTTATTTACTCAAGCGCTGAAAGAAGTTGGCGCGGATGAGAATCTAGCGAGCGCAGAGAGTGATTCCAAATTTGACAATGCAATTATTGCTAGCCACGAGGCAGGAATAGCTCTGGTTGGAAGTGATGTGGGAACTCCAATAATTGCAGTTGAGGGAACGGCATTTTTTGGTCCAGTTATCTCTCCTGCTCCAAAGGGAGAGGAAGCTGGAAAGCTATGGGATGGGGTATTACTTGCAGCTAGCTATCCAGGATTTTTTGAAATCAAACGCTCTCGAAACGTCGGCCCAATTTTTGATTGAGGTTTTTTAATGTTAAAAATTGAAGGCGAATGGTTGCGCTATGACATGAATTGGCTCGAGAATCTAGGTGCATTTGGTCGTGATCCCAAATCGAAGATCTCAGATTTGAAGTCTGTAACTAGATGTAAGAATCCTTGGACGACCGAGGTGCTCCGTGGAATTCGCGCACCTGGCACAGGATTTCCTTTCTTGATAATGCTTGGAACTATGTGGCATCGTCGAGGGAGAGACTTTTGTGTCGTATACAAGAGAAATCCGGTTCTGATTCTTGAATTTATCGGAGCTGGGTTTAAGCGCTGGGTGATTCCAGATACAAAAGAGAATTTGGTTGTCTTAAAGAGCGCTAAGCCGCAGGTAAGTCTTCCGGAGTGGGAGCAGTAAGTAGCGCCCCACAATCTGCGCAACTGGCATTATCAAGCAGATACATCTCAATTTCATAGCTTTCAGGATTAAAGGAAGCAGTTATATTTATTAAAGTGCTCTCGCAATATGGGCATATTGGCGTAGGAATTCCGCGTATATCACCCATTATCTTCTTCCTCATGATCATGATCATGATCATCACCATGTTCATCGCCATGTTCATCGCCATGTTCATCGCCATGTTCATCGCCATGCTCAATTGCAGATTCGTGGCCGTGAACATGTACAGCTTCTAACTGACTGACTAAACCCCACATAATGAGAACACCAACAATTGTTGACACTAGCGTCCAACGAGAACTATGACGAGCATGTGCCTCGGGCAAGATATGACTTGTTGCAAGATAGATGAGAATTCCAGAGAAAGTAGCTAGATAGAGAGCAGTAATATCTTCGCCCAATGCCAAACTGGAACCAACAGCAGCTCCGCTTATGCGGGCGATTGAGTCAACACCAATTAGCCAGATGCCTTTTCGTGTCCACTTACCGCTCTTGATAAGAAGCGAGACAGTGTTTAATCCATCGCTGAAGGCATGAACAAGGAGAGCTACAAAGACTGCAATCCCAAGTTTTTCATCGATAGTAAAGGCAACTCCAAGTGCTAAGCCATCTAGAAATACATGGCCAGCCATCGCAAAAGCTCCAAGGCCTCCTGCAACGTTAACTCGATGCTGATGATCATCACTGAAATCAGATTCTGCGGGTTCATGAGTTCCAAAGAACTTCTCATATAGATGTAGAAGTAAAAAGCCACCAACAAGAGCTACTGAAACTGCAGGGGCTCCAAGAAGTGTTGCGGAAGACATTTCAAATACTTCAGGTAAAAGATCAAAGGCAACGAGTCCTAGAAGAAGTCCGGCGGCAAGGCCAAGAACTAAATGGAGGCGATCTTTTGCTTTTAGTGCAAGAAGGCCGCCAGCAGCCGTTGCTAGAGCAGTTGCAGCGGCAAGAAGGATAGGTAGGCTCACGGGACAGAAGTTAGCACAAATGAGAATCATTTTCATTAAGGGGGTTAAGGGATTTAAGCGTGTCTCGGGGGGTAAAATTCGCACCCTGCGCCCAGTTTCCTTTTGTGAACTGCGACCGGTGCGCACCGCCTGCAGCCAGCCGGATGGAGATCACCATGGCAGATCGTCTTGAAGTAATTGTTAGCCTGGCCAAAAGGCGCGGCTTTGTCTATCCCTCATCTGAAATTTATGGCGGTCTTCGCGCATCTTGGGATTACGGCCCTCTTGGGGTTGAGTTAAAAAATAACGTTAAGCGCCAATGGTGGAAATCAATGGTGACAGGACGTGAGGATGTTGTCGGCCTTGATTCCTGCGTCATATTAGCTAAAGAGGTTTGGGAAGCATCTGGCCATGTTGAGACATTCAGTGATCCGCTAACTGAATGCACCGAGTGCCATAAACGATATCGCGCTGATCATCTAGAAGAAGCTTATGAAGCAAAGCATGGAAAGAAGCCAACATCTCTATCTGAAATCAACTGTCCTCATTGCGGCAACAAAGGTAAGTTCACCGTTCCAAAACAATTTTCAGGACTACTAAAAACTTTCCTAGGACCTGTTGAGGATGATTCCGGTCTTGCATATCTAAGACCTGAGACTGCTCAAGGAATTTTTATTAACTTTGATAATGTGGCAACAACTGCTCGAAAGAAGCCGCCATTTGGAATTGGCCAGATTGGTAAGTCATTTAGAAATGAAATTACTCCAGGAAACTTTATCTTCCGCACTAGAGAGTTTGAACAGATGGAGATGGAGTTCTTTGTCGCCCCAGGAAGTGATGAAGAGTGGCATCAAAAATGGATTGATACCAGACTTGCTTGGTATGTTGATTTAGGAATTAATCCGCAGCGTCTTCGCTTATTTGAACACCCTAAAGAGAAACTCTCCCATTACTCAAAGAGAACTGTTGATATTGAATATAACTTTGAGTTTGCTGGAACCCAATGGGGAGAGCTTGAGGGAATTGCCAATCGAACTGACTTTGATCTAAAGGCCCACTCTGAAAAGTCAGGTAAAGATCTCTCTTTCTTTGACCAAGAGAAGAATGAGCGCTGGTTTCCCTATGTTATTGAGCCTGCAGCAGGCGTTGATCGCTGCGCCCTTACCTTCTTAATGGATGCCTATAGCGAAGATGAAGCGCCTAATTCCAAGGGGGAAATGGAGAAAAGAGTTGTCCTCCGTCTTGATTATCGACTAGCTCCGGTAAAGGTTGCAGTACTTCCGCTATCTAGAAATGCAGATCTCTCACCGAAGGCAAGACATTTAGCTGCAGCGCTTCGCAAGAACTGGAGCGTTGACTTTGATGATGCTGGAGCAATTGGCCGGAGATATCGCAGACAAGATGAGATCGGTACTCCTTATGCAATTACTGTTGACTTTGATACTTTAAATGACAACGCGGTGACAATCAGAGAACGTGATTCAATGAAGCAGGAACGAATCAGTATTGATCAGGTTGAGGCATGGTTAGCCCCACGGCTACTGGGCTGCTAGATCTAAAGCCGCTTCATCTTCCAATTCGCGGTGGCGGTTTAGATTTAACTGCGCCAGTTGTTCTTGCTCCAATGGCTGGCATTACCAATGCTGCTTTTAGATTGCTCTGCCGGGAACAAGGCGCTGCCCTCTTTGTCTCAGAGATGGTTACTGCAAGAGCCTTAATTGAAGGTAACGATGAAACTTTAAGAATGATTACGCCAGGAGTTGGTGAGCATCCTCGCTCTATTCAGCTCTATGCCACAACGGCAGAGGATTTATCGAGAGCAGTTGAGATTTTAGGAAGTAGAGATCTAGCAGATCACATCGATCTAAATTTTGGTTGCCCAGTTCCAAAAGTCACAAGAAAAGGGGGAGGCTCCGCACTTCCCTATAAGAGGCGTCTCTTTGCATCTTTAGTTGAAGCTGCAGTAAAGGGCGCAGGTAAGTATCAGATTCCAGTAACAATTAAGATGCGAGTTGGAATTGATAGTCAGTATGAAACTTATTTAGATGCTGGGAAAATAGCTGCAGATCTAGGAGTTGCATGGGTGGCACTTCATGCCAGAACTGCCGCGCAGCTCTATGAAGGAAAATCTGATTGGAGCAAAATCAAGAACCTAGTTGAACACCTTGCTCCAACTGGCGTTCCAGTGCTTGGAAATGGCGATATCTGGTCTGGCTCTGATGCGATAGAGATGGTGAAAACAACTGGATGTGCAGGCGTTGTAGTGGGCAGAGGGTGTCTGGGACGGCCATGGTTATTTGCAGATTTAGTTGCAGCCTTTAATGGCCAAGAGATAAGAGCTCTTCCAACTCTATTTCAGGTTAGAGAAATTATTTATCGTCATGCAGAGCTTCTTACTCAGTATTTCTCAAGTGAGGATAGAGCTTGTAGAGATTTAAGAAAACATATGGCCTGGTATTTAAAGGGCTTTAGAGTTGAAAGAGAGCTTCGAGCAAAATTTGGAATGGTTGCATCTCTTCTTGAACTTCGCCAGCTATTAGATCAATTAGTTGATCAACCATATCCAGTTGCAATTGGTGATGCGCCGCGAGGACGAACCAGCCATGGACGCGCTGTGAGTCTGCCTGATGGCTGGCTCAATGATCCAGAAGAATTAGTTGCAGTAGATGGGCAAGATTCTGGATCTGGCGGCTGATGTTCTTATTTAAATTTGCTTGGAAGTTTATTAGCTTTCTACTTCTAGTTGCCTTAGTTATTCCACTTTGGGCAATTGGAAAGACTTGGTATACCGCGCAAAATGAAACCATTAGAAAAGCAGATGCGATAGTTGTTATGGGGGCCGCGCAATTAGATGGAAGACCTGGTGAAGTTTTAGAGGCAAGGCTACAGGAGAGTCTTCGAATCTATGAGAAGGGATTTGCTAAAGAGATCTACACCTTAGGTGCGGGAGCGCCAGGAGATCGATTTACAGAAGCTGCAGCAGCACGAAGTTATTTGATTTCTAAAGGAGTGAGAGCGAAGAGTATTACAGCTGTTGCCCAGGGGCGTGATACTTATCGAAGTATCGAAGCCCTATCAAAAGCTGAGGGCATAAAGAGAATTAAAGAGATAATTATTGTTACCGATCCTTATCACTGCTTAAGATCAATGACGATGGCTAATGATTTTGGATTTAACGCTACCTGCTCACCAACAAGAGTTGGCATCGCTAGCTTGGAAGAGGCTGGATTTCGCTACTTATTGCGAGAGAGCGGGGCCTATCTTGCATATCTAACCCTTGGGCGCCGTGGCATACATATCAGCGACCACGTAGCCTAAGCACCTTATGGCCCTTAATCCCGCAAACGAGCATCTTGGCTATAGCGAGCTGGACCGCGAAAGATTTCTCGATGAGCCAGCAAAGCGCAAGGGGCGCACCGAATTTGCCAGAGATCGCGCCAGAATTATTCATTCATTTGCTCTAAGGCGTCTTGCCGCTAAGACACAAGTAGCTGTTCCTTGGGCAAGTGATTTTCCAAGGACGAGACTTTCTCACTCACTTGAGTGTGCGCAAGTTGGTAGAGAAATTGGAGCAGCACTTGGCGCAGATCCTGATCTTTTAGAAAGCGCCTGTCTGGCTCATGATTTAGGACATCCGCCTTTTGGGCATAACGGCGAGAAAGCACTTGCAAAGATTGCTAAAGATATCGGCGGCTTTGAAGGAAATGCGCAGAGCTTTAGGTTATTAACTCGAATTGAAGCAAAGACTGTTGATCAAGATGGACTCTCTGTTGGCTTAAATCTGACTCGAGCAACCCTTGATGCGGCAACAAAATATCCTTGGAACAGCAAAGAAAATCCAGATAAGTTTGGCGTTTATCAAGATGAC
This sequence comes from Actinomycetota bacterium, assembly GCA_016870795.1. Taxonomy (GTDB): domain Bacteria; phylum Actinomycetota; class Actinomycetes; order Nanopelagicales; family Nanopelagicaceae; genus MAG-120802. The sequence continues at coordinate 2,642 of VGAJ01000013.1, read as the reverse complement.
CTAGAGATATTTAATTGGGTTAGGCAGGAATCTCTAGAATCAAGAACATGCATGGAAGCCCAGATTATGGATTGGTCCGATGATGTGGCCTATAGCGTTCATGATCTAGAAGATGGCCTGGTTACTGGGCAGATTGATATTTCAAAGTTGAATGACGATCTAGAGCATCTCTATCAGACTGCAATTAGAGATTACCTACCTGATTTGAGTGAGCAAGAAGCTAAATCTGCCCTTAACTCTTTGCATAATCTCTCATGCTGGCCAAAAGAATTTGATAGAAGCCATAGACACCTTGCTCAGTTAAAGGATCTGACCAGTCAATTGATAGGTCGCTTCGCTCTCTTTGCAGAGCGAGCCACAAGAGAGAAATATGGAGAGGGGAATTTAACTCGCTATCAAGCAAACCTGATTGTTCCTCGTGAGGTAAGAATTGAGGTAGCGCTACTTAAATCAATGGCGGGTTACTACATAATCGGCGCAGAAGTATCCAAGGAGCGTTATGCAAGACAAGAAGAGGTAATTATTGAGTTAGTTGAGGCTGTCAGCCGCCTTGCCCCAGCAAGTCTTGAGAGTTTCTTTCTCCAGCAATGGCAGGTTGCAGATAGCGCTGAGGCGAAGATGCGCGTAGTAATCGATCAGGTAGCTTCATTAACAGATATGGGTGCATACGCCCTCCATGAGAAATTGATTGGGGCTTAGGATTACAGCTATGTCTGGACGAATTCGCGATACCGATGTGAGCTATGTTCGCGATCATTCACCAATTGATGAAGTTGTGGGTGATTATGTCCAACTAAAAAGTGCTGGTGGGGGACAGAAGAAAGGGTTATGTCCATTTCATGATGAGAAGAGCCCTTCATTTCATGTAACTCCGGCTCGCGGATATTTTCATTGCTTTGGCTGTCAAGAGGGCGGAGATGTCATTGCCTTTGTTATGAAGATTGATCATTTGAGTTTTACTGAAACTATTGAAAGATTAGCTTCAAGAATTGGTTATCAGTTAACTTATGAACAAAGCAGTGGCGGATCAAAAGCTCCAACAGTCCAGCGCTCTAGACTTCTTGAAGCAAATAGCCAAGCATCACTTTTTTATCAAGAGCAGCTACAACTTTCAACCGCAAGCCATGCCAGAGAGCTACTAATTAAACGTGGCTTTGATAAAACTGCTAGCCAATCATTTGAAATTGGCTACGCTCCAGATCAATGGGATGCGCTAAGTAAATTCTTACTTGGAAAGGGTTTTAGCGCAGAGGAACTTCTTCTAGCTGGATTAACAAAAGAGGGAACCAAAGGAGCTATTGATCGCTTTAGAAATCGCTTGATTTGGCCAATTAGAGATATCTCCGGTGATTTAGTTGGTTTTGGCGCTAGGAAATTAGCAAGCGATGAAGAAGATACTGGTCCGAAGTATCTAAATACCCCTGAGACTTCGATCTATAAAAAGAGCCAGGTTCTTTATGGCCTTGATAAGGCGAAGAAGGAGATAGCAAAGAAGCGCCAGGTAGTAATAGTTGAGGGCTATACCGATGTAATGGCAGCGCACTTAGCAGGGATTCCAACCGCCGTTGCAACTTGTGGAACTGCTTTTGGTGATGAGCATATAAGAATATTGCGAAGGCTATTGATGGATGATGATGCATTCCGCGGCGAGGTGATCTTTACATTTGATGGCGATGCTGCAGGACAGAAAGCAGCGCTTCGTGCTTTTGGCGATGATCAAAAATTTGTTACTCAAACCTTTGTCGCAGTTGAGCCAAGCGGGTTAGATCCATCTGATTTAAGACAAGAAATGGGTGATGCTGCACTTCGCGATCTGATTGCAAGGCGGGTCCCTCTTTTTGAGTTTGCGATCAAGAGCTCTATAAAGCAATTTGAATTAGGAAATGCTGATGGCAGGGTGCAAGCGCTAAATGCAGCTGCGCCACTTATTGGAAAGATTCGAGATGCCTCGCTAAGGCCAGAGTATGCAAGATCTCTTGCGGGCTGGCTTGGAATGGAAGTTGAAGTTGTGATGGCAGCGGTTAAGAAAAACACTTCAACTAAGCCGGCAAGTATTGATGCTGCGCTTGCTGGCGAACCATGGCGTCCAGATCCAAGTGAGCCAAGATTAATTCTTGAGAGAGAAGTTTTAAAGGTTCGCTTGCAGATGCCAGCTCTTGTTAGAAATTGGCCAGATCTAGAAAAGAATGCCTTCTCACACCCTGCCTATATAAAACTGAGAGAATTTATCGATACCCAAGAGGACTTAATGGCAGTTAACTTAGAGGCAACAGATTCTGATGAACTGAAGTCATTTATTACTGAGTTAATGGTTGAACCAATACGCACCGATGGTGAAATCTCAGATCGCTATGTTTCAAGTATTACTGCCAGATTAAACGAGGTAGCACTTGCCAGATCTATCGCTGAAGTGAAATCAAGCCTCCAGCGATTAAATCCGCTGGAGAGTGAAAGTGAATACAATCAGATGTTTTCAAGGTTAGTTGAGATGGAGGCAAAGAGGCGGGCCCAGCGAGAATTGGCGCTTGGGGAGTCTCTGACCTAGATTTAGCCGCTGAACGATCCCTGATAGCTCAATTGGCAGAGCAGCCGGCTGTTAACCGGCAGGTTCTTGGTTCGAGTCCAAGTCAGGGAGCTTTTCA
>VGAJ01000012.1 GCA_016870795.1 Actinomycetota bacterium | reverse complement strand
TTGGTGAATTAGAGGCCGACACCTAGATAAGGCTACCGACCCCACCTTCTTTCTTGCGTCAACGAGAAAAGGCCTTGATTTTGAACTCAAAAAGGGTCCTTGTTATCAAAGTGTTATCTGCTCCCGCTCAGAATTTGAGATATCCGACTACCGCGCCAGGGGTTAGTGAAAGTAGGTGCTCTTACTTGGAGAAATTGACCTCTCTGCTGGTTATGCCGCAGGAGTCTGTGGCGCCCTTCTGGTAATCATGATTACTGAGATGGATTATCCCTGGTATCTGGCATTTCCAATCAGTGTTCTTGCTGGAGTTCTCCTAGGAGCAATTATTGGATATTTAGTTGCCCAATTAAAAATTCCTTCATTCGTGGTAACTCTTGCAACATTCCTAGCTTTTCAGGGGCTATTACTTCTCTTGGTTGGCGAGGGCGGAACAATTCGTATTGAAGATCCAGTAATTCTTGCAGTTGAGAATAAAAACCTCTCAGTTTCCTATAGCTGGATTTTCTTCCTTCTCACCGCTGGCGCTTATCTCATCTCTGGCTCACTGAAATTTAGAAAGCGCAAAAAAGCCGGCCTAGTTGATAATTTATTTAAACTCTGGGTAATAAAGACTTTTGTTTTAATTGCTATTGGAACTCTGGCCACCTGGGCCTTAACTGTAGAGCGCAGCAATAATCCAGATTTAGTAAGTCTTCGAGGAATTCCTTATGTAGTGCCGGTAATTCTGGTTCTTTTAGTTGGTGCCACCTTCGTTCTTTCTCGCACCTCATTTGGCCTTCATATCTATGCAGTTGGTGGAAATGCTGAAGCTGCTCGCAGAGCTGGTATTGATGTCAAGATGGTAAGAATTACAGCATTTATGATCTGTACCGGTTTTGCAGCAGTTGCAGGAATGATCTTTGTTTCAAGAGCAAACTCCATCTCACCAACAACTGGTGGAAGTTCAACGCTTCTTTATGCAGTAGGTGCTGCAGTTATTGGCGGAACAAGTCTTTTTGGTGGAAAAGGAAAAGTTAGTGATGCAATCCTCGGCGGCCTTGTTGTAGCAGTCATTGATAATGGCATGGCGCTACTTGGCTATCCAGCTGGAATTAAGTTCATGGTTACTGGCGCAGTTCTTCTTATCTCAGCAACTATTGATGCTGTATCTAGGCGAGGAGCGAGCACGACCTAAAGGCTACGTATTTAAGTACTTTCCAGCGGTTTTTGACTCTGGCAATTACTGGGTATCCTTACGCCTTCAACTCTTGCGGGAGTGGTGAAATGGCAGACACGCAGGTCTTAGGAACCTGTGCTTCGGCGTGTGGGTTCAAGTCCCACCTCCCGCACCAGTAGAACATCGCCTCCGCGGCCTCTACCCACAATCAAGTGCATCACCCCATTTTCAAGCTAGCGCCAGTCGTGGGAAGATTCACGCCCCCTGAAAGTACCGAAAAGAAGTGCTGAACTAATGAGGAGCTGAACAAAGTGGCAGATAAGAATTTTTTATCATGGGTTGGATTTAAGGGCGATGAGAGTGATGCCAGTAAAACAAATCTTGCCGCAGGGTCAGCCTCTCTAGATCGCATCCGCGAACTTGAATCCCAGCTAAACGATCTTCGTTCTCGCCGCGACATAACAGGGCTAAGCAAGGAAGAGTTTGAAATTCTGGCAACAGAGACTGCGATGTCTATCATTCGCACCGCTCAGCAGCGCGAAGCTAAAGCAAACTCAAGTGCCGAGAGAGTATTAAACGAGAGCAAGAAGCTAGCAACTTCAACTCTAGAACAAGCTGAAGCAAAAGCTAAATCACTTCTTTCTCAAGCAGAATCTCGCGGTCGTAAATACATTGAAGCAGCAGAAAGTGATGCCTCAGATATTCTCTCTCAAGCTAATTCTGAAGCTGAAGACCTTCTGGCTAGCAAGAAGCGCGAGGGTGGGGCAATCACAGCTACTGCTAAGAAAGAGGCAGAGCGCCTAATCCTTGAAGCAACCACTGAAGTTTCAGAGTATAGAAACTGGCTTGCTGGAGTTATTTCAGAGGCAGAGCGCTTATATCGAATTCAGAGTCAGTCACTTGATTCAGCAGAAAATGCGATTTCTCAATCCAGACAGAGACTTGAGAGCGCATTTAATCGACTAGCAGAGCTACAAAAGCAGGTAGTCTCCGCAATTTCTGCAGATGGCACACCAAGTGCAGACACCAAAGTGGCTGCAAAGATTAGCGCTGCAAAAAATGGTGAAGCCAAAAGCGCAGCAAAGAAAACTCCAGGTAAAAAGAGCGCAACTAAGAAACGTCGGTGATGTCGTCTAGCGCTCGCTATATCCAATCAGTTGATGGCCTTCGCGCCGTTGCAGTTCTAGCAGTTCTGCTCTATCACCTAGGTATTGATTGGATTCCAGGGGGTTTTCTAGGAGTTGATCTTTTCTTTGTAATCTCAGGTTATGTAATTACTGTACTTATTCTTGAATCGATCGATAGATCAGGCACTCTTGATCTAAGAGCCTTTTATTTAAGTCGCGTAAGAAGATTGCTTCCGGCTCTCGTTGCCATGATCATCTTCACCCTTCTCTTTATTGGCGTTTATGCTCCAGAAACTGTTAGAAGATTCGTCTCTGATATTGGATATGTTTTATCAGGATCTATTAACTGGGCTCTGGTTGCAAGGCAACAGGATTATTTCGAAAGCATTGGCCGCCCTCCTTTATTGCAGCACACCTGGTCGCTGGCAGTTGAAGCACAGTTTTATCTCATTTGGCCACTAGTCCTTCTCTTTATCTTGAAGTATTTTGGCAAAAAAAGAGTTTCAATTGTCGCACTTGCCATAGCCATTGCATCAGGGGTAGCTCTCTTTGCCTACTCAGTGCAGATTGATACTCAAGCATCAGCTATTAGCCATGTTTACTTTGGAACCGATACCCACTCCATTGGACTGTTTCTTGGATCTGCTCTAGCCGTCAGTTGGAAACCAGCAAATCTCACCAGAGAGATAAGCAAGAGAGCTCAAGACTTCATTGATCTAATTGGGGTAGTTGGTTTACTGGGATTGCTTGGAACATTTCTCTTCATCAACGAAAGTGATCCAACGCTCTATCGAATCGCATTCCCACTATCTGCTCTGTTTGGATGTGCCACGCTAATCTCAGTTGTTCATCCTGCCTCTAGATTTGCACCAATACTGAGCACTAAAGCGCTTATTTGGATCGGTGAGAGATCATACGGAATCTATCTCTGGCACTGGATTGTCTTTCAATTAACCAGGCCATCACTTGATTTAGTTGGAGATGATTGGGCTTTATATGCCTTAAGAGTATTGATTGTATTTGCCCTTGCCGATATTTCGCTTCGCTACATCGAAATACCAGTAAGACGTGGATATTTCGAACTCTGGTTCCGCGGCATGAAATATCGCACCAAGTCAGTGCGAATCAGGCAGAAACTTTCAACGATATTAACCATAGTTGCTTTACTTGGTGCAACAACCCTGGTTGCAAATGATGGAATAAGAAAAGCTGATGAAATTGCAGCGCAAGAGAAATTAGCAGCCGAAGTCTCAGAACCTGTTGATCAAGTAATCACCAACCCTGATAGCCCAGGGCTCTGGGTCACAGGAGATTCGGTAATCCTTGGAATCAGAAATGTTCTAGCTCAATTTGAACGAATTGAATTAATAAATGCCAGAGTTGGCCGACAAATTGGCGAGCTAATTGAAGTTGCAAGAACTGATCAACGCTTCGTTGGCGCATCGCCAGTAGTATTAAACCTAGGAAATAACAATCGCTTAATAGAGCGCGATGTTGTGGCGCTAATGGAAGTAGTTAAGAATCAATCAAAAATTATTGTAGTAAATAGCGCTGTTCCAAGATCTTGGAAGGGTGAGAACAACGCGCTGATAAAGAGTGTCACCTCGCGATATCCCAATACCATCTTGGTTGATTGGGATGCCATATCAGCAAATCATCCAGAGTTCTTTGCCTCTGATGGAGTTCATTTGAATCCACCGGGAGTTAATGCTTATGTCTCTGCGATCCGCGAAGTTTTACAGAAATAAAAAAGACCGCATCTCTTTTTTTAAGAAGTGGTCTCTTTTAGTAATTTAATTAATTCTGATACTTGCCCTTTAGTGAGAACTTAGCAGCATCAACTTTTGTGCCATCTGAATAGACGGATTGCAGCAGGAATTGAGTTCCACCTTCATCACTTGCTAGTGCGATATCAAATGAAAGTTGATCGGCGCCAACTGTTGAAACTTCAACAAAGTCAACGGCGTTATAAGAGACTGATACGGCATAGCCAGTTAATCCATCACTTGCAGCAGGAGCCTTCCAGCGAAGGGTCACTCCACCAGATGCATTTCTAATCGCAACAAAGCCAGTAGGAGCTTCATAGGCTGTAATTGCGGGCTCTTCACTTTCACTCTCTGATGGTTCAGCGCTTGGCTCCTCAGAAACTGACTCAGTTGGAGTTGGCTTAGCCTCATCATCACTTGATGAGTTGGTGAGTGCAAAAATTGCTAGAAGAACAACTCCTGCAATAACTATAAATAGAACGCTATTTGATTTCTTTGCCGGCGCTTGCGCTGCCGGTGCGCTCGCACTCTTTGCTGGAGCTGGTGTTGATGTAACTGAAGTTGTTCCTCTTGATGGGACAGGAGGGATTACTATCTTTGAAAGATCGCTTCTTGAGCTTGCCTTCTTCGCGCTTTTCTTTGCAGGGCGCTTAGCTGCGGCTTTCTTAGGCACACGCTTGCTTGCCTTCTTAACAACTCTCTTCGCAGCTTTCTTAGCTGGGCGCTTTGCAGGGGCTTTCTTAACGCGCCGCTTTGCAGAAGCTTTCTTCTTTGCCGCCACTATTACTCCTTCGCTCTAAAACTTTGCGCACTTGCTCTTAGTAATCTAACTAGGAGCGCGCTTTGCTATTCCAATCCTACCTGCGAGTGCGCACTTTCAGTGGCTATGAAAGGGAGAGAAAAGGTGAAATTTTTGGGGCGATTTGCGCTAGAGCTTTACCTCTATGGCTAATTGAATCCTTGATTTCCGGGCTCATCTGCGCAGTTGTAATGTTAAAACCCGTTGGTTGAAATATTGGGTCATAGCCAAAACCTTGATTCCCGCTAGGGCTATAAGTTATCTGACCCAAGAGCTCACCCCTTGAAATAATGCTCTGCCCATCGGGGCGGGTAAGTGCCAATACTGCAATAAATGAGGCTGATCGCTCAGTAATCCCATCCATCAGCTTTAGAACCTTGGCATTGTTTGCTGCATCATCGCCATGAACTCCGCTATAGCGAGCCGAGTAGATTCCAGGCTCACCACTGAGGCTATTTATTGCTAGTCCGCTGTCATCAGCTAAGGCAGGAAGACCTGAGAGCTTGGTGACCGTACTTGCTTTTAGCAGAGCGTTCTCTTCAAAACTATTTCCCGTCTCTTCAATATCTCCAATATCTAGCTCTGCCATAGAGATAAGTGAAATTTCTGGAGCGTGAATTTTTAGCATCCGCTCCACCTCTAAAACTTTGCCTCTATTTCTAGTTGCTAGTACTAGAGTCTTTTTCATCTTTCGACTTTAAATACTATTTAGCGAGGGCTTGAGCCTGAAGCGCTGCAATCTGCTTACAGCCATTTGTTCCAAGATCTAATAACTTATCAAGCAGAGCTCTATCAAAAGGCTCTCCCTCTGCTGTTCCTTGAACTTCAATATATTTTCCCTCACCAGTGCAGACAATATTCATATCAGTCTGGGCTCTTACATCTTCTTCATAGCAGAGATCAATCATTGGCTCACCATCAATGATTCCCACGCTAACTGCCGCAACTGAGCCAATAAGTGTTGATTTGCCAGCGATATGTCCGGCTTTCATCGCCCAAGAAATTGCATCACTTAGCGCAACATATGCCCCTGTTATTGCTGCAGTTCTAGTTCCGCCATCTGCTTGGAGAACATCGCAATCTAGGACAATTGTGTTCTCACCTAAAGCTTTGAAATCCACAATTGCTCGAAGCGATCTACCAATTAATCTTGAGATCTCTTGAGTTCGTCCGCCTAATTTGCCTTTAACGCTCTCTCGATCTGAGCGGCTATGTGTGGCCCTTGGCAACATCGCATATTCACTAGTCACCCATCCTTTGCCACTTCCTACTAACCAACGAGGAACTCCTGGGGTAAATGAGGCGACGCAGAGAACTCGAGTATTACCAAATGAAACTAGTACAGAGCCTTCAGCATTATTGAGCCAATTACGCTCAAAGGTAATTGGTCGAAGTTGCTCAGAGCTGCGCTTATCGCTGCGTTTTACCTCAGACACTTAAATACTCTCCATTCATTTAAATTAAATCTGACCCTTAACAAAGTTAACTTCAGGGCCAAGAAAGCGCCGTGCTAGATGGGCAAAGGTATCGGTGTCGCCACTTGAAATGAATTGATGACTTGGCGCGCTCTTCTCAACTCTTAGAAGAGAATTTTCAACTAAGACTTTATAGAGCTCTTTTGCGGTCTCCTCCGCACTTGATACTAAATTGACCTCACTTCCCATTACATAAGAAATGACTCCGGTAAGTAGCGGGTAATGGGTGCAACCTAAAACCAAGGTATCAACCCTTGCTGCCTTTAGCGGCGCTAGATATTCCTGGGCAACCTTGGTTACCTCATCTCCTGAGGTCATTCCGCTTTCAACAAATGAGACAAATTTTGGACAGGCAAGTGCTGTTAGCTCAAGGTGTGGGGCTGCAGCAAAGGCATCGTTATAGGCCTTGGAATCTATTGTGGTTTGGGTTCCAATAACTCCAACCTTGCCATTCTTGCTGGCAGCAACAGCTCTTCGAACTGCAGGTTGAATCACTTCAATAACTGGAATTGAGTAGCGCTCCCTGGCATCTCTTAACGTCGCAGCACTTGCAGTATTACAAGCGATAACGATTGCCTTAACCCCGGCGCTTACTAAAGAGTCCATAATTTCTAGGGCGAAGGAGCGAACTTCAGCAAGGGGCCTTGGTCCGTAGGGGCCGCGAGCGGTATCGCCAAAGTAGATCAGGGCCTCATTTGGCAGCTGATCAATTATTGCTCTCGCTACTGTTAGGCCGCCAAGGCCAGAATCAAAGATGCCAATGGGGGCTGAAGTATCCAGATTGGCCATAGCGGTAAGTCTAAAGGTGCTTTTCTATGAGGTTTGGTCTCATTTATCAGAGGAAAGGGTTCCATCTTCAGCTGGAAAATGTCCGTTTTGCCCAGAAAAAAAAGGAATATTTCTTAAGAATTACCGAAGAAGTGGCTTGAATTACCCGTGAGTATCAAGCACTCTTCACCTAATCGCATCTGCCGAGGCTTCATATGGGTCTACGGAAGGCGCGATCGCTTGGCCCTAATTGAGTCGAGCAAACCTAATTGCCCACGGAGGCTTATCGAATGCAACTAGACGCATCTCAGTGGAGCACGGTCTACAACATCCTTTCTTTTGGACTTGTATCCATGCTCGCAACAACCGTCTACACACTCGTTTCACAGAACCGCGTTCTTCCTAAGTATCGCAACGCGCTCGTTCTTTCCTCAATGGTTACCTTCATTGCTGCTTATCACTACTTGAGAATCTTCGATTCTTTCAAGGATGCAACAAAAGAAGGCACCTTTGAAGTTGTAACCGATTACAACGTAAGTTCAATGGCATTCAACGAGGGATACCGCTATGTTGACTGGATCCTTACCGTGCCACTACTTCTTGTTGAGGTAATCGCAGTATTAGCTCTTGCTAAAGAAGCAGCTCGCTCACTAATCACACGCCTCGTTCCTGCATCAGCAGCAATGATCGCACTTGGTTATCCAGGTGAAGTTTCTGCAGACCAGGGCGAGAAGATTATGTGGGGCGTTCTCTCCACAATTCCTTTCCTCTACATCCTTTATGTTCTATTCGTAGAGCTTGGTAAGTCCCTAGATCGTCAGCCTGAGGGAGTTGCAGCCACTGTTGGTCGCCTACGCCTTCTACTGATTGCAACATGGGGCGTATATCCAATCGCCTACCTCCTACCAATCATCGATGCAGATGGAGCAGCAAGCTCTGGAGCATTCGTTGGACGTCAAGTTGGTTACACCATCGCTGACGTAGCAGCTAAGTGCGTATTCGGTCTAACAATTCTTAAGATCGCACGCATGAAGTCAATTGCTGAAGGAATGAAGGACGATCACTAAGAAGTAAAGAAGTAGGAATCAGGGCTCGGGAAACCGGGCCCTGATTTTTTTTATTCTGGTGAGATTTCTTCCAATAAGCCTTGTTGTAGCCAGCCAATCCAGGAATAAACTGCGTAGACAGCTTTCATTGGATCGCTCTCCAACATGAGCTCATACTTATTATGAATAGCCTTGGTATCAATATCTGCGCTCTCTTGCTGGTTGCCGCCAATTCCAAGTCGCACCGCAAGTGCAAGCCTTAAGTCATTAAGTCCTGAGAGCCAATCAAGTAACTCTGCGCTATTGATAATCAGCTTAAAAGAGCCTTTATCAATAGGGGTATTGCCGCCAGTAATCTCCTCGGGCTCTCCTTGGCTAGTTAGAGCTTCATAAATTATTCGAGCATGTGCTTTCTTCTTTTCGCGAAGCCCATATTCGGTATAACGGCGAAATTCACTAGAGGAGGCTGAATCTTCATACGCATCAGGAAATAGCCTGCGCAAAACAGGATCTTCAGGAAGTGCATCAGATTCAGAAATTCCGACGATATGCATAAGTGGATCTTGCGCTTCAGCAAGAGAGTCGCCTTGAGAGAGAAGCTCTAGAAGTTGCTCGGTCAAACTTATTAATACATGAGATTCTTGAGTTGAAATCTCAATTGAGATCTCGCCATTTTCTTCCCGTTTAAGTGATGACATTTAATTAATACTCATTATCTCTTTGTAGCGTTGCCCAAAGGCCATACTCATGAAGCCGCTGCACATCTCGCTCCATCTCCTCGCGAGTACCGCTTGAAACTTGAGCTCTTCCCTCATTATGAACCTTTAACATCAACTCAGTTGCTTTCTCTTTTGAGTAACCAAAAAGCACCATAAAGACATAAGTAACATAGGTCATTAAATTAACCGGATCATCCCAAACTATGCAGACCCATGGCCGATCTGCTTTTAAATTAACTTCGCTATCTACTTGCGTAGCGGTGCCTAGCGCCATCACTTACCTAAAGTTCGTTATTGGATTGATCATCTGGCCCTTTGCGAAGGCCGGCATGAATCTCTTTACATGTTGGACAGATTGGAAACTTATTTGGATCACGAGATGGAATCCATCTCTTGCCGCAGAGCGCTGTTACAGGTTTTCCAGAGACAGCTGATTCAACAATCTTTTCTTTTCTAACATAGTGTGAGAATCTTTCGTGATCGCCTGAATCCAGCTGCTCTTGAGTGCGAGTATCAATCAAGGTATCGCCATCGCTACTTGGTTTTCCTCTACCAAATAGCCCCATCACCTGCTCTGGCTCAAAAGCTTGCTTCATAGCGCTAATAATAGGGCGAGTAGGCAGAGCCCCAAGTGCTAACTCTGGGGCCGTAAGATATGCAGATGAAAGATCTATTGCGCAGCCAAGATCTGCTCAAATCTGATGTGGAGATGCTTCTTGCTACCGCATCCGAGTTTGCAAGTGAGCCACTCAAGGCATCAAATCTTCTTGCCAATAAAACTGTTGCAATTTATATGTCTAAGCCATCAACTAGAACTCGTCTGGCATCTGAGAGCGCAGTGGCTCATCTTGGTGGAACTCCTATATTTCTTCGCGGCGATGATCTCCAAATTGGTCGAGGAGAGAGCATTGCAGATACTGCCAAGATAATAAGCCAATTTGCCCAAGCGCTAATTATTCGCACCTTCGCTCAGAGCGATGTCGATGAATTAGGAGCTAATGCCAGCATTCCGGTCATTAATGGCCTTACCGATTATGACCACCCCACCCAAGCACTTGCTGATTGGCTAACTATCCGTGAAGTATTTGGAAAAGACATCTCAGCAAGAAAGTTCACATATTTTGGTGATGGAAATAATGTCACTACTGCTTGGTTAATGATGGGTGCGATTATGGGCGCTCATGTGGTTGCAGCAACGCCTGAAGGAAAGTTTGCTCCTAAAAAGGAAATCGTCGAGCTTGCAAGTAAATTAGCTTTAGAAAGCGGCGGAAGAGTTGAAGTAACAAGTGATGCCAAGTCTGCCGCGAGCGGGGCAAGTGTTTTATATACCGATGTCTGGATGTCAATGGGAGATCCTGAAGCAGATCGGATTGAGAAAGAGAAAGCCCTTGCAAGTTACTCTGTAAGTGATGAGTTGATGAGCCTTGCAAGTAAAGATGCAATCTTCATGCACTGCTTGCCAGCTCATCGCGGCCAAGAGGTCAGCGCATCTGTCATAGATGGTCCTACTTCAAAGATTTGGCGTCAGGCTTATCATCGCCGAACTACCATTCAAGCCATTCTCTATCACAGCCTGCGCGGAGAATTAAAGGGAAGGATTTGAATCTAATTTCATTAAAGGTTGGCCCATTTGAAGTGGCCGGCTTTTTAGCCAACGAGATAGGCTTTTGATATGCGCGTAGTGGTTCCTGCCGAGAGTAAGGCTGGGGAAAAGCGAGTAGCGCTCCTTCCAGACATCATCTCTAAATTAACAAAGGCAGGCTTTAGTCTCTCCATTGAATCAAGGGCCGGAATACATGCCGGGGCAAGTGATGAGAGCTATAAAGAGCAAGGCGCAACAATTTTTAGCGCAAGTGATCAGAGAAAAGAGTTTGCAGGCGCTGATGTAGTCCTCTCAGTGCAGCCGCTAAGCCCAGATCAGGCTAGTAATCTAAAAAGTGGCGCAATTACTATTTCATTTCTCTCAAGTGTTAGCGCTAAAGAGAGCATTGATGCACTTGCTAAATCTGGAGCAACAGCCTTTTCACTAGAGGCGCTACCTAGAATTTCAAGAGCGCAATCAATGGATGCGCTAACTTCCCAGGCGCTCTGCGCTGGCTATAAAGCAGCCCTTGTGGCAGCCGAGCTTTCTCCGCGCTTTTTCCCATTACTTATGACTGCTGCGGGAACTGTTACTCCTGCAAATGTTTTAGTTCTTGGCGCAGGTGTTGCAGGGCTTCAAGCAATTGCAACTTCTAGAAGGCTAGGAGCAGTTGTCTCTGCCTATGATGTTCGCCCATCTTCTGCTGATGAAGTTAAATCGATGGGCGCTACGTTTATTGATTTAGAGTTAGAAGCACTTGAAGGCTCTGGAGGATACGCCAGAGAGATGAGCGAGGAGCGCGCAGCAAAACAACGAGAACTTCTCACTCCTTACATCACAAAATCTCATGTTTTGATTACTACAGCAGCAGTGCCAGGAAGAGCTGCTCCAATGCTAGTTACAAAGCAGATGTATCAAGCAATGGCCCCTGGTTCAGTAATTGTTGATCTAGCTGCTGAAAGCGGTGGAAATGTTGAAGGATCAAAGCCGGGTGAAGTAATTACTGTTGGAAATTCAGTTTTGCTCTGGGGCGGAAAAGATGTTCCAAGTCAATTGCCATTTCACTCTTCCTACTTGCTCTCAAGAAATATGGTCAACCTTCTACTCTTGATGGTTAAGGATGGCGCTATTGCTCTGGATTTCTCTGATGAAATTATTGACGCCTCAGCCTTAACCCATGGCGGAAATCTAAGGAAGGGGTCCTAAAACCATGGAAGCAATGGCGATAATTTCCATTTTCACGCTCTCTATATTTGTTGGATTTGAGGTAGTTTCCAAGGTCTCATCAACTCTTCACACCCCACTTATGAGCGGTGCTAATGCAATTCACGGCGTTATCTTGGTGGGCGCAATCATTGTGGCCGACCATAGCGATAACTCGCTAGAACTTGGTTTATCCCTAGCTGCAATTGTTCTTGCCACAATCAATATGGTTGGTGGATTTGTCGTCACAGATCGCATGCTTGAGATGTTTAAAGGCAAAGGTGCAAAGAGTAAAGGCTCTGGTGATAAGTAAATGAGCCGCTTTTTATATGAATTAATCGGTCTTAGCGCTGGTGTTATGTTCATTCTGGCACTTAAGGGGCTATCGCATCCAAGAACTGCAAGGCGAGGAAATCTTCTTGGAGCAGCGGGAGCAACAATTGCAACCGTTGCAGTCTTTTTCTATAGCAGCGATGGCGAGCTTCCTCTAAATAATCTTGGCTGGATCTTAGGAGCAATTGTATTTGGTTTAATTATTGGAGTTCCTGCAGCAAGAAGAGTCCAGATGACGGCGATGCCGCAATTAGTTGCACTCTTTAATGGCGTTGGCGGCGGAGCAGCAGCTCTTGTTGCCATCGTTGAATATCTAAAGCTAGGCCAGAGCGCATCAACTACAGTTGTTATTGCCACAGTTTTTACAGTTATCGTTGGCTCAACATCGTTTTCAGGTTCAATTGTCACCTTTCTAAAGCTTCAAGAATTGATGACCACTCGCCCTGTGGTTTTTGCAGGAGGAAGATTTGTTATCGCTGGAACTCTTCTTGCCACACTTGGATGCGCCCTCTGGGTTGTTTCATCACTTGGCACGACCCCACTACTAGTTCTTGCAGGTCTTTCACTTGCCTTTGGTATTTTATTTGTGCTTCCGGTTGGCGGAGCAGATGTTCCTATTGTTATCTCATTACTAAATGCTTTCACTGGTTTAACAGTTGCCGCTGGCGGATATGTCCTTGATTCAACGCTATTAATTATTGCTGGAACTCTAGTTGGCGCCTCGGGAACAATTCTTACTCGCTTGATGGCAGAGGCTATGGGGCGCTCTCTCTTTGGCACTTTATTTGGAGCATTTACTGCAAAACCTCAAGATAGTTCAGGCGCTGGGGAAGATCGGCCCGTTAAATCAGGATCTCCTGATGATGTGGCTATTTTGCTTAACTATGCGCGCAGAGTTGTAATCGTTCCAGGCTTTGGTCTGGCAGTTGCCCAAGCTCAACACACAGTCAGAGAGCTTGCAGACCTCTTATCTGCCAAGGGAATTGATGTGGCTTATGGAATTCACCCAGTTGCAGGTCGCATGCCAGGGCATATGAATGTTCTCCTTGCTGAGGCCAATGTGCCATATGAGCAGTTATCTGAGATGGATGAAGTTAATCCAACATTTCCACAAACTGACGTTGCACTAATTATTGGAGCAAATGATGTGGTTAATCCTGCTGCAAAAACAACTCCAGGATGCCCAATCTATGGCATGCCAATTCTTGATGTAGCGCAAGCTAGCAATGTAATTTTCCTAAAGAGATCTATGAGACCAGGCTTTGCTGGAATTGAGAATGAACTTCTCTTTGATTCTAAGACTACGCTTCTCTTTGGGGATGCCAAGGCCTCTTTGACAAAAGTTGTGAGCGCACTTAAAGCCCTCTGAGGTGACAGGTACATTTAAGAGTAGAGTTCTGTTATGGAATCACTAGCGCTTGCAGTAGCAATTCTTGTCTCACCTGCTTTCTACGGTGGACCAATAGCTCTCCTACTTTCATTTTTTAGACCAAAAGCAATGTCTAGTTTTCGCCGCTGGTTCATTATTGTTTTAGCAATTGCCTCAACTTGTGTAGGAATATTCTTAATTGTTGAAAATATAAGTCGGGGTTCGACTCTCATTGGAGCACTTGGTTTGAGCACTGGCCTTGGATCGCTATGGCAATTGAAGAGATATAGAAAACAAACTCCTTAAAATTTCTTTAAGGAGTTTCTCTGGTGGAGGTGCCGGGAATCGAACCCGGGTCCTTCGACACTGAAACAGGGCTTCTACGGGCGTAGCGCGCTATTCGTTTTCTCTGTCCCGGTTCTCTCGCACGCTAGTAACCGACAGACTCAGTTGTGAAAGATTTCCTTACCGATAGCCACAACAACTTCGGTTAGTAAGCCCCCCTATCGACGTTGGATTCTGAGGCGGGGAGCGCGCTCAGGCCAACGGATTACTTAGCTCGCTTAGGCAGCGAGGCGGTAATCAGACGAAGTTTTATCTGCGTCTGTATGTGTGCACGGGTTTTTGTGGTTAACGAGATCATCCCGGCTTCCTCGGCCCGCTTCCCCTGGCTCAACAAACGAAGTCGAGACCGTTCACCCCCGCGATTAACGTGGATTAGAAGCTGTGCACAAATTATAGAGCAGAGATAGGACTTCAAAAAACCTGGCAGATACGCTCAGTAGCGCTATAACTGAGAATCAATCTTCGTATCTCTTTGACTTTCCCCTACTACTTTTTCCAGTTGAGCGATGAGAGAGTTCTCGATCAATCTCGCGGTTTGCCTGTTTCTCCATCAGCGTTGCGCGCTTATCGTGGGCTTTCTTGCCCCTGGCTAGTGCAATCTCAACTTTTGCTTTACCATCTTTAAAATAAAGTGAGAGTGGAATGAGAGTTAGTCCGCTTTCTTTTAAGGTTCCAATCAGGCGATTTATCTCGCGCTTACTCATTAATAATTTTCTATTTCGCCTTGGTTCATGATTAGTCCAAGAACCCTCATTATATTCAGGAATATGAACACCGCTTAGGTATATCTCGCCATCTTGAATCATTCCAAAACCATCAGTAAGTGTTGCTCTTCCAGCTCTTAGAGACTTAACTTCGGTACCGACAAGGACTAGTCCTGCTTCAAAAACCTCATCGATGAAATAGTCATGTCGCCCCTTCTTATTCTGGGCAATTAATTTCTTTCCTATTTCTTTTACCACGGCTTAAGGGTATCTCTCCTGGCCAAGATATCCCTGCTAACTAACTGCTTTGAGTTAATCCTTTGAGATAAAGGATGCTAAACCGCCTAAGACCTGGAGTGATTTAAGGCCAATCTCAGCAGGGGCTACTGCCAGATCGGGAGTTATTCCAACTTCCTCAATGATGCGACCCGATGGAGTTAGAAAGAGTGCAACAGTTAGCTCAAGTTTTGAACCATCATCAAGTGAAATGAGCTCTTGAACTGAACCTTTGCCATAGCTGCGTTCGCCAATAACTACGCCTCGATTTCTATCCTGGAATGCTCCAGCTAATATCTCAGCAGAACTTGCAGTGTTTCGGTTGATAATTACAACCACTGGGACCTTTATTGGATTTGAATTTACTGCACGAAATACTTTTTCTGATTCATTTACTTTGTAAGAAACGATGATGCCACTGCCAATAAATTGCTCAGCCACAGCAACTGCCTCTTCTACTAAGCCCCCAGAGTTATTTCTCAAATCTATTATCACGCCAGACTTGTAATTGGCGCTCTTTAGAGCCTCTGAAACCTCGTTCGCTGTTCCTGAAATAAAGGAGGCAATTTCAACTAGCGCTACCGAGCTACTAACTTGTGTGAGTTCAACACTCTTTGCCTGCACTTTGCCAGTCTTTATCGATGCAAGAATTCTTTGCTCATTCCTAACCACAAGTAAATCAACTCGTTTTCCAATATCTGCTCGAATAAGTGCAATAGTGGAAGCAAGAGATGCGCCTGTTACTTGAGTGCCATTTACTTCAACTAGCTCATCTCCTATTGCAAGATCAGAATTTGCTGCAGGTGATCCCTCTTGAATCGAGGTAATTTTGATTACTCCCCCACGGGATTTACTCAAGTAAATACCAATTCCAGTAAATGAATTAGAGCTCTGAGCTTCAAAGGTTTTTAGGGCCTCTCTTGGAAAGTAATTAGCCCACTCATCACCTGATGCTTTTAGAACTCCTTCAATAGCAGCTCGCTCTAATACATCACGATCTATATCTTTGGCGCTACTTTCAACGACGCTCTTTATCGCTTCATCTACTGAACTACTATTTCTAGACTCACCGACCTGAATTCCTGTTGCAAAAACTAGTGAAGTTATCAATACTGCTAGGACGGCTTTCCGAAGCTGATCTGGGTTAGTTAGCCTCTGCCGACTATTTATTGCCTCAGGAGAATCAATAACTTTAGAAGGATTAACTTCGCTGACAGTTTTCGACCTTGTAGCGGTTGAATCTGGCTTTTTTTCTCTTCCACCAATTACAGCGCGCTTGGAAGCAGGTGATTTCTTCTTTTCACTCACTTGAAAATCTCCTATTGCTTCCTTATTTGATAAAGCGTTCTAATTGCAAGGCGGTAACGGTAGCCCAGAAGCACACTAGAACTCAACTAAGAGCTAATTAGCGCTCAGCGATAGGGCAAGTAGAAGTTAGACTTTTAAGTACTTTCGAAGAGTCAATATCGATGCCAGGGATGAAACTAAAAGTCCGGTTCCAAGAAGATAAGCAGATACAACCCAAACGTCATTCCAGGTAAAGAAGTTAGTGAAGGTTAGAAGCGGAGCTATTCGATCGTCAATTACATACTTTAACGAAGAGAGCAGGCCAACTGAAAATCCCCAACCAATAATCGCCGAGAAAACACCTTCAAGAATAAATGGAAGTTGAATGGAGAAAGAACTTGCGCCAACTAATTTCATTACATTGGTCTCTCGTCTTCGATTAAAGGCAGCAATTCTTAGAGTATTACTAATTAATAGCGCAGCGGTTAGCACGCTGGCAAATCCAATTGCTAACGCTCCATCGCGCAAAACATTTAGTAACCTAAAGAACTTCTCTAGAATTGACCTTTGATCTTGAACTACATCTACTCCAGGCCGACCTGAGAAGGCGCTCTGCACTACTGCAAATTGCGTAGGGTCAGTTAGCTTTACGCGAAACGACTCTGGCAATTGATCTGCAGTGACATTTTGCGAAATAGCTGAATCTTTGAATCTTTCCTGAAAGCGCTCAAATGCCTCAGACTGTGATTCGTAATAAACCGTTTCAACAACTGGAAGTTCTTCAAGATCTGCCTGAATCTCAAGTCTCTGCTCTGAGGTGATGATTCCTCCGGCGCAAGAAGGTGAGTCAGAGAGGGAACCGCAGAGATAGACCGAGACTTCGATCTTGTCATACCAGTAATCCTTCATCACTCGAACTTGAGAATTAGAAAGCAGTCCAATACCAAGAAGTGATAGCGAGATTGCAACCGTTACTACAACGGCAAAGGTCATAGTTAGGTTTCGACGTAGGCCAATGCCTACTTCACTAAGAATAAATCCAGCGCGCATCGCTACCCCGTATATCCATAAACTCCGCGAACCTGATCGCGTATAACTTGACCTTTATCTAATTCGATAACTCTCTTGCGCATCTGATCAACAATTCCAGAATCATGGGTAGCCATAACCACAGTAGTTCCCTCGCGATTGATTCGATCAAGTAGCTTCATAATTCCAACAGAGGTTGCAGGGTCTAGGTTTCCGGTTGGTTCATCAGCAATGAGAATCGCAGGATTGCTCACATAAGCCCTTGCTATCGCAACTCTCTGCTGCTCCCCGCCTGAGAGCTCTCCAGGCTTTCGATCAGATTTATCCTCAAGACCAACTAACTCTAGAACTTCTGGAACTTCGCGAGCGATTTCTTTCTTTGAAAAACCTAATACATGCAAAGTAAAGGCCACATTTTCGGCAACCGTTTTATTTGGGAGCAGACGAAAGTCTTGAAATACCGTGCCGACTTGACGCCTTAGCTCAGGAACTTTCCAACTAGAAAGTGTTCCCAAATCCTTTCCAGCAACATGGATCGTTCCAGAAGTTGGTCGCTCCTCCCTTAAAACAAGACGAAGAAATGTGGATTTGCCGGAGCCTGAGAGTCCAACTAGAAATACAAACTCGCCCTTTTCGATTGCAATCGAAACGTTATCTAAAGCGGGTCGGTCATTTTTGGCATAGCCCTTAGTCACGTTCTCAAAACGAATCACGGGTGTGATTTTAGGTAGAGCTAGTAAGAAAGCTGCGGATAAACCCGCGGAATTAGGGTGAGAAATAACGCAGAATTACCAATTGAGCGTATAAATCCTGCTTTATTTTCTCTCTCTACGCCATCGAATTCCAGCGGAGATAAATCCATCAAGATCGCCATCTAGAACCGCTTGGGTATTGCCAGTTTCAAAATCAGTGCGATGATCCTTGACCATTTGGTAGGGATGAAGCACATAGGAACGAATTTGATTCCCCCAAGAGCCGGAAGTATCGCCGCGGAGCGCATCAATTTTTGCTCGCTCCTGTGCATTACGTCTTTCCAGCAATTTTGATTGGAGCACTGCCATTGCAGTAGCTCTATTTTGAATTTGAGATCTTTCATTCTGGCACGAAACGACAATTCCAGTGGGGATGTGAGTAATTCGAACAGCAGAGTCAGTGGTATTTACTCCCTGACCTCCAGGCCCTGATGATCGATAAACATCGATTCGAATATCTTTCTCATCAATTTCAATATCATCACTTTGATCAACAACTGGAACTACTTCAACGCCAGCAAAGGATGTGTGGCGCCGGTTCTGTGAATCAAATGGCGAGATTCTCACCAAACGATGAGTGCCCTGCTCAACAGATAAAGTGCCATAACAGTATGGGCCACTTACTTTAAAGGTGGTTGATTTGATTCCAGCCTCCTCACCATAAGAGGTTTCTAGAACACTAAGTCCATAATTATGGCGCTCGCAATATCTGAAAAACATTCTTGAGACCATCTCCGCCCAATCAGAGGCATCAACACCACCAGCCTCTGAGCGAATAGTTATAAGCGCATCTCGATGGTCATATTCACCACTTAACAGCGTCTGTATTTCAAGATCTGATATTGCTGAAGTTAAAGAATCTAACTCTTTTAGTATTTCTAGCTCAGCTCCATCACTTGACTCATTATTTGCAAGTTCTAACATAATCGGAAGATCAGTGACTCTTGATCTAAGGCTACTTACTTTATTTATAGTGCTATTTACCCTTGAGAGTGCGCTCGTAACTTTCTGCGCTGCCTCGGGATCGCTCCAAAGATCGGGAACTCCTGCTTGCGTCTCTAGCTCCACCTGCTCTTTTCTTAACTTACCTAAATCTAAAACAGCTTCTATTGATTTCAATGTAGCATCAAGGGCAGCTATCTCACCATTAATATCGCGCTCTGCCATGGGTTAAGGATAACCCCAATTATTGCTGTCATAGTCATTGATAGATGCTCTCCATCGATACCTCTATTTGATTGGTAAATTCTGTGATTCCAAAGACCCGCAACTTAAATGGCAATTGATGAACCTGTTGCACCCTGACACGAAGACTCTTTCCATCACAGATAAATGATTTCAACTCAATATCACTATTTGCTTGGCTCAAGCTTCGACCATAGAGATCCAACTTACTATTTGCTAATAACGCTATCTCTTGGCTAAAGGTCCTGCCAGCGTCACTGCAATTGATAGGAACAGCTCTACTCTGACCGGGAAATATCTCTGGAATGGGCACTTGATAGTAGTAAGCAATTTCATCTAACTCCTGCACCGCTCTAGATAGGGCGCCTTCAGTTAGATTAATCAAATCTCTTCTTGCGATATAGACCGAGGCTATATTTGAAATGAGAAAGGTCAAACTCATCGCGATAATGAAGTAGCCCATGATCAAGGGAGAAATTGACCCATACTCATCCTTCAATTGCGCACTAACTCTCATCACGCCACTTATCAACATAGCCTCTTGCAACTGCAGCAGCCTTTCGACTCTCAACTCTTGCCATCTGATCAGAGTCAGGAACTTCTATTTCAAATGAGCGATAAAGACTCAATTCAACAAGTGAGCCAGGCTTTAGACAACCTTGACTCTGACAGGAAATGTTGTAGGTAAAGCCAGGGCGCAGATCATCACTACTACGTCCTTGATTCTCTAATTGTCTATATTGATTAAGTATGAATCTAATCCTCTGATGACCTTGTGATAAGTCATCTGCTGTTGTAAAAGCTCTAAGGCTCTGCCTGGCAAGGGTTGAGACAGTCATCTCCTCTTTTGCGCTCTGCTGCATAGATGAAAAGAAAATTAAAGCAGGGATAAATAGTGGCGTTGCAATGAGTACAAATTCAGCAATTGCTGATCCGCTCTCATCGCTATTTCTATTCACGAATGGCTATGCCTTCACTCTTCATCTTGATTGCTGAGCCAGATAAATTTGTGATCACTGGAATATCAAGTGTTGAGCTATAGGTAATAATTTCGCCCCCACCAGGAAGTGCTAGAACTTCTTGGTCTATCTCTCGGCTACTATCCAGAGCATAAAATGCACTTTCTCCTACCTCTGCTGAAAATAGTGCACTGCGATTTATGGCATTTGAGATATCAATTTTATCGAGCAGCTGCCAACTACCTGAGAGCATTAATTGGAGAACTAGAAGAAAAAATGCAGTTGTGGGAATTAAGCTAAGGGCCGACTCCACCGAACCGCTTTCTAAATCTTGGTTTTCGCTACATTTCATTAACGAATGCCATTCATTGCATCCAATGAGTTCTTTAAAATTGCGCTAAGTCTTGGAGCAGCAATAGTCCAAATAGCGGTAACTAATCCCGTGGTCATTAATACCACTAGTACCCAACCAGGGACATCTCCTGATTCATCAACATCTTTTGCCATGAATTCTCGATACTTCTTAGCAACTTTAGACTTATTCAATGAATCCTTAGTCTCTATGAATTTTACTTGGAAAACTTCACTAGCTAAAAGTTTTTTGATTTCCATTTTTCATCCCCCTTTGTTTATTCTTTCTGTAATTATCACCGACCTCAGACATCTACTTAAAACAAAGGCTTTAGAATGTGGAGAAAGGGCGCTGTGTATAACTTGGTTTAATCACATGAAACCATTGAGCTGCTCAAATGAAGGAAATAGTGCAAACAAAATTGAGATAGGAAGGATTAAAAAGACAATCGGAATCATAAGAGAAATCTCGGCTTTTCCTGCTCTCTGCAAGATCAAATTCTTGCTCGATAGGCGAGCATCCTTAACCTGAGAAATCAGGATAGGCCCTAAAGATGAGCCTCTCTCAATACCTAAAGCTATGCTGGTAGTAAATCTTCTCAATACTAGAGAGTCATAGCGCAGAGCGAGATTATCAAGGGCCTGGGTAAGAGATGTGCCATTTGAGATTTCTGAAACCACTAGGTCTAGCTCTCTAGCACTTAGCGATGTTGATCTCTGACCAATTATTGCAAGTGCCCTAGAGGGCGAGATTCCAGAGGAGATGAGAATAGTTAGAAGTTGAATGAGCGAGGGAAGTTCTCTTTCAAAGATCTGGGTTGCCACTTTCTTCTCCGCACCTGCCCGCTTACGAAGTAGTGCAAGAAATAAGGCCAAGATGCTTAGAAGAAATAGTGATGCTGGAATCTGCTCAGGCCAGATAGCAATCAATAAGTAGAGTGCAATTGTCGCTGCGCTAAGGATCAAGAAGTAGAGCCCGATATCTCTAACTCTGGCCGCTTTATGACCAAGGCTCTCAGTTCTAATTACCCTTGAATACCTTTCACTCCTTGAACCTAAATTCGCAAAGCTCTCATTACTAATTATCCAAACCCCCAACAACATGAGAGGCAAAACTGTAAGAAGTGAGAGCATGCGAATATCAGATAACTCTGCTCTCATCTCAACGCCCTTGGCGCGGCAGGAATAGAGCCGACCTTCTCCATCCAGATGTAGGCAATTGCTGTCATTACAACTCCAAGAGATAGGACTAAGGCTCCGCTTGGCGTGGAGTAAATCTCAACTGTCGAATCTTGAGTAGAGAGGAGAATCAATAAGAGCCAGGGCGCTGCAGTTGCTAAAAGAGCTGAGTTTCTGATCCAACCAAATTTAGTTCGAATCTCCTCAGATACTGCAATATCTTCTCTAACAAATTCGGCTAACAAGCGAAGTGCATTATTAGCATCCCTTCCTCCAAAGTCCTTTGAGATAATTAGAGTTTCAAAGACCTGATCAGAGATTGCTGAATCTAAGCGTTTCTTCTCTTTTAGTAACACCTGTTCAAAATTTCCTAGGTTTAATAGATCGCTCTGAATCTGCGCAAAGCTCGGCCTTAATACCTTTGGACCATGCAGCGCTAATTGAGTAAGCGCTTCAGAGATTGAAATGCCGGCTTGAAGCGCTGAGACTAGAGAGTCAATTGCCTCTGGCCAGGCAACTTCTTGCTCCCTCTGCTTTTTTAGATTTCGCCCTCGGCCAATAAGAAAAGGAAGTGCTGCTGAGAGCGTAGCAATCGCTAAAGAAATTGCCTCAGATGAGGTGAGTAGAAAGGTAGTGAAGTATGAAGAGATAAGAGTAATTATCAAAGTCAGAGCGCTTCGAGAAGAGACCTTCTTATCTGACTTAAATCTTTTATTTAAAGGACCTAGGTTAGATAGAGCGATATATGAACCAAGTGCTGCAAGCAAGCCCGCAAAAACTGGTAGAGCAAACTGCTCAAACATGGAAACCTCTTTGATATTGCCCCTGGCTCCAGGTAAATATTGGCTCTAAATCGATATGAAAGTTCTCTGCCCTATCTAGCACTTTAACCACTTGCAGAACTCTTCGAACTCCAGTGCTATCAAGACCAACGTGAATCACATAATCAAGTGCTCGAAATACTGTTGGGGTTAAGAAATCTTGGGTGATGTTTTCGCCAGCTAGAAGTGGGAGCGTCTGAAGTTTTCTTATCGCCTCTGTTGCTGAATTAGCATGAATTGTTGCCATTCCAGGAATTCCTGAGTTGAGCGCAATCAACATATCCCAAGATTCTGCTTCTCGAATCTCCCCAATCACCAAACGTGATGGACGCATTCTTAATGCTTCTTTGATTAGCTTTCTAATGCTTATCTCCCCAACTCCATCAAGACTGGCGCTTCTAGTCTGCATCGCAACACAATCTGGAATTCTTGGACTTAGCTCAAAAACTTCTTCAATAGTTATTACTCGATCTGTTATTGGCACTGCGCTGACAAGAGCGTTAAGTAGCGTTGTTTTACCTGCTTGAGTTGAACCACTTACCAATATGTTCCTTCTATCCCTTACTGCCTCACCTAGAAACTCTCGTATCTCGGAAGAGATAACTTCCATCTCAACTAAATTAAGTAAGCTCTTGCCACGCATTAAGTGCTTACGGATATTTATCGCCCAATGTTCAGAAGTAACTTCAGGAATAACAATATGGAGCCTGCTTCCATCAGGTAGGCGGGCATCAACAAAGGGGTGGCTTAGATCAATTCTTCTGCCCGACCACATCAATATGCGATCCATAATTGATTGAAGCTCTGAAGCGCTTAAAACTATATTAGTTAACTCACTCTTTCCCGATCGGGCGATAAAGATTCTCTGCGGCGAATTAATCCAAATCTCTTCAATATCATCATCTTCTAAAAGGCTTTGTAGCGCTCCATAATCAGCTCCACGCTGAATTTCATCATTTTCCATAGTCCTTTCATAGGCCAAGATGAGGCAAGCACATGCTTATTTACTGACCAAAGTTGTGAATCAAACGCTGAGCAGAAATGCGTAGTGAGCACCTAGACACTCTCGGTATACTCGGTCCCGCAATACTTTCTATTGCATGGTGGGCGTAGCTCAGCTGGTAGAGCACCCGGTTGTGGTCCGGGATGTCGCGGGTTCAAGCCCCGTCGCTCACCCCATCAACACCTTAGTTACAGCGCTGTTTAAGCAGTTGCTACCAAAACCTTTTCATCAATTAATTCAGAAGTAAGAACTTCTTGATTTAATCTCGGTCTTCCCGGAAGTCTTTTGGCAGCGATAACCACTCCATCTTCAAATAACTCCCCGCCCCAAATACCGCAAGGTTCCTT
>VGAJ01000011.1 GCA_016870795.1 Actinomycetota bacterium | reverse complement strand
GGATTATGCGTTCATCAATAGAAGGAAGATCTTTTCTCCATGATCCAAGAAAACGCCAATGCACACTAGCTTCGGTAACAAGTATTCACTTTGATGAAAGTGGAAAAGTTCTAGGTCTTACCTATAGAGAACCTGCTGCGCATCTACTTCCAGATAATAAAAAATGAGAAAACTTCTAATTCTTCTTTGCCTGCCATTACTGATTGCATGTTCAAGTAATGGAGTTACTAGCGGTGATGAACAGGCATTTATTTCAGGAAATGGTGTAGCTACATATATCGCACCTGATAAGAGGAAAGCAGCTCCAAATATTTCTGGCCCCACTTTAAGTGGTAAGAGTTTTCAAGCAGAGCTAGGAAAGCTATTAGTCCTCAATGTTTGGGCTTCTTGGTGCTCTCCCTGTAGGGCAGAGGCAGGAGCCTTGCAAGAACTATCTGTCGCCTATCCAGAAGTTCAATTTCTAGGAGTTCTAACTAGGGATACAAGAGTTGCTGCGCAATCATTTGTTGATCGCTTTGCCATCACCTATCCCTCATTAACTGATGATGCTATTTTGCTTAAGTTTCATGGACAGTTAATTCCAAATGCCATTCCAACAACTTTAATAATTGATAGTCAATCTCGCGTTGCAGCAAGAATTAGCGGCGAGGTCACTTACTCCTCACTTAAGGAGTTAATCGAGAGAGTCAAGAGCGATGAGTGAATTTCTAGTTAATCAAGTATTTGATGGCAGCCTTCTAGCAGCCAGCTTTGTTGCACTTATCGCAGGGTTAATTTCTTTTGCCTCTCCCTGTGTATTACCACTACTTCCTGGTTATTTAGGTTATGTATCAGGAGCTTTTGCATCTAAAGGGCGCGTTCTTCTAGGTTCATTCTTATTTGTTCTTGGATTCGCATTTCTATTTATGACCTATGGTGTGGCTTTTGGCGCTCTAGGTGATGCGATATTAAGTAGTTCATCAATTCTTGCGCGCCTTCTTGGCGTCTTAACAATCTTCTTTGGATTGGTATTTCTCTTTTCAGAGAAGTTCTATAGATCCTTTAAATTCCCTTTTGTTGCCTCAACAGGACTAATAAGCGCGCCGATTCTTGGCTTTATGTTTGGACTTGGCTGGACACCATGTATTGGTCCAACACTTGGCGCTGTTCAGACTCTGGCTTTAATTGAGGCAAGCGCTGCGCGAGGAGCAATTCTTTCACTCTTTTACTGTATAGGACTTGGTGCGCCGTTTATGTTCTTTGCACTATTTCTAGAGCGCTCAAATAAGTTCCGTCGCTATTTAATTCAAAGAGGTCAGGTAATTTCAATTATTGGCGGAGTGTTTCTTATTTCCATTGGTCTGCTTCAAGCATTGGGCCTCTGGGAAGATTTGATGGCATCACTGCGCGGCACTATTAGCTCATTTATTCCGGTGATCTAATGAGCGCGCCAGAGCTAGGAACCACCTCACTTCTTCGCTATCTATGGCGTCAATTAACAAGTATGCGAACAGCTCTGATTTTGCTTCTATTACTTGGTATTGCCTCAATTCCTGGATCGATATTCCCGCAGCGAACACAGAGCCCACTAAAAGTTCGCGAATACTTTGATAATGATGCAAATGGTGCAAAGTGGCTAGACCGCTTCTATCTATTTGATGTCTATGGCTCTCCTTGGTTTTCTGCAATCTACCTTCTTCTTTTCATCTCTCTAGTTGGTTGCGTATTACCGAGATCTTTTCATTACTTTAAAGAGATATTTAAAGCTCCCCCTGAGGCTCCCTCACTGCTAAACACAATGGAGAGTTTTCAAGTAAGTCCGGCTAGCCTTGAGAGAGCTGAAGCTTGGTTAAAGAAAAATAGATTTAGGATTTCAAAGACAGGTAAATCAATAGCAGCAGAGAAAGGTTATTTAAGAGAGACTGGCAATTTACTCTTCCATCTATCTTTAATTGTAGTTCTACTAGGCATTGCTGGAAGTTCAGTATTTGGAATGAGAGGTGAGGCGATTGTTAATGTCGGCGAGCGATTCATTAATACTCCAACAAATTATGACAATCTCACCCCAGGACGGTTCTTTTCTCTTGAATCTCTTCCAACTTTTACTATTAGAGTAAATAACTTTTCAGCTAGCTATGACCGTAAAACTTCTCAAGCCTTAGATTATAAGTTAAAAGTCACCACTAAAGATACTCTGGATTCACTTGAAGTTAATCAGATAGTCAAGGTAAATAAGCCCCTTACCTTTGGCTCAACAAGGGTTTATCTCCAAGCCAATGGATACTCACCTCTTGTTACAGTTAGAGATAGCGCAGGTCTTGTTAAATTCGAAGGCCCAGTTCCATTTCTTCCCCAAGATTCAAACCTAAGTTCAATAGGTGCAATCAAGGTGCCTGATATGGATCCACAGATTGGTTTTGTGAGCTCTTTTTTCCCAACTGCTGCAAGAGATGAAGTTCGTGGTGGGTTTTCTTCATTTCCTGAACTACTTGATCCAAGGCTTTTACTTTCAGTTTGGAAGGGAGATTTGAAGATGGATGACGGAGTTCCACAATCCATCTATCGAATCGACACTACAGATATGGCGCGAATTGGACTCTGGGCGCTAAGCATCGGTGAGAGCTACTCCTTTGAGGTGGGGTCAATCACATTTAATGGAGTAGTTCCATGGGTAAACCTCCAAGTAGTTAGAGATCCCGGCAAGCAATACGCTCTAATTGGAAGTATTCTCGCTATCGCAGGTCTTCTTATCTCACTCTTTATTCGCCAGAGGCGAATATGGGTTAGAGAAGTTGGGGGCGAGTTAGAAATAGCTGGCCTTGCTCTTAATAAGCTACCAGGGCTAGAAGATGAGATAGGTAAGATGATAAAAGAGTTAGGTGATAAAAAGTGAGCCAGAGCGATTGGGCATATCTATCAAATGATCTAATTTATGGTGCACTTGCTCTTTATGCGCTCTCATTTCTCTCTTATACCTATGAAACTGCCTTTTCACTACGTGCCAATAAAATTTCAGGTGATAAGCATCTAGATCGAAGTATTACTACTAAATCAAGAAAAGTAGCCAGCATCGTATTCTTCTTAGCAACCGCATCCCTGACCCTAGCAGTAATTTCCCGTGGAATTTCAGCTGAGCGAATACCGCTTGGCAATATGTATGAATATTCAATAACTGGCGCAATGACATTTGCGCTGGCATATTTAATAATTGGGCTTAAATATGACTTAAGCTGGCTTGGTCTACCTAGTTCCATTCTGATTCTTTTAATTCTTGGAACTGCTATCACTCTTCTATATAGACCAAGTGCTCCACTAGTTCCAGCGCTGCAATCTAGCTGGCTAGTGATTCACGTATCTTCAGCAATTCTCTCTGGTGGTATCTTCTTGCTTTCAAATACGGTAGCTGGCGCTTATCTCTGGCTAGACCGTATTGAGAGAAAAGGCGAGAGAGGTGAGTTTGCAAAAAGACTTCCATCACTTGAGAGCCTAGATCAGCTCTCTTATCGCTTAGTAGCATTTGTATTTCCACTATGGACCTTTGCGGTTATCTCTGGCGCTATCTGGGCAGAGGCAGCTTGGGGTCGCTATTGGGGATGGGATCCAAAAGAGACTTGGTCATTTATAACCTGGATTCTTTTTGCCTCATATTTACATGCGCGAGTGACCGCAGGATGGAAGGGAAGAAGGGCAGCCTGGCTCTGTCTAATTGCTGGGTCTTCATATCTATTTAATTATATTTATATCAATGTGTGGGGAAGTGGAAGACACACATACAGTGGGCTATAAATGAACATACAATTAAGGAAAAAACAACGACAGGCTATCTTAACCTCTGCTCGGATCGTAATTTTGAACAATCCAGAATCAAAGGTCAAAGCCCAAGAAATAGCAAAGGGAGCAAATATTGCTCGTACTTCTTTGTATGAACACTTTACTTCTATCAATGAGTTAAAGAGAGAGCTGCTGATATCTGAGCTAGTAGACTTTCGTGCAGAGATTAGAGAGCGCCTATCGAATTTAACTCAATCCTCAGAGATTGTAAAAGAGTGGATAACTTTAAATCTCAGTTATTTCTTAAATGGAAGACATGCCTTAGTCTGCGCTCTCATGCCCTCTGCGGTAGAGCCTTACTGGAGGGCAGAAATAAAAAATGAACACACAAAGCTTTATGAAGAGTTGCGACTTTCTCTTTCAAGCGCCGGCTATGAACTATCACCGGTGCATTTTGAATTGATTACCGCTGTTCTAGAGACTGCTGCAAAGAGAATTGAAAGCAGTAGTACTCCAGAGCAGGTAAAACTTGAGACAATCAACTTTATTAGCAAAGCACTGGCTTAGCGTGAAATCCTCAGGTTGTAATTAAGCGCGAACATAGCATAGGTATCAGAGGCAGGAGCAAAGAGTTGGACTTTACATTTTCCCTGCTTTATTGCGCGCACTACATTATTTTTAAGGCTGCAGACTTCAGTTGATGCTGAGCGATATGAAATACTTATTCCTTGCAAGGTTTGAATAGGTAATGAGAGTCGCTTTCCCACTTTCAGCGATTTAGGAAGATTCCCTATACCCTGTCCTTCAATAACGCTTATCGGAGTGTCAACCGCTGTGTTTCCTGTAGAGAAAGTAATAGGCAGGAATTGATCTTCAGAGGTATCGGTTCCAGCAGTGTGATCGTAGCGAGCGACGATGCCGCATTTCTGTGAGACACAATCAGTAGCTGCATACTTTGCAACTAGTTTCATGGAAATAGTGCTATTTGGCATAAAGGATCCGCCACGAGCATTAGTGATCCACAGCTGGGTCTGAGGATTACAATCGATGGGGCGAAGACCAATTGCAGGCTCTGCACATTGTTGAAGGTAGATGCCAGCCTTACTTGGGAAATTCTCCAACATTATTGTGATCGTTTCCTCAACCGCTAAATTGGTCGTTTTTGAGGGCCTGATTACCATTTCAGCAGCCTGTGCAGTAACTGGTAAGGCCATCCATGCCAACATAAAAATTAGAGTGATTGCGATGCGTTTCATCTTTTAGTTTCCTATCTAGGGTTTATCTTTGAACTTAACTGGGATAAAAAGGTCGTAATTTCTATTTTCACTTCGTAGGTGATCTGCACGAACTGTGATGGCGCAGCGCACCTTCCGACAATCCACTTCATCGTTAATGATTGGCGAGAGGCGTAGAACTATTTTAAAACTCCCCTTCTTGCCAAACTTGCTTGCTAGACCATCTGCATAACTAGGCGCGTCATTTGAAATCCATATACTTGATGTGGATTTTCCAGACATATTCACTCCACCACCACAAGGTGAGGGACGACGCCCATACTCTGGTATCTTGCAAAGTGCGAGGTAGATACCAATTTTTGTATCAAAACCTTTACCAGTAACGGTAACTTTACTGTTTGGCAGGATGACGCTCTTCGAGACAGTTAACTCCTGGCCCCAAGTGCCTTGAATTGAGCTCATTAACAAGGCAGACATGGCTAGTGCAATCACATGCTAAAGGTAATGGAGTTAAGGCAGAATCTTGGCGACAGAAATAGTTAAAGTGTCGGTTGCTGGCTCTGATATCTTTGAAAGAATAAGAAAGTGCGCAAACTATCATTGCTCTTAGTCGTAGTAATAATTATCACAGGCTGCTCTAGTTTTTCTCCTGAGAAAAGTACTGGTAGGACAGAGCTTCGATTAATTGCCGCCGCAGCCGGGGCTGCAGAGATACTCAGCGAAATTGGCCTAGGCGATTTCGTCATTGGAGTTGATGAGAGAAATGCGGAGGCTATTTCAGCCCAAATAGTAACTTCGGGCCATAGCTTCAATTTTGAACAATTAGTTGCTACACGACCTACACATGTAATTTTAGATGCATTAACTGATTCAAAAGAGGTTAGGGATCGGCTTAAGCAGAGTAATACAGAGATTGTTGAGTTACCAACAGCTGAGAATATTGCACAGATTTTTACCAAGTACGAAATCCTAGGGGCAGTTTTTAATCGAAGTATCGAAGCAGATTCAGCTAGTAGGGCTCTTCGTAAAAAATTTGATGAATTCAGTGCAACCAAGACAGGCTTTCGTGTTGTGTTTTTATATTTACGTGGCACAAATTCTATCTACTTGGTTGGTGGCAAAGGATCGGGCGCTGATTCTTTAATCAATACGGTTGGCAGTTATGATGTAGGGGCAGAAAAATTGGACAAGCCCTTCTCACCCCTGAGCGCTGAAGTTATGAGTCAGTTAAACCCCGAGGTTTTGTTGTTGATGAACAATGGCTTTGAATCAGTTGGGGGATTGGCAGGCTTAAGAGCGCTTCCTGGTTTGGCAGGTTCGATTGCAGTTCAGCAGGGAAATATAGTGCTGATTGACGATCGCGAACTTCTAAATTTTGGCCCTGGAACTATTAATGTTTTGCGCCAAATTCAAAAACAATTGAGAAAGTTCAATGTTTCTTAAGCGTTTCAGTTTACTACTTCTTCTAATCATAATGCTCATACTTTTTTCCTCTGGTATTGGTGCTACCGAATCTGGAAATCTTTGGAGTTACATTTTCGGTAATCTAAGCAGGAAAGACTCTGAAGTATTAGTCACTATTCGACTACCTCGTATAGCAACTGCGTTTCTCGCTGGCTTTTTAATTGGCATAGCTGGTGCATGTATGCAACGAGCATTTGTAAATCCCCTAGCTGAACCGACTCTTTTAGGCACAACCGCAGCAGCAGCACTTGGTTCGATTATCGCAATTCTGCTTGGGGCAGCTTCGACTAATCTATTCGCAGTGTTGGCAATGGCTTTTTTGCTAGCCTGGTTAGTCTCGATATTAACAATAAGAGTGAGTGAAAAGACTAATCGTCTAGGTTCTAGCCTAATTATTGGCGGTGTAGCTCTGGCTGCACTTTTGAATGGGTTAATTGCCATTATTGCAGCAATCTCAGGGAATCAGGAAATTAAGGCTGTCGGTTTTTGGACCTCAGGCACACTTTCTTATGCTCGACTTGATACGGTGATAGTTCTTAGTTTTGTTGCATTGGTAATCTTCGCAGCAATTCCTTACTTATCCCGCCAACTAGATTTATTTGTTTTTAATACTGTCCAACTCACTCTACTCGGATATTCGTCTAATAAATTGAAATTAATGGCCTTAACTATAACAAGCTTGGTTGTGGCTGCGACTGTGGTATCTATTGGAGCGGTAGCTTTTCTGGGGTTAGCTGCACCATTTATAGCACGCTCTCTTTTTGGTGAATCAATGAAGCAAGCTTTGCTAGCTTCGGGACTAATAGGAGCCTTAATACTTCTCACTGCTGACACCGTAGCTCGAAGCATTGCTCCTCCTAGCGAACTACCAATCTCAATTGTAACTTCGCTTATTGGTGCACCATTTTTATTTGCCTTAGTACTTGGAAGGCAAGGTCGTCAAAATGCTTAAAGCTTCCGATCTACTATTAAATTTTGGGAGTAATGTAAATCCTTTAAACTTTACATTAAATCCAGGTACCATAACTTGGTTTGCTGGTAAAAACGGCTCTGGTAAGTCAACCCTGCTATTAACATTGATGGGTTTCCAGCCTCTAAGAACGGGGAAAATTTTATACACAGAGACAAATAATTCATTTGCCTACACCCCTCAGAAGCCTGACTTTGCCTTTGGCTTAACTACTCAACGAGTTCTTAAGCTTGCAAAGGTTGATATCACTGGGAGTGTTGCTGAGATGCTTGGAATAAAACGCTTTATGAGCACTAAAGTCACTGAATTATCTGGCGGTGAAGCACAACGGATTTTACTTGGAATCGCTTTCAATAAGGATGCTAAATATATATTCCTCGATGAGCCATTCGCGTCCCAAGATAGAGACTCCATCGCACGAATAAAAGAGTTAATCACAGAGCAGCGGGCTCAAGGAAAGATTATTGTCATAACTTCGCATATCGAACTTGATGCAGATCAAATTATAGAACTAATCTAGAGATTAGTTACTAAATTAAAACTTTTATGTTTGGAAACTGGAACCAAATGAAGATACTTCTCACCATTCTTCTTAATATAGGCAGAAACAAAAGAACAGTAGGGAGCAACTTCAAGATTTTGCTCAAGTGCTTCATCTAAAGCTTCTTTTATTAGTTGACTACCCAACCCTTGACCACCAAATCTAGGATCTATTTCTGTATGGGTATAGGAAATCTTTTGGTTTTCAATCTTAAAGTCTGCAAAGCCTGCTAGCTCTCCATCAGAATAGATTTCAAATCTATTGAGCTCATCATTTTTCAAGACAGAAAGACTCATAAGAGCACCGTATCAAAAAGAACTATTGTTGATAAGAACCCCACCATGCTTCATAATTCTTATATGTCTACCAAGATAACTGTTACAGAACTCTCAAGCGATGATTGGACTCGATTAAGAGATCTGCGACTAGCAGCCCTTGCTGATAGCCCAGCAATACTTGCAGGCAAATTAGATGAAGAGCGAAATTTCACAGAAGAGCAATGGCGAGAGACTTTCAAGAAACTCTCATATGTTGTGGCATCAATTGACGGAAGAGATGTAGCAATGATTAACGTAGAAAACTTGGTAGGAGACTTCGGGGCAACATGTTGGTTAGGCGGTCTTTGGTCTAATCCAGAGTATCGTGGATCTGGCGCCGTTAGAGCGATTTTTAATTACATGGATTCTGTTGCTAGTAAGCGTGGCTGGACGGTTCAAGGCTTGGGAGTGATGGAGAGCAATACCAGCGCAATTTCTGTCTTTGAAAAGTATGGTTTTACCAAACGAGGCCAGCATGTTGAAAGTAGAGGAAAGCCAGGAAACTATTACTTTAGAATGATTAAGAGCTTATAACTTCCCAAGAAAATCAGGATTATCATCTGGTGGAACTATCTTTCTCTTGCGCCTTCCTCGCCCGTTTCCTTTTGGGCGACCAGCAATAATCCAGGCAATAGATCCAATAGCTGGAACAAAAATAATAATAACTAGCCAAGCCCATTTAGGCAGACTTCGAATGTTATTCTCTGCAGTGCGCGAGCAATCAATGATGCTAAATATCATCAAAGCCAGAGTGATAATTGCAGCTATTACTGCCCAGCGAACCATGGAATTATTTTACCGCGCAACTAACAAGGCCGCTAAAGAAAGAGCTGCAGCATAAATGATCTGAATTCGACCAGTTTTAGCCAGGAGGTCCACTAGCTCCATCCCGATTGCGCCTTGCTTTACTGATCTAACAGATTTAATCGCAAGTGGCGCGCTTGTTAAAGCTATTAGGTAATAAGGGGAGAAAATACTTAAAGCAGCTGAAATCACTAGAGCAAAGAAGATTAGCCATCGATATAAATCGCGGCTCTGGGCATCACCGATTATTACCGCCAGAGTTCTCTTTCCTACTTGAGAATCTTTAGGTAAGTCTCTCAAGTTATTTAAAACCAGAATTGCACATGAGAGTGCCCCTAGAGCAAATGAAGCAAGGAGAACCTGTGATGAAAATTCTTCTACATGAACATAGTAAGTTCCATTTGTAGCAATAACTCCAAAGAAGATAAATACTGAGACCTCACCCAAGCCCATATACCCATAAGGTTTAGAACCAGCGGTGTATCCCCAAGCAGCAGCGATCGAGATTGAACCAATTGGAATTAGCGCCCAGGAAGTTCTATAAGAGAGCAATAGCCCAGAGATCGCAGCTAGCGCAAAGGATAGAAAGGCTGCGCTTCTTACTGTGTTTGGTTTAGCAAGCCCAGATGCCACCAAGCGAATCGGTCCAACTCGATCGTTATCGGTGCCTTTAATTCCATCTGAATAATCGTTTGCGTAGTTGACGCCAATTTGAAGCGATAAAGCGACAGTCAAAGCAAGAAAACAGTGAAGTAGTGAAGCGTTATAGCCAGCAAATGCAGTGCCCACTAAAACTGGCGCAATTGCGGCATAGAGCGTCTTAGGTCTTGCTCCCTGGAACCACTTCTCAGCTGTGGTCATCACTTAACTTTCTTCTATCAGGTTTTCCGAGCGATAGATAAGGGATATTAGAGACTCTAACTAACTCTTTTGGCGAGGTATGAGAGCCGAATCTATTGGTTAATTTACTTCTTATCTCATCGAGCGCAATATTGCTGGTCGTTGCAATACATAACTTCTCTCCCCATTCGGCATCTGATTTAGCAAATGCCACGATCTCAGGATTTGAATACTCGCTTTGTAGATAGCTCTCGATAGCACTTAACGAGATATTTTCGCCACCAGAGATAATTTGATCATCTGCTCTTGCCTCCACTACTAAAGCGCCATCTTGGATAAAACCTAAATCACTTGTAATAAACCAACCATCCTTAATTGGAAAGCCGCCCTCCAGATAACCATAGGCTATCTGTGGACCTCTAAGAGCAATATGTTTATCAATAATTTGGAATGAAACTCCATCAAGTGCTTTGCCATCATAGATCACTCCACCTGAAGTCTCACTCATTCCATAGGTGGTAATTATATTAATGCCTAAATCTTGAGCTCTCTTTTTTAATTCAGAATCTAAGCGAGCACCACCAACAAGAACAGCTCTACACTTTTGTAGATGTTCTAATAGTTGCTTATCTGTTCCTACTGCTCGATGTAGCTGCGTTGGAACTATTGCGCTAAATTCAGCCTGACTATCAACTCCAACAGGTACTGTGCCAAGTTCTATTGATCTAACTAAAACATTAATTCCTGCAATATGAGTTGTTGGCAAGAGAAGCGACCATCTCTGTCCAGGGCTTGCGCTTAAAAACTTATGACTTGCCCTGGCACTTGCAATCAGTGATTGACAGGTAAGAAGAACTGATTTGGGATTTCCGGTCGAACCAGAGGTCTTTACGATTAGAGCAACCTTGGGGTCAACTTGATCCACATCTAAAGCAGCAGTACTAAGG
The DNA here is from genome assembly GCA_016870795.1 of Actinomycetota bacterium. GTDB lineage: Bacteria > Actinomycetota > Actinomycetes > Nanopelagicales > Nanopelagicaceae > MAG-120802. The sequence continues at coordinate 13,011 of VGAJ01000011.1, read as the reverse complement.
GCCGGCCCATCCTTTAGGGCCAGCAAGAGCTTTTCAAGAAAGTGTGGCATCGACCACGCAGGCTCGATGATCTGCACTTCTCGCTTTACCGCAAGTTCCATAACCGACATAGGGTATGCCATATGAGCAAGCCAATTAAGCGCCAGATGGGCAGTCGCACCATTCCAAAGTGGGAAGTTGGGCAAGATTCGCGTGAATTTAGCGATGTCCGTTATGAAACTGCAGAGGGTATGGCGAAGATAACAATCAATCGTCCCCAGGCGCGAAATGCATTTCGGCCAGAGACTCTTTTTGAATTAGAGCGCGCATTTACCTTTGCAAGAGATGATGAAAAAGTTGGCGTGATAATTCTTACTGGCCAAGGCGATGAAGCTTTCTGCTCTGGCGGCGATATTTCAGTTCGTGGCGATGATGGATATATTGGAAGTGATGCAGTTGGAAAAAAAGGTATTGGAAGATTAAATGTTCTAGATCTGCAAGTGCAGATTCGCCGCACTCCAAAACCAGTAATTGCAATGGTTGCAGGCTGGGCAATTGGCGGAGGTCATGTTCTTCATGTGGTCTGTGATATCACTATCGCTGCAGAGAATGCCAAGTTTGGTCAAACTGGTCCTATGGTTGGATCTTTTGATGGCGGATATGGCGCGGGTCTTCTTGCAAGACATGTTGGGCAGAAAAAAGCTCGCGAGATTTGGTTTATGTGTCGTCAATATGATGCCAAAGAAGCTCTAGAGATGGGGCTTGTTAATGCTGTTGTTCCAGTTAGCCAGCTAGAGGCTGAGACAGTTTCTTGGGCAAGAGAGATGTTGCGCCACTCTCCTATGGCGCTTCGCCTGTTAAAGGCTGGACTTAATGCAGCAGATGATGGACTTGCTGGAGTTCAACAATTAGCCGGAGATGCAACTCTGCTCTTTTACTTGACCGAGGAAGGCCAAGAAGGTCGGGATGCATATAAAGAAAAGCGCGAACCTGACTTTAATAAGTTTCCTAAACGTCCTTAAAAAATGTCACTGACGCTGGAGGAGGCCCTAGCCTCACTTCGAGTTCTTGCACTTCCCATGCGCACTACATTTCGTTCACTTGATATTCGCGAAACAGCGCTAATTAAAGGCGAAAATGGCTGGGGAGAGTTTGCGCCATTTGTTGAATATTCCGATCAAGAATCACTGCCATGGCTAGAAAGCGCCATTGAAGCTGCAGACAAAGCACTTTCACCAGCACTTCGTGAATCTATTCCTATTAATGCCTCGGTACCGGCTTCAAATGATGAATCAGAAATCGAGCAGATCCTTTCTTGGTATCCAGGAGTTGCTACTGCCAAGATAAAAGTTGGAACAGGGATCAAAGAGGATTTAGCGCGTATCAAGGCAGTAAGAAAACACCTTCCAAAAGCAAAGATCCGCATTGATGTTAATGGATCCTGGAGCGTTAAGGATGCACTCTTTAATATCATTGCCATTTATGAAGTAACGGGAGATTTACTTGAGTATGTCGAGCAACCTGTCTCAAGTTTGAGTGAGTTAAAGCAATTGAAAGAAGGCATGAGTGTAGTTTTAAAAATTGCTGGCGATGAAGTTCTGCGAAAGGCAGAAGATCCTTTTGCGATAAATCTTGATGGGGCAATTGATATTTTGATGTTAAAGGTTTCACCATTAGGTGGCATCAAGCGAGCATTGGAGTTAGCAAGCCATCATAAGTTGCCAGTTGTAATCTCTAGCGCTTTAGAGTCAGCAGTTGGGATTTCTTATGGTCTAGCCCTTGCTGCAAGAGTTCCCAAATTAGATTATGCCTGCGGCCTTGGAACTAGTGCGCTCTTTAATCAAGATATCGGTGATATTCCAATTATGAATGGGGCGATAAAGGCTACGAACTATCCAATGGATTTAGAGCGAATTGAGAGATATGAGTTAAAGGGTGAGCGCCTAGAGTGGTGGCGCAATAGAATCAGCCGAATATGGAATTTGAGGCGCCCCGCATGAGTAATTCAACAGCGCTTGCTCGAGGCATTATTAAGCAATTAATCGAGCTGGGAATTAAAGATGTAGTCCTTTCTCCAGGCTCTCGCAACGCGCCTTTATCTATCGCTCTCTATGAAGCATCAGAGAAGGGCCTAATACATCTACATGTTCGCATCGATGAGAGAGGGGCAGCATTTTTTGCTCTTGGAATCTCTAAGGCTAGCGCTCGATATGTTCCAGTTGTCTGCACCAGTGGAACAGCAGTGGCTAACTACTATCCAGCCCTTCTTGAAGCCCATCACAGTGATATCAACTTACTTCTTCTAACGGCAGATAGACCAGCACGTCTTCGAAAGACTGGTTCAAATCAGACTACAGATCAAAACAAACTCTTTGGCACTTTCGTAAGGGCAAGTTTTGATACAGATAAAGATCTTGATTTATCAGAGGCTCTAAGTGGACGCGGGCCAGTTCATATGAATCTGCAATTTGATGAACCACTTCTTGATAAAGAAAACTCCGATTGGCTCTCTGGGATAAAAGTTAAGACTCAAAAGATGGGCAAGGCAGAAGCTATCGAGATCAATACTGATTCAAAGAAATCTCTAGTAATAGTTGGCCATGATCGAGCAGGACTCAGCGTTGCCGAAATTGAGCGATTTGCAAGTGATTTAGCAGCCCCACTAATCGCTGAAGATCCCTTGGTCTTTGAAGGCGCAATTGCCCATGCCCCAATTGTCTTATCGGATGAAAAGGCAAGGGTTGCTTTAGCTGCAGAGACTGTATTTGTGATTGGTAGAACCACTCTTTCTAGAAGCATCAATTCTTATATTCAAAGAGCAAAAAAGGTTATTGTTATTGACCCCCGAACCGAAAATATTGACACATCTAGAACTTCAGATGAGATTTATACCCAGATTCCAAAGGTTAAAAAGCCTTTAGATATTGATCAAAGCTGGCATGAATTATGGAAGAAGTATGAAGCGTTAGCTGCTATTGCTTTGTCAGTTCTTCCAGAGTGGTCTGAGGCAGAGTTAGCAACAGTTATCGCCGAGGAACTAGAAGATGACACAGCTTTATTTATCTCATCCTCTAGACCAGTAAGAGATTTTGAAAGTTTTGCTGTACCAAGATCAGCCTTAATAACTTATGCTAATCGAGGTCTTGCAGGAATTGATGGCAATATTTCAACAGCCCTTGGTGTTGCCACGCAACATAGCGAGAGTTACGCAGTAATTGGAGATTTAGCTTTCCTGCACGATATTTCAGCCCTTGCCAATCCAACACAAGATAACTTGACCATAATTGTTGTTGATAACAATGGCGGTGGAATCTTCTCAACCCTTGGGCAGAGAGGCAGTAAAGGCTTTGAAACGATTTTTGGCACACCGCATGGAATTGATATTTCAAGTGTGGTTAAGAGCTTTGGTATCTCTTCTCAGCAAATTAGCAGTGCAAAAGAACTTCATATCGCTCTCCAACAAATCCATACTGGCCTTCATGTGATTGTGGCAAAGATGCCTCATAGAGAAGAAAACGCTGATTCAATTGCTGCGGTACTAAAGAAATATAGCCAGTTAGTGCTTCTCTAAAGCAGAGCGCATAGGCAGAAGCTTTGCCTGACTCTCTGCGTATTCTCGTTCTGGATCAGATCCAGCAACAATTCCGCATCCAGCATAGATTCGAATCGACTTACCATCACTTGTAATCTGACCACAACGCAGCGCAAGTGCTAACTCACCATCGCCCTTGCTATCAATCCAGCCAACAGGACCTGCATAACGACCGCGTGAAATACCCTCGATTTCATCAATTGCTTTCTTTGCTAGATCTCGCGGAGTTCCACAAACCGCAGCTGATGGATGTAGTCTGGAAGCTAGATCAAAAATATCTGCTGGGTTTGCAGAGTCAGATAAGACTGCTGTTACATCGGTTGCAAGATGCATAACATTAGATAGATGCAGAACAAATGGAGTTTCAGGAACATTAGTTGAGCGGCATAAAGGACCTAGCGCATCAGCAACTGATTGAACTGCATATTCATGCTCTTCCAAATCCTTTGATGATCTAGCAAGAGAGCCAGCAAGAGCTAAATCTCTTTCGTCATCACCAGTTTTTCGAATTGTTCCGGCTAAGACCCTCGAAGTGATTAGAGATTTACTTAAACGAACCAATAACTCTGGAGTTGCGCCAACTAAACCGCTATTGGAATAAACCCAGGTCGAGGGATATTCCTTGGCTAGCAGCCTTAATAGCCTTCGAACATCAATTCTCTCTTCACTCTTTCCGGTTAGGAATCGAGCCAATACGACTTTATCTAGCTTTGCATCTTTAATCTTTCCAATAGCAAGTGCTACTCGCTCTCGCCAGATATCTCCATTACTTCCGCTCCAAGAGACATTTATTGGCCTAGCTAGATCTTTACATCTTTCAAGCTTTGGCTGGGAACCATCACCGATCCAAGTAATCCAAGACTTGCCATTTGATTGACCCACAACAACTCTTGGAATTACTAATATCGAATCCTCTGCTTCATCAAAAGAAAAAGATGTGAAGAGAATTGGTCCACTACCTAAACCATGGGAATTATTAGCAATATTTAAGCTATTTATCTCAGCTCGCCACCATCTGCGAGCCTGCTCAAAACGATTAGGACCTTTAACAGTGTGGGACTTATAAACTCCAAAACCAATTAAGCCATCCCCGCCTCTAACCCAAGAGGTTATTTGTTCATCCTTAATATCTGCAATTGCGGTATCAAGAAGCTCGGGGTGTTCACCAAGTAGCTCGGTGGTTGCAGAGATAGGCATTGGGCTCCATTCAACTTGTGGAGTTAGCCTAGCGGTAGAGATGATAGGTAAGTGAGTCGAGCAGATTTGGGTAAAGATCCAGAAGAAGTTGCCGCCATGTTTGACGGGGTAGCTCGTCGCTATGACTTATTTAACGATTTACTTAGCCTGGGCGCAACCAAAAGATGGCGAAGAAGTGTGAAGGAAATTATTAATCCAAAACCAGGGATGAAAATTCTTGATATTGCAGCAGGCCCTGGTTCATCTAGTGAAGGTTTACATAAGGCGGGAGCAGATGTTACTTCTCTAGACTTTTCAAAGGGAATGTTAGATCAGGGAAGAAAGGTTCGCCCCTACTTAAACTTTGTCCAAGGCGATGCACTCAATCTTGCCTTTAAGGAAAATACCTTTGATCTGACAACAAATTCTTTTGGTTTAAGAAATGCTCAAGATTACAAAAAAGCTTTAAGTGAGGCTCTAAGAGTTACAAAACCGGGCGGAAGAATTGTTATCGTGGAGTTCTCAACTCCCACCTTTAAACCATTTCGAATTTTTTATATGAATTACTTAATGAAAGCCTTGCCAAAATTATCTAGATCAGGATCATCAAACCCTGCTGCATATGGCTATCTTGCAGAATCAATCCGCGCCTGGCCCAAGCAGGAGGAGCTAGCAAGGGATATGGAGGCGGTGGGCTGGAAAAATTCATCATGGATTAACCTCACAGGGGGAGTTGTGGCAGTTCACACAGCCTTCAAGGGCTCCTAGATTTCTCTGAATTTCTAAGGCTCACCTAAGATTTGGCGTTGTGAGCAACCCATATCTACCAATCATCGTAATCGGAGCGATTGGATTTGGATTCGCCATTTTTTCAGTGGTTGCCGGAGCTCTAACCGGACCTAAACGATATAACAGAGCAAAGCTAGATGCCTATGAATGCGGAATAGAGCCAAGCCCTCAAGCCCAAGGCGGCGGACGCTTTCCGGTCAAATACTTTTTAACTGCAATGCTTTTTATTATCTTTGATATCGAAATTGTTTTCCTCTATCCCTGGGCAGTTGCCTATGATCAACTAGCGTTATTTGGACTTATTGAAATGGTTATCTTTATTGCCACAGTATTTGTGGCCTATACCTATGTTTGGCGCCGCGGCGGATTGGAATGGGATTAAGAAAATGGGCTTAGAAGAGAAATTACCTTCCGGTTTTCTACTCACAACTGTAGAAAAACTTGCCGGCTATATGCGCAAGAACTCACTCTGGCCTGCAACTTTTGGTCTTGCTTGCTGCGCTATTGAAATGATGGCAATCGGCTCTGCCGGTAAATACGACATCTCTCGATTTGGTATGGAAGTTTTCCGCGCTTCACCAAGACAGGCAGATTTAATGATTGTGGCTGGTCGAGTATCAAACAAGATGGCTCCGGTAGTCAGACAGATTTATGATCAGATGGCAGCTCCTAAGTGGGTTCTATCAATGGGAGCATGCGCTTCATCTGGCGGAATGTTTAACAATTATGCAATCGTCCAAGGCGTTGATCACATAATCCCAGTTGATATTTATCTTCCAGGATGTCCGCCAAGGCCAGAGATGTTGATGGATGCAATTTTGAAGCTGCATGAACAAATTGGTAATGAAAAGCTTGGCGTTAACCGCGCAAAAATCGTTAAGGAAGTTGAAGCATCAGCTATTGCGGCCATTCCTATTCATCAGATCCCAGTATTTGGAAAGCAGGGCTGATCAATGAGCGAGCAGAAGGGTTCATTTGGTATCCAGGGCACTGGAGATACTTCTGGCTATGGCGGGCTAGTTCGCTCCAGCTTCTCGCCAACTTCAGCACAAAAACCCTATGGCTCATACTTTGATGAAGTAACAGATGAATTAGAACGAGCATTTCCAGAATTTAACGATGCTATTGAAAAAGTTGTCGTAGATCGCGGAGAATTAACACTTCACATTAAAAGACAGCGCCTATTTGATGTTGCTAAAACCCTAAGAGATACCGAGACTCTTCGCTTTGAGGTTTGTCTTGGAGTTTCAGGAGTTCACTATCCAGAAGATAGCCAGCGCGAACTCCATGCAGTCTATGAACTCTTATCCATGACAAATAATCGTAGATTGAGGCTAGAGGTAAGTACTCCTGATTCAGATCCACACATTCCATCTCTAGTTGAAGTTTGGGCTGGAACTAATTGGCATGAGCGCGAGGCTTATGACATGTTTGGAATTATCTTTGATGGACATCCAGCTCTAACCAGAATTCTTATGCCAGATGATTGGCCAGGACATCCGCAGCGCAAGGATTATCCACTCGGTGGCATTTCTGTTGAATATGTAGGAGCCACAATCCCATCTCCTGATAATAGAAGGTCATATCGATGAGTACTTTTGCATCATCTCGCGAGACAACTGAAGGAACCATTTATTCAGTAACTGGCGGCGATTGGGATCAAGTAGCAAGTGAGATTGGTAGCGCGAAAGAAGAGCGCGTAGTTGTAAACATGGGACCTCAGCATCCATCTACACATGGCGTGCTGCGCTTAATGCTTGAACTTGAAGGCGAGACTATTACCGAACTTAGATGTGGAATTGGATATCTTCACACTGGAATTGAAAAAAACACTGAATTTCGTACCTGGACCCAAGGCGTTACTTTCGTTACCCGAATGGATTATTTAAGCCCGCTATTTAATGAAACTACTTACTGTCTAGGGGTAGAAAAGCTTTTAGGCATCACTAATGATGTCCCGGAGCGAGCATCTGTTATTCGAGTAATGATGATGGAATTTAATCGCATCTCATCGCATATGGTCGCACTTGGAACTGGAGCGCTAGAACTCGGCGCAATTACTCCTATGTTTTTTGCTTTTCGCGAAAGAGAGAAAGTTCTAGATGTATTTGAAAAAGTCTCGGGGCTAAGAATGAACATGGCATACATCCGTCCTGGTGGAGTTGCTCAAGATCTGCCGGAGGGAACCGTTGCTGGGATTAGAGAATTGATTAAGGATTTAAGAAAGAACTTCAAAGATAATGCCAAGTTATTAATCGGTAATTCAATCTGGATCAAGAGAACAAAAGGCGTTGGCTATCTAGACCTTGCAGGCTGTATCACCCTTGGAGTTACTGGCCCTGTTCTTCGCTCAACCGGTATGCCTTGGGATTTAAGAAAGACACAACCATATTGTGGATATGAAAATTATGACTTTGATGTGATCACCGCTGATACCTGTGATGTCTATGGACGCTTCTTAATTCGCATGCAGGAACTAGAGCAATCTTTAAGAATCATTGAGCAGTGCTGTGACAAGCTAGATAAACTTGAAGGAGCGCCAGTGATGGTGGCCGATAAGAAGATTGCTTGGCCAGCTCAGCTCTCACTTGGCGGAGATGGCCTAGGAAATTCTCTCGATCACATTCGCCAGATCATGGGAACTTCTATGGAGGCTTTGATCCATCACTTCAAGATTGTCACTGAAGGATTTAGAGTTCCAGCCGGTCAGGTCTATACCCCAGTTGAATCACCTAGAGGTGAACTTGGAGCCCATTTAGTCTCTGATGGCGGCACTCGCCCATATCGCGTTCATTTCCGCGCTCCTTCATTTAGTAATCTTCAATCGACATCTGCAATGTGTGAAGGCTCGCTTATCGCTGATGTTGTTGCAGCTGTTGCCTCCATCGATCCTGTGATGGGAGATGTGGACCGCTAATGCCATTGACTGATTCTGATAATTTAGTTATGGATTCGATTATCAATCGATATCCACGTTCACGTTCTGCCATCATGCCACTTCTGCATCTTGCCCAATCTAAAGATGGATATGTGACTCCTGAAAGTATTGAAGTAATTGCTAAGAAGTTAAATCTAGAAAGCGCTGAAGTTAGCGCGGTAGCAACTTTCTATACTCAATATAAGCGCGGCCCTGTCGGTGAATATCATGTTGGAGTCTGCACTAACACCTTATGTGCAATTATGGGTGGGGATGAGATATTTGAATCGCTTAAAGAACATCTTGGTGTTGAAAACAACGGAGTAACGCAAGATGGGAAAGTTTCAATAGAACATATTGAATGTAATGCTGCTTGTGACTACGCACCTGTTGTTATGGCCAACTGGGAGTTCTACGACAATCAGAGCGTTGAATCAGCTAAAGATCTAGTTGACTCAATGCGCCAAGGAAATCCAATAGCTCCAACCCGCGGCCCAGATAAATTGCCAACTTGGAAAGAGAACTCAGCCCTTCTTGCAGGAATTAATGATGGACTTGCAAACCAAGGAGTTTCGGCAGGAAAGCCAACTCTTCTAGGGTTAAAGATTGCGCAGAGTGGCAATAAGAAATTGACTCCAGAATTAACCAAGAGCTATGATCAAAAGGATTCATTTACTCTAGATGGCTATCGTAGAAACGGTGGCTATAAAGCAATTGAAAAGGCTCTAAATATGAGCCCAGATGATGTTATCCAAGCCGTTAAGGATTCAGGGCTACGCGGCCGCGGCGGCGCAGGTTTTCCAACTGGTATGAAGTGGGGCTTTATCCCGCAAGGTGATAACAAAGAACACTACTTTGTTGTTAATGCCGATGAATCAGAGCCAGGTACTTGTAAAGATACCCCGCTAATGCTTGCTAATCCTCATGTTTTAATTGAGGGAATAATCATTGGCTCTTATGCCATTAGAGCAAAACATGCATTTATTTATATTCGCGGCGAAGTAGCCCATGTAATTCGTCGAGTTCAACAAGCTATAGAAGATGCCTATAAAGCAGGGCTACTTGGAAAGAACATCTTAGGTAAAGGTTTTGATTTAGATTTAGTACTTCATGTTGGAGCTGGCGCATATATCTGTGGTGAAGAGACAGCCCTTCTTGATTCTCTTGAAGGTTTCCGCGGCCAACCAAGGCTTCGCCCACCATTTCCAGCAATTGCAGGTCTATATGCCCGTCCAACGGTTGTCAATAACGTTGAATCAGTTGCATCGGTTCCAGCAATTATTAATAACGGAGCGCAATGGTTTTCATCCCTTGGAACAGAGAAGAGCAAAGGCTTTACGCTCTACTCACTTTCAGGACATGTTAAAAATCCTGGTCAGTTTGAAGCCCCACTTGGCATAACTCTTCGTGAGTTAATTGATATGGCTGGTGGAATGCGTAATGGCAATAAGTTGAAGTTCTGGACTCCTGGTGGTTCATCAACTCCGATATTTACTGACGAACATCTAGATATTCCACTTGATTATGAAGGCGTTGCCGCAGCTGGTTCAATGCTTGGAACCAAAGCGCTGCAAATATTTGATGAGACAACTAGCGTGGTTAGAGCGGTCCTGCGCTGGACTGAGTTTTATAAGCATGAATCATGCGGAAAATGCACCCCTTGCCGTGAGGGCACCTGGTGGTTAGTTCAAATCCTTAAAGATCTTGATGCAGGAAAAGGCGAGCAAGCAGATCTTGAGAAATTACTTGATCTCTGCGACAACATTGCAGGCCGCTCATTCTGCGCACTCGCTGATGGCGCAGCAAGCCCAATCATCTCCTCAATCAAATATTTCCGTGAAGAGTATTTAGAACATTTGAGAATTGGTGGATCACCTTTCAGCCCTGCCGCCTCATCACTTCTTACATCAGACGGGGTGAAGGTATGAGTACTCAAGAGATTGCAACAGAGACAGCGGTAGAAATGATTACTCTAACTATCGATGGATTTGAAGTTAGCGTGCCAAAGGGAACTTTAGTTATTAGAGCTGCGGAGAAATTAGGAATTCAGATTCCACGTTTCTGTGATCACCCACTTCTTGATCCGGTTGGAGCATGCCGCCAATGTTTAGTTGAGATTGAAGTTAATGGAAGAAAGTTTCCAAAACCACAAGCCTCTTGCACTATTCCAGTTGAGCCGGGAATGATTGTTAATACTCAACTCACCTCAGCTGTTGCCGATAAGGCGCAACAAGGTGTTATGGAGTTATTACTGATTAACCACCCACTTGATTGTCCAGTTTGCGATAAGGGCGGCGAGTGTCCACTGCAGAATCAAGCGATGAGTAATGGCCGTGAAGAATCAAGGTTTGAAGGAACAAAGAGAACCTTTGAAAAACCAATCAATATTTCCTCGCAGGTTCTTCTTGATCGTGAACGCTGCATCCTCTGCGCTCGCTGCACTAGGTTCTCTGAGCAGATTGCGGGAGATCCATTTATTACTCTCAATGAGCGAGGCGCACTTCAGCAAGTTGGCATCTATGAGAAAGAACCATTTGAGTCCTACTTCTCAGGCAATACAGTTCAAATCTGCCCTGTGGGAGCGCTCACTGGAGCTTCATATCGCTTCCGAGCCCGTCCATTTGATCTGATTTCAACCCCTTCTGCCTGCGAACACTGCGCATCAGGATGCGATATGAGAACCGATGTTCGTCGCGGAAAAACACTACGCCGTCTGGCAGGAGATGATGCGGCAGTTAATGAAGAGTGGAACTGCGATAAGGGGCGCTGGGCGTTTAAATATGTAAATGCTAAAGATCGCATTACTAATCCATTAATTAGGGATGAGAGTGGTCAATTAAGAGAGGCTTCATGGCCAGAGGCTCTAGCGCTTGCAGCAAAAGGATTAAAGCAGAATCGCTCTGCAGTATTAGTTGGAGGAAGAGCAACTCTTGAAGATGCTTATGGATATTCCAAATTTGCTCGTATCGCCCTTAATACAAACGACATTGATTTTCGCTCAAGATTGACATCAAAGGAAGAGAAGAATTTCTTAGCCTCACATATTGTGGGAACTCAAGTTAGTTACAAAGATCTTGATAGAGCAGATCATGTTCTTCTTCTTGGTTTTGAAGCTGAAGAAGAATCACCAATAGTCTTCCTTCGCCTCTATAAGCAGGTCAAAAAGCGTGAATTGAAAATTACAGCTGTTGCTCCTTTTGCATCTCGCGGAAATAAGAAGTTGAAGGCAGAACTAATCTCAACCCCAGCAGGCAGTGAAGCCTCTGCAATTTCAAAAATCTCAAATCTTTCAAATAAATCAGTAATCATTATCGGAGAGCGTCTCTCTGAGAGCTCTGGCGCAATTTCTGCTGCAGTTGCTCTTGCTACAAATAGCGGTGCAAAGCTTGCCTGGATTCCAAGAAGAGCTGGTGAGCGAGGAGCACTTGAAGCTGGAGCGCTATCTAATCTTCTTCCAGGCGCAAGACCGGTAAGCGATAACGCTGCAAGGGTTGATCTTCAAGCTGCATGGGGCGTTTCAAGTCTTCCAAGTAACCCTGGTTTAGATAGCGATGAAATAGTAAAAGAGGTAGAAAAAGGCAATATTGGCGCTCTTTTAGTTGGCGGCGTTGATCCCCTAGATATCTCACCTGATTACCAAGCAATAATGGAGAAAGCTTTTATCGTTTCACTTGAAATTCGCCAGAGCGCAGTAACCCAGATAGCAGATGTTGTCCTTCCAGTTGCAGCAGTTGTGGAAAAGAGCGGAACCTTTATAAATTGGGAATCCAGAGCAAAATTCTTTGAAGCGGCTGTGCCAGATTCTCTAACTAGAAGTGATGTGAGAATCCTTTCAATGCTTGCAGACGAGATGGGATCTAGCATCAATCTTCCAACGGTTAGCTCGGCAAGAGATGAATTTAACTCACTTGGTACTTGGCACAACCGTGAAAGCTTTACTACAGTAAGTGGTGAAGCAACAAAAATTGCAAACGGAAAAGCAAATCTATGCTCCTGGAGATTGCTTCTTGATTCTGGATCTATGCAAGATGGAGAAAATAATTTAGCGGGAACAGCCCATCCATCGGTTGCAATTATTTCTAAGAGCCGCGCAGATTCTTTGGGTGTTGCAAATGGAGATCAAATTAAGATTTCAACTCCGAGAGGTGAGATCACTCTTGCTTGCCAGATTGATTCAATTGACGAGGATTCTGTATGGGTGCCTCGCAATAGCATCAATAGCAAGGTAATTGAAAGCCTTGGTATAACTTCTGGTGAAGTATCGGTGGTGAGAGCATGAATAGCGCATCGATAATTCTTGATGATCCAACCTGGGTAATAATTGCCAAAGGCGTTCTCGTATTTGCTCTCTGTGTCGTTCTAACACTTCTCTCCGTTTGGGGCGAGAGACGCATTGTTGCTCGAATGCAGATGCGTATGGGACCAAACCGCGTTGGTCCATTTGGCTTAGTTCAAGCTTTAGCAGATGGTGTGAAACTAGCTTTGAAAGAGGACATCATTCCGGCAGCAGCAGATCGCGCGGTATTTGTTATAGCCCCAATTATCAGCGTCACTACTT
>VGAJ01000010.1 GCA_016870795.1 Actinomycetota bacterium | reverse complement strand
ACTTGCTCCTTGATATCAGCACCCTCTAATACTTCTCGTCTTTCGCGATAGATAACCTCGCGCTGACGGTTCATCACATCGTCATATTTAAGAACGTTTTTACGCATCTCAAAGTTCTGTGATTCAACTTGAGTCTGCGCAGATTTAATGGCATTGGTGACCATCTTTGATTCAATCGGCGTATCTTCTGGAATGCCTGCAGCGCTTAAGAAACGCTCGACAAGAGCTGAGTTAAACCTACGCATCAACTCATCTTGAAGTGAGAGATAGAAACGAGATTCACCAGGATCTCCTTGGCGACCAGATCGACCACGGAGCTGATTATCGATACGGCGTGACTCATGTCGCTCAGTTCCTAAAACATAAAGTCCACCAAGTGCAACAACTTCATCATGGCCTTTGGAGACAGCAGCTTTCTGTCTTTCAATTTCAGCTGGCCACATCGCTTCATACTCTTCAGGGCTTTCAACTGGCGAGATTCCCTGACGTTGTAATTCATAATCAGCCATAAATTCTGGGTTTCCACCAAGCATGATGTCAGTTCCACGACCTGCCATATTTGTTGAAACTGTGACAGCTCCGACCGTTCCTGCTCTTGCGATAATGGCCGCTTCACGTTCATGCTGCTTAGCATTTAATACTTCATGCGGAATACCTTTGCGTCTAAGAGCGCTTGAGAGAACCTCTGACTTTTCAACGCTAACAGTTCCAACCAAAACCGGTTGTCCCCTCCGATGGCGCTGGGCAATATCGTTAGCTACCGCTTCAAATTTGGCATCCTCCGTCTTATAGACCAGATCTGACTGATCAAGTCGTTGCATGACTTTATTGGTTGGAATCGGAATTACTCCAAGCTTGTAAATCTGCATAAATTCTGAAGCTTCGGTCATCGCTGTTCCGGTCATACCAGCTAACTTGTCGTACATGCGGAAGTAGTTCTGCAAGGTTATTGTGGCCAGAGTCTGGTTTTCATCTTTGATCTCAACCCGCTCTTTTGCTTCCAGTGCTTGATGTAGACCTTCGCTATAGCGACGGCCAGAGAGAACTCGGCCGGTATGTTCATCAACAATTAAGAGCTCGCCACTCATGATCACATAATCTTTATCGCGCTTAAATAGCTCTTTAGCCTTAAGAGCATTATTTAGATAGCCAATCATTGGAGTGTTTACTGCTTCATAGAGATTTTCAATACCTAGTAGCTCTTCAACCTTTGAAACTCCAGCATCAAGAATTCCAGTATTACGCTTCTTTTCATCAACTTCATAATGCTCACCGCGAGTTAAGCGCGATGCAATATTGGCAAATTCTTGATACCACTTCGTTGCCTTATCAGCAGGTCCACTGATAATCAGAGGGGTTCTGGCTTCATCAATCAAGATTGAGTCAACTTCATCCACGATGGCAAAGTTATGTTCACGCTGCACGCAATCGGCCAAGTTCCAAGCCATATTGTCTCGAAGGTAATCAAAACCAAATTCATTATTTGTTCCATAGGTAATATCGCAGTTGTACTGTTCGCGGCGCTCTGCTGGGCTCATGGATGCCAGGATTACCCCGACCTTTAAACCTAAAAATCTATGGATGCGTCCCATCCACTCGCTGTCACGCTCTGCTAGATAATCATTGGTAGTAACAATGTGAACCCCTAGACCAGTGAGTGCATTTAGGTATGAAGGAAGAGTTGCTACCAAAGTCTTTCCTTCACCGGTTCGCATTTCTGCAATATTTCCGCGGTGAAGTGCGGCGCCTCCCATAATTTGAACGTCGTAGTGGCGCTGTCCGAGTGTTCGCTTTGATGCCTCTCTGACTAGAGCAAAAACTTCTGGAAGAAGGTCATCTAAATCTTCTCCTGCCGCAAGGCGTGCTTTGAAGGTATCGGTCATTGCCCTTAGCTGCTCATCGCTCATCGCGACATAAGTTGCTTCGTGTGAGTTAACAAGATCAGCAATCTTTTCTAATTGCTTAAGTGCGCGCCCTTCTCCGGCACGCAGAATCTTGTCGAGAATGGCAACCACGGATCAACCTTCCACTTGATGAAATAGGGCTCTATCGTATTAGTAGGCGGTGGGCTGACGCACATACCGTTGCAGCGCCCAAAACTGTCAGATTTCTCTCCCTTAAAGCCCGAAAGGCGCTATCTAACGTAGCCCCGGTGGTCAGTACATCATCGATGAGCAAGATTGGTCTTTCCCTTACTAAATCATCACTTCTAAGCCTAAAGGCACTGGCCATATTGCTCTGGCGCGCAGTATAGGAAAGTTCGCTCTGATCTCTAACGCTCTTCTGATGAATAAGTAGTTCCTTCCAGCGCCATCGCATTCCATTTTTTTCCTTTTGCAGCTCAACTAATTTATCAAGGATTGGGTGGAGAAACGATCCACCTCTTTTTCTTATCGCAGATTTAGTTGAAGGAATCGGAACTAGTAAGCAGTGCGAAATACTTAGCGCCGGATTGTCTAATTCAAATTTCTCTAAAGCAGTACTTAGCGCTCTTGCCATCCAAAATTGTGCGACTCTATTTCTACTCTCTTTGGCTTGAATTACAATTCTAGAACTTGCTGCGTTATAAGCAAGGATTGAATTAACTGCTAAACCTTTGATATATCGCCGCTGGACAGGTGCAAGCCAGAACTGCTGACACTTTAAACAAAGTGGTGCAAACTCAACTTGACAGTAAATACATATTTTTGGAAAGACTAATGAAGTTAGAGCTGAGAAAATTCCTTCTTTTCTTCTATCAAAGTCCACTTAGACATTTTTAGCAAAGCATGTGAATAAACTAAGTGCTTAGAACTTCAATGTGTGGGTAACTCACCTATGGGAACTTCAGTTATTGGTTGACCTTGAGTCAATGGAAGAGTCAAAACAAATTGTGCGCCAGCGCCTAGCTCTGACCAGAGCTTAATGTCGCCGCCATGAAGGTTTGCATCCTCTCTAGCAATTGATAGTCCAAGGCCTGTTCCACCTCTTATGCGAGAGCGCGACGGATCTGCGCGCCAGAAACGATCAAAGACTCGCTCTAGGTGATGAGTGGCAATACCAACTCCATAATCTCTAACTGCAAGTGAAACTGCGCTCGAACCAGCTTTGACTGTTAAGTCCACGGGATTTCCTTCAGCATGATCAATAGCATTTCCTAATAAATTGCGCATAATCCGCTCAATACGTCGCGAATCCCCATCAATTAAAACTTCATCCTCTGGGACATCGATTCGAATTTTCACATCTCTTTGCTTAGCATCCATCGCCAAATCTTCTACGCAGCGATTAACTAGCTGAACCAGATCAATTTTTGACAGAGACAAAGTGGCAACTTGAGCATCAAAGCGGCTGACCTCTAATAGGTCAGTTAACAATTCTTCGAAGCGATCAATCTGAGAGAGAAGAAGTTCAGCACTCCTTGCAATAGTTGGGTCAAATCTCTCTCTAGCTGCAAAAATCACATCAGATGCCATACGAATAGTTGTTAGTGGAGTTCGTAGCTCATGCGAGACATCAGAGACAAATCTCTGCTGAAGTCTTGAGAGATTCTCTAAACGAGTAATCTGTTTGGCAAGAGTATCTGCCATATCATTGAAAGCAGTCCCAAGTCGGGCAACTTCATCACTTCCTTTAACTTGCATTCTCTTTAAAAGGTCGCCTGCGGAGAGTTGCTCAGCTACTTCAGCGGCATACCTGACGGGCTTAATAACTTGCCTTAAAACTACTGAGGCAATAACCATAATCAATGCCATCAGAATAAGTCCTGTGCCCCACATCGAACGACCCATGAGATCAATGGTTTGCTGCTGTGATGCAAAGTCAAAAAGCACATACATCTCATAGCGACCTACAGACTTAATATCTATCCGATGTCCAACAGCAACTCCAGCAACGCTCTCACCATTGAAATATCGCAAATTAGTGCGCTGCCAATGAATCTCATCATCTTCTTTAACGAGTTGCCTTAACTCGCTTGGAATTGACGATGGTTCAAGGAAGTTTGAAGTAGATCTTGAGGGAATGCGAGCGAGCCTTTTGCCAGTGCTACTAAGAAGTGCAATCTCTCGGCCCGAGGCTTTTGCACTGACATTTGTAGACTTGACAATTTCATCGACAATTGTTTTGTAATCGGTATTTTTATTGAGGCTACCAATTAAGAAGCGATAGTCAGCATATTGAATTGCAGCTTCACCTTCAGAAATTGCTGCCGAAATCTTCTCTTCAATAATCCCATCAGAGATGCGGTTATAGAGGTTGGAGCCAAGGAAATAGATTAAAGCTATCGAGATAATACTTGATACTGAAAATACTTTTCTAAATAAAGAGGTTCTAAAGTATTGAGTAATCTTCACTTTTGTCAGAGTCTCTAACTTCTATTACCTAGTGCGCCTGCCCTATATCCAATGCCGCGAACCGTGCCAATGATTGTTGGATTCTCAGAGTCATGCTCAATCTTGGCGCGCAACCTTTGAATATGAACATTGACTAAACGGGTATCGGTTGAGTGGCGATATCCCCACACTTCACCAAGTAAAGCTTCTCGAGTAAAGACTCTTCCTGGTTCTTTCGCTAGTGATACTAAGAGATCAAATTCAAGACGCGTTAAAGGAATCTCTTTTCCTGCTCGAGTGACTGTGTGCTCCACAATATCAATGGCTAAATCACCGATAGTAAGAGTGCTTGAGCTCTCTCCGCCTGTTCTACGTAGCCTTGTCCTAATTCGCGCTACTAACTCTGATGGCTTAAATGGCTTGACCATGTAGTCATCAGCGCCTGCTTCAAGTCCTCTAACAATGTCATGGGTATCACTCTTTGCAGTGAGCATCACGATTGGTACCCGCATAGAGTGTTTACGAATCTCTTTACACACTTCAATTCCATCAAGACCAGGAAGCATGATGTCTAGTAAAACTAAATCTGGCGGATTATTGCGAAAGACTTCAAGTACTTCATCGCCCCGACTAACTAGGTCGACTTCAATACCTACGCCATTTAGAACAATTCCCAACATTTCGGCAAGGTCTTGATCGTCATCAACGACCATTACCGAAGTCATTAGCTACCGTGCTTCCAAGAGTTTAGATATTCATTCTGAATTGGAGTCAAAGTATCAATAGTTGCACCCATTGACTTCAATTTCAGACGAGCTACTTCTTTATCAATTTCAACTGGAACCATGTGTACTCCAGCGCCAAGTCCCTTTGCACTCTTTACTAGCCATTCAGCGGTGAGAGCTTGATCAGAAAATGACATATCCATTACAACAGCAGGGTGACCCTCTGCAGCTCCTAAATTTACTAGACGGCCTTCAGCAATTAGAAGGATTCTTCGTCCATTTCCTAGTAGGTACTCATCGGTTTGATGGCGAATTTTTGAGTTCTTCTGTGAATTCTTCTCAAGCCAGGCCACATCAATTTCAATATCAAAGTGACCAGCATTAGCCAAGATTGCGCCATCCTTCATCAACTGGAAATGCTCAGCTGCAATAACTGTGCGATTACCGGTAACAGTAATAAAGATATCTCCTACTTTTGCTGCCTCTGCCATTGGCATAACGCGATAGCCCTGCATAAGTGCATCAAGTGCTTTAGTTGGATCAATCTCAGTAATTACAACTTCAGCGCCCATTCCTCTAGCGCGCTCTGCTACTCCCTTGCCGCAATAACCAAAACCAGCAACGACAAACACTTTTCCAGCAATTAATTGGTTTGTAGCACGAAAGATTGCATCAATAGTTGATTGACCTGTGCCATAGCGATTATCGAACATATGCTTGGTATCGGTGTCATTAACAGCAATCATTGGGAAAGTTAGTGCGCCATCTTTTGCCATCTGCTGAAGACGAATAACGCCAGTGGTTGTCTCCTCGCATCCTCCAGTGATATTTGGAAGTAGTTCAGTTCTTGTGGTGTGTAGGGTGTTTACCAAGTCGCATCCATCATCGAAGACTTGGTGTGGAGCAATATCAAGGGCAGCATTGATGTGTGAGTAATAGCCATCACGATCAACTGCGTTTCTAGCAAATACGCTAATTCCATATTCATAAACCAGAGCAGCTGCAGTGTCATCTTGAGTTGAGAGTGGATTAGAAGCACATAGCGCAAGCTCTGCCCCTCCAGCTTTTAAAGTTCTCATTAGATTGGCAGTCTCAGTTGTTACATGCATGCAGGCAGCAAAGCGAACACCTTTAAATGGCTGCTCTTTTTCAAATCTCTCTCTGATTTGAGCAAGTACTGGCATATTGCGCTCAGCCCATTCAATCCGCTTCTTTCCTTCAGCAGCAAGTGAAGCATTAGCAATGTCATGTTTTGGCGTAGTCATAGTTGTTGGATTCACTTAAATTTCTCTCCTGATGGGTTTAGAGCTTGCCTCTGATTAGAAGGCGTAGTTTACCCGTTTCTGATTAACTGCAAGACCAGATCTCGCATAGAAGCCATCTGCTCTTGGGTATCGGCCTCAACATTTAGCCTTAATAACGGCTCAGTATTTGAAGAACGAAGGTTAAACCACCAACTCTTAGCGTTAACAGTGAGACCATCAAGCTCATCAAAGGTTAAGCCTGGCTCATAATCTTTAAAGTGGGACTTGATCTTAGCTATCGCTTTGCCCTGATCAACAACGGTTGTATTTATCTCACCGCTTAGGCTGTATCGATTAAAGCTCTGCATTAACTCAGATAGCGGAATCTGACTTTCAAGAAGTGCTGCTATTGCATGAAGGGCAGCAAGCATTCCTGAATCGGCTGACCAAAAGTCTTTAAAATAAAAATGTCCTGAATGCTCTCCCCCAAAGACTGCGCCTTCATCTGCCATCATCTGTTTTATATATGAGTGTCCAACTCTAGAGCGAAGCGGTCTACCACCTGACTCAGTAATTACTTCAGGAACAGCTTTGGAGCTAATTAAGTTATGGATAATTGAAGCACCTGGATTTTTAGCAAGTTCTCGTTTTGCAATTAGCGCAGTTAAGGCAGACGGTGAGACAAGATTTCCTTTTTCATCAACTAAGAAACAGCGATCAGCATCTCCATCAAATGCCAAACCAATATCTGAGCCTTTCTCCTTTACTAGATTTTGCAGATCAACTAAATTTTTAGGCTCGATCGGATTTGCCTCGTGATTTGGAAAACTCCCATCTAATTCAAAATAGATGCCATCAACGATTGCATTAATCTCTCGCATAACTGCAGGCGCGGTATGCCCTCCCATCCCATTTCCCGCATCAATTGCAATTCGTAGCGGCCTTGATTGAAAATCTGGCGCGAAAGCCTTCTCTGGAAAGAGTGAGAAAAGAAACTTAACGTAATCGGCTAGTAAATCTTGGCTCCGCTCTTTTCCCATAGGGCGATTTGGAATGGGAAATCCTTGAGCTATTGCCGACTTAATCCAAGCCAGCCCTGACTCTTGGCCAATTGGCTTAGCCCCGCTTCTACATAGCTTTATTCCATTGTATTGCGCTGGATTATGGCTAGCAGTAAACATTGCACCCGGCATATTGAGAGCTCCTGATGCAAAATAAAGTTGATCAGTAGAGCAGAGTCCAATTCGAATTACATCAAGTCCTTGTGAGGTTATGCCATCTGAAAATGCGGTAGCTAAATCAGGAGATGATGGGCGCATATCCTCTCCCACAACAATGGTTGCTGGCTCGCGCTCTCGTTCAATAAATTTAGCAAAGGCGATTCCAAGTGCAAAGGTGAAGTCAGCGCTTATCTCTTCATCAACCAGGCCACGAATGTCATAGGCCTTAATTACTTTATCAAGCAGCTCTTGATCCACTATTAAATCTTAGCGGTCTTACTTATTATCTGGAATCGCGCGAAGATGGCCACGACGACCAACTTCAGGAGTTACTGCCTTTGGCGCTATCTCTTCAGCAAAACTCTGGCGAATTGCATCAGCAATTGCGATTAAATCTTCTGGAGAAGGTTCAACTATTTCTCGATCAGGGTTATGTTCAATTACGCTCCAGCCTTGCGGCACTGTTAATTTAGCTGAGTGCTCAATACAAAGATCATAGGCATGTGGTTCAACATATGTTGAAAGTGGTCCAATCAGCGCTGTGGAGTCAGAGTAGATATAGGTAAGAGTTTTAATTGCATGCGCGCTACATCCAGATCGCGTGCAACGTCTGCCAACAGCGCTAGGGCGAGAGTTTGGCCTTGAGCTATTAGTTGATGACATGGCGCGAGATTAGTCGCTTACCTCCAACTTTTATGGGATTTACTAGCCGCGAGGCTGAATTACTGCAATGTCAGCAATTGGCTTTGTGGCACTCTCCAGGTTTGTACTTGGCGCAATACCAAGGCGAGCAACCCCATCACCACTTATCCAACTCATCGCTGCAACCACCGGGGTTGCGCTACTAATAGTTAACAGCCTGGCATTTGGTGGAACTCGCCAATTAACGATCTCATCGCCCCGAATCAATCCACTATTACTTTTGCCCTCTCTATCTCTCCAAACTATAGAGAGGATTACTTTCTCCCCGACAAAGCTAATTACTGGCTCAAGGCCATAAATATTAAATGAAACGGTATTAAAGCTCTGGCTTGGAGCGCTCCAAGTAAAGTCTGAAACTGATCCGCTCTTAACTTCAGATAGAACCGATGCAACTATCTGCTCAGTTGCGCTAATTTTTAAGGCAAATGCTTTGCTACCGAAATCAACGCTGCTTAGATCAATGTCTGTAACTTCTCTAGCATTAAGTGATATCTCGCCAATTCCAACTGGAACATAGACCCCATCAGGTGAGATGATTTCAACGCTAGCGCTAGCATCAACTTCTCCAACGCTCATCAGCCTCAAGGTATGTTTAATCGAGCTACTAGGACCCAGTTTGACCGCAAGACCAGCAATTACTAATTCTTTGCCTGCCTCTGACATTGCTGGAACAAAGTCTCCACCAATATTGCTTAAGCCGCGCACCCGCTCATCTAGTAGATATGAAGTGATGCGACCACTTCGAGTTTCAACCTTTAAAACTATTCGCTCAGAACCAGGTGAGAGCGAGTCAATGCGAACAACTTTCTCAGATGAGGCTTTAACTGTTACTGGAAGGCTCTGACTTGCGCCACTTTCAGAGTAAGCGGTTAGATCAATTAGGGCATCACTTAAACCACTATTGATCATAATCAACTTTGATTGACTGGTGACATTAGCTGTTCCGCCAACAAACCAATTTATCGGGCCGCTAATGGTGCAGGTAGCAGCGCTACTCCACTTGCCAGATCTGGTCATAATTACATTGGTATTTGCAGGATTTCCAGCCACCAAAATTGCTCCACGATTAAGTGGATAGCTTCCCGAGCCATTCTTCTTTAGCGCTGCACTTGGTTGATTGATATTTCTTATCTCAATATTTTTAGTCGCAAGCAGGGCAGTTGCTTTTGCTCCCGATACTCCCGCAGGACACGCCGTTGCTGGATATGACTGAGTAACAACAGAGTTAGAAGAGCTCTGAGGTAGTAGGTAAGCAATATGGGCAATAATGATAAAAATCAAAAGTGCAAAGCTGGCGCGCGTATCTTTCATGCCAACTCCTGCTCACTCATCTGACTTCTCCTGCGGCGAGCGGGAAGAGCGAGAATAATTAAGGTCAGAAAGGTCAATAGTTGTAGCGAGACCCAGGCTCTTCTTGAGGTGGCGTCATGGAAGATTAGGAAATCTCCCGGTTCTGAAACATAAAACCTTGGTACTCCATTTTCAGTTTGGGTTAAAGGTAGATAGGTTCCATTAAGAAGCATCTTCCAGCGATTGTCATACTTTTCAGTAATTATTATTACGCCAGCAGATGTAAGTGTTCCTGCTGCGCCAACTTCACCACTTTGCAAGACCGAATAGCTTCCATCTTGAGATAGAAATGAGATATGGCCAAGCGCTCCTGGAACTTTCCAGGTTATTCCTTCATCAGTTGAGGCAGCTCTAGTAAATCCACCTGCGCCATCAATAGTTCTTACTAGCTCTTCATCAATCGGATTTGCTAAAAAGAGATATCGAATCCCAAACTCAGCAAAGACTTTACTGCTACTAACTCCAGATCCAGCAATTAAATCATTTATTGCCTTAGTTACTACTGGAGCAAGTCCTGTTATAACATCGGCTTGTCCGAGTTGCAGATCTTTATCTCGAGCAATGAAATATTTCACCTTTGAAGACTCTGCTCTCAAAACTAAAGTCTTATAACGCCCCTCAGTCTGGGCGCTAGCACTTAGAAAGGCAGGAAGTGCAGATTTTGAATTGGCTTGAACTGGAGCGCTGTTAGCCGATCCCAACCACCATGTAGCTGACGCAAGAATGGAGAGCGCAGAAATTAGAGAGGTAAAGCCAAGAAGAATGTGGCGATAATCAATATTAGATTGGCTAAGGCTAGGTAGATAGTTATCAATCATTATTACTGCTGCAAGTAGCGCAGTTAAGGTTGGAATCACCAGAAGCGACCCAACCCAGAGTTGCTCTGGGGTGAAACTGCCATGGCCTGAAACCTGCCTTGAACCAAGTAGCGCTGCAATGGCTATAAAAAATAGCGCCACCTCTCCTAATCTTGCTGTCTTACTAACAAAGATAGCGATTACAGCAATTAGAAGTATCGGTGAAATTATCCAAATCGGTGGAGCTCCAACTCCACCAGGATTTCCTAAAAGCAATGAGAGGACTTCGCCGCCAGCAAGACTTAAGCCTGGATCAAGGAGAATTCTCGAGGGATGAAGAATAAATTCAATAGACCAAGGGGCGTTAACAATTAGAGGAGCAATTGTCACCGCAATACGGCGGGCATTTCTTCTATCAAAGACTAATTTATCCATCGCATTATTTTTAGAATTAAATGCAATTACATCAAAGATCACCAAAATAATCTGCCAGAGCAGAATTGACATAAATGTCATCGGTGAGAAGGCGCAGACAAAGGTCAATAAAAGCGCAATCCAGAAAGTCTTTCGCCAAGATAGATTCTCAAGTTGCTCTAGTCCAAATAGCGATCTAATCAACCAGGGTCCAATCACCACTAATACTAAGGTTCCCAATCTGCCGCTATTGATAGCGCTTAACGTGGTTGGCGAAAAGGTATAAAGCAGAGCTGCAATAAGGGCAAGAAAGTGGAGATTAGTAAATTTCTTTGCAAGTGAATATGAACCCCAGAGCGCTAGTGGAACTGCGCACAGAAATAATCCAGTAATAAATAGTGAGGAGTTTGCTGCAGTAAGTAATGAGCCAAATCCAATGTAGGCAACCCAAGGCGGCGCACTAGTACTTGAGCCAAGGCCTACCGTATGCCACGAATCGGAATACATTGAAAATAGCTCAAAGGCCTTAGTAGGCGTTGCTGCTAGAGCGCCACCAACTATCGCTCCAAAGCGATTACGGGAGGCAATCAAGGTCAATAAAACAACAAGAAGTGAAACGCTAAGTATTGGTCGGCGAGTTAGCCATCTAATTGGTGATGGAGCCTGAACTAAATCAATATCAGCATTTTCTAGAGCCTCATCATTTAAATCTAGAGCCGAGCTAGTACCCCCACTCTCTTCATATATAGATGAGCGGCGCCAACTGCGAGAAATAGCAGAGCCAGCTCGCTCAATTGCTAATTGCAGCTGCGATCCTCTAGGTGGAACAAAGCGCGAGATGACTCTTGATGAAACTAAGCGATTCTTTCTGCGCTTTGCTCTAGCTCTAAATAAGTCCTGTGGCTGCAAGATAACCAGAGCAACAGCTGCAATTTCATCTAAGGCATATCCTGGAAGTTTTGCTAGCAGATAACCAATTGCGCGAAATAGAGATGCTGAGAGAAGTTGTAGGGCAATTAGCGGCAGGAGCCACCAAGATGTGTTGGCCATCAAAACATAGGCCGCATGTCTTCGATCTAGAAGAAGTGGGCGATGAAGAAAGGCATCTGAGACATCGATTCGCCTGCGTTCATTTGAAGCTGCTTCAGCGTGATATGCAACCGCCTTTGGAACAGCGATTACGGAGTGGCCTGCAGTATGCACGCGCCAACCAAAATCAACATCATCCCTAAATAAGGAAAGTTCTGGATCAAGTCCATCTAACTCTTCAAAGACATCGCGGCGAATTAATGCGCCAGCTGTGCTAACAGCTAAAACTTCACTGACTCCATCATGCTGGCCTTGATCGGCTTCGCGATATTCAAGTCCGGTCCAGCGAGCGCCATTTGAGGCGATACTTATTCCTAGCTCTAATAAGTGGTTTCGATCATGCCAGCCGCGCAATTTGGGACCAGCCATTGCAACTGCTGGTCGCTCATCAAGGGCCGCTAGGAGCTCTTTTAGCGCGTATGCATCCGGGGCGCAATCATCATGAATTAGCCAGAGCCATTCTGTTTCTGATTCATTTCCTCGTTTAACTTTAGGATTACTAAGCGCTTCTTTAATTGCTGCGCCAAAGCCAGTTTCTTTAGCGGTCGAGATGGTGGCAATACCAGCTCCCCGCAGTAACTTCACAGAGCTATCTTCAGAGCCGGTATCGATAGCAACTATTTGATCTATTGCCCGCTTCTGCTTGGCAAGGGATGCAACAACTTCAGGTAGCCAGAGAGCTCCATTGTGAGAGACGATGATTGCGGTGACAAAGTTATTATCCAAAGTAGGCATTACACCGCCTCTTGTTTAAATAAAAAGTTAGACCAGGTTCCCTTAACTCTTTGAATTAATAACTTCGTTTTTTTATAGTTATTAGATTTAAGCTGGCCGGCGCTTAAGGCGACGGCGTTCACGCTCTGATAGTCCGCCCCAGATTCCAAAGCGCTCATCATGTGCCAGAGCGTATTCAAGACACTCTTGTCTGACCTCACATGAGAGACAAACTCGCTTAGCCTCACGGGTTGAACCACCTTTTTCAGGGAAGAAAGCTTCCGGATCGGTTTGGGCACACAGCGCTCGCTCTTGCCACGATAGCTCAACGATCTCGCCATTTCCCAATTGGATACTTGGACCAGGAATGAAAGTCTGCTCTATTCGACGAGCATCAGTCATCAGTTATACCCCTAAAAAACAGAGCCCACGCCCGATGGTGGGCCTACTAGGGACTAATTACACGCTTGTTATTCGGATGTGTCAAGTTGCTGGCCACTTTTTTTGGGTAGAAATTAATCCCCAATTTGTCGATTTTTCCTTTAATTTTGGGGCAAAAGTGGGCTAATTACTGATTATTTTCTCAAATATTTTTTCATTGCTTGCTATTGAAACATTAGGTGCGATATAGCAATTATCGATTATCGAGCCATCACCAATACTTGCCCCTGCCGAAATAATTGATCCTTTAATTTGGCAGTTCGATCCAATTACTGCCCCGGATTCAATTGCAGAGCCATCAGAAATTATTGCTGTGGCATCCACCGCTGCATCTTTAGCAATCATTACTCCATCAACTACTCCCCTAGTTGCAGGTGATATCGCAGAATTCAAAATCAAATCTTTTGAAGCTTTTATGTATGAGCCTGGGGTTCCCATATCAATCCAATATGAGTCATCGACGTATCCATATAGAGCGCTCTTGCTCTTTAAGAGTTCTGGGAAAGTCTGCCTCTCAACACTTACCACGCTATCTTGGGGGATCTGCACAATTGCGCTTCTATTAAAAATATAACAACCAGCATTAATAGTATTTACCTTCGGCTGATCCATCTTTTCTAGAAACTCTAAAACCTTGCCAGCTAAATCAATTGGAACGCAGCCATAGGCGCGAGCATCATTAACTCTTACTAAGTGCAGCGTCACATCAGCGCCCTTGCTTTCATGAAACTGCGCCTGCGCTTTTAGATCATGGCCACTTAGAACATCACCATTAAAAATAAAGACAGATTCATCTTCTGCTAAGTTTAAAAACTTTGCTGCATTTGAGATTGCTCCGCCAGTTCCTAGGGGTAATTCCTCTATTGCATACTTAATTGAAATGCCAAACTTTGAGCCATCGCCAAAGTAAGGCTCGAATACCTCAGCTAGATATGAAGTTGCAAGGACTATCTCAGTTACTCCAGCTGCTTGGGCTCTAGCAATTTGATGCTCGGTAACTGGTGCTCCTGCAACTTTTAGCATCGGCTTTGGAGTATTTTTTGTAAGTTCTGCAAGGCGAGTTCCTCTGCCACCAACGAGCAAAATAGCCTTATTTATCATCGATTTACTGCCTGAATTATGCGAGAGGCTGCACTTGAAATATTCTCATCGCTAGCAGTTAGGGCGATGCGCACATATCTATCGCCTTTACTTCCATAGAAACTTCCTGGCGTAACAAGAATTCCTATTTCTGCAAACCAATCCACGCTATCCCAATCTTTTTCATCTCTGCTACACCAGATATATAGCCCAGCTTCTGAAAACTCAATTTTAAAACCTGCTGCTACTAGCGCTCTAGCAAGCACCTCTCGCCTTGTTTGATATTTTCCTGCCTGATTATCAACATGGCTCTGATCTGAAAGCGCAATCGCCATCGACTTTTGAATCGGCAGCGGAAGCATCATCCCCATATGTTTTCTAATCTCTAGTAATTGCGCTATTAATTTAGGATCGCCAGCAACAAATGCCCCTCTATAGCCCGCCATATTTGATCGCTTTGAGAGCGAATGAACCGCCAGCACTGAGGTGTTATCACCATTTGCGATTGCCAAAATAGAGTGAGCTGGAATTCCATTTGTAAAAGGCAGATAGCACTCATCGCTTGCAAGAGTTGCGCCAGATTTTCTTGCCCAGGTGAGGCAGGCCTCGAGTTCTTCCTTGCTATGAATCCGACCTGTTGGATTTGATGGTGAATTAATCCAAGCTAAATCAGCTTTCTTGGGCCAAGTAATGGCATCAATTCCAACTTCAAGGACTTCTGCTCTAGCCAGTAGCGCTCCGACTTTATAAGTCGGGTAGGCAATTTCTGGAATTAAAACTGATTTAGCCTCCAGTAGATATGCCAACAGGGCTACTAATTCCTTTGAGCCAATTGTTGGCAGCACATCAAAGTCGCCGCTTGCGCCGAGTGTTTCAACGCAATATTTCTTTAGCGCCTCTCTAAGCGCTGCACTTCCGGTGGTTAATGGGTAGCTTGGTGAATCACTACTTGATTTAAGTTCCTCTTGAATGAAATCTGGGGTGGAATCAACTGGAGTGCCCTGGGAGAGATCAATGATTCCCTGGCTATGGGCTCGAGCTTTTTGCCCATATGGCGCTAGGGCATCCCAAGGAAAATCAGGGAGTTTTATCTTCGCCTACTTACTCGCCTGCAGGTTTTTTCTGAATCTGCAGAAGGACTGGATGATCTTTGCCAACTCTTCCAACTTTTGCTGCCCCACCAGGTGAGCCTAATTCGTCAAAGAATTCTGCATTTACTTCCTTATATTCACTGTATTGCGCTGGAACATCATCTTCATAATAAATCGCCTCAACGGGGCAAACTGGTTCACATGCGCCGCAATCCACACACTCATCAGGTTGGATATACATCATTCGATCGCCCTCATAGATGCAATCAACGGGGCACTCTTCAATACATGATTTATCCATTACATCTACACAGGGAAGGGCGATGATGTATGTCACCTGAGACTCCTTTCAGAGAAAATCTAAAAGATATAAACACCGAATTGGCATAAGCGATGCTTACATTGCAGGGCCTAATCCTACAAAATAAGGGGGTGAAGCGCGAGCCAAAACCAAATAATGGGCTACATATCTATGACACTTTAGAGCGAAAAGTGCTGCCTATTACTGCAAGTGATGGCCAAGTGGTGAGAATCTACTGCTGCGGACCAACTGTCTATCGCGACGCTCACGTTGGCAATCTAAGGACTTTTTTGCTTAGTGATTTAGTTCGAAGGACTCTGGAGTTCTCTGGTTTGAAAGTCAAGATGGTACAAAACATTACCGATGTTGGCCATATGAGTGAAGATTTTGAAGAAGATAAAATGTTGGCCCAATCTAAACTTGAAAAGCGAGATCCATACTTTATTGCCAGAGAGTATGAAGAGAAGTTTCATAAAGACTTAGCAAGGCTAAATATTCTCCCAGCTCATCACTATCCCAGAGCGAGTGAGTGCATCGAAATGATGCTTGTGCATATTGCGAAATTAACTGAACTAGAACTTGCTTATCAAGGTGATGATTCCTCAATTTATTTCGATAGTACTAAATTTGATAGTTATGGCCAGTTAAGTGGAAATCGACTAGATGCGCTCAAGCCTGGTCATCGCTATGAATATGTTGAAGCTGGAGCAAAGAGATTTCATGCCGATTGGGCCCTTTGGAAAGCGGCCGGTAATCGCAGAGAGATGATCTGGCAGACAGCTTATGGTCCAGGATTTCCTGGCTGGCATATTGAATGTTCTGCAATGTCGCTTCATTATCTGCAAGGACATGTCGATCTACATATTGGTGGCATTGATCTTAGATTCCCCCATCATGAAAACGAGAGAGCCCAATCAAATCCTTTAGTCAAAGGTGAAGCAGTTAGCGCCTGGCTTCATGGCGAGCATCTCTTGTTTGAAGGAAGAAAGATGTCAAAGAGTTCTGGAAATGTGGTTCTGCTCTCTGATGTAATCACGCGTGGGCTTGATCCACTTTCACTGCGATTTTGCTTTCTTGAAAACCGTTATCGCTCTCAGATGGATTTATCCTGGAACTCAATAGGCGCAGCTCATTCAACATTGCAGCGCTTGAGAGCTAAATATCAACAATGGAAATTGGCGCCTAGGGATTATTCAGTAGAAGCTAGCGCATTTGTTCAAGCAATTCTTGCTCACTTTCAGGCAGATTTAGATACTCCCCAAGTGATGATCAAGCTCAGATCCCTTGAAAAGGATGATCAATTTTCAGATGGCCAGAAGGCAGCGATTTTAGAAAATCTTGAACCACTTCTTGCTCTAAAACTACTGGAAGAGATGCCGATTAAAGAGCTTCCGGATGAAGCCAGAGTCTTGTTAGAGGCAAGACAGAGAGCGCGAGAAAACAAGGATTTTGCTTTAAGTGATCAGATACGAGATCAACTTCTCTTACTTGGAATTGCAATAAACGATTCACCATCGGGCCAGAGCTGGAGCTGGAGAAGCTAGAACTTAAATCCTCTTAAGTAGGCGCCAGGAAATAAGAGCTGCTCCCCCAAATACAAAGAGATTGCCATAAGCATTTGCTTCAATTAGAACTTCACCGCCATTACCAAGACTTGAAGCTCTAACAATTACAAATAGCCAACCAAAGGCAAAGAGTGCAAGTGATAACTTAGAGAGATACATATTTCTAACTAAACGAAGTCCAATAAATAGCGCTAGTAATGAAACTATTAACCCAAAAGGTCTATATGCATTATGCAGAAATGTTCCAGAGACCCCAACTAATGCTCCAAAGAGCAAACTAATTAATGATTTCATAGCTGAATTCCTGAGAATAGATCGGTCTCGCGTCCCTCTTCATTAAATGGTGCGCTAGCTTTTCCATAGACCAAGCGGTAATACTCTTGTCCCCAAACTTTAAAGCCTAAATTATCTGAGAGTGCAAAAAATGGTCCATCTACAGCAATTTGAGTGGGTTGGGCTCGCATCGCATCCATTTTCTTTTCAACAAAGTCTTGGCCATCAATTACCGTTGTAACTAGGTTATCTGGTTGAGCAAAGGGAAAGTCTTCGGCCTTCTCAACTCCCCAGAAATCACTTCCGCTGCCTTTCATTGCCTCAATTCCCTGTTCAATAATTGAAATCGGAATCGTGTTCCAGTAAATCTTTTGAATCTGCCAGCCGCGCTGAGCTGCTAATTCACTTGCTCGCATCGCAACTCTATGGGCTTGAATATGATCGGGATGTCCATAGCCACCGATTTCATCGTAGGTGACCATTACATCAGGTTTAGTCTCAAGAATTACCTCAACTAAAGATTCAGCAGCTTGATTCACATCAGCGTTCCAAAAATTGTCTTTCCTAGAATTTGGCTCTGAGTCCATCATCCCGCTATCGCGCCATGATTTACTTGGAGAACCAAGGAAGCGATGATCTACCACTCCTAATACTTTCATTGCATTTGCTAATTCGACTTCGCGAATTGGACCAAGAGCATCTTCTTTTCCACTTGCAAGATGTTCGAGTTCTGGAACTAAAATCTCACCCTCTTCACCTCGGGTGCAGGTAACAAGAGTTACGCCATATCCCATGGCAACATACTTAGCCATCGTTACACCATTGTTTATAGTCTCATCATCTGGATGGGCGTGAACTAGAAGTAAGCGTGGCTTTCTCATAGAGGTTAGGAAGGCTACACGAGTTCTATTAGTGAAATCTTGCCAAACCTCGTACCATGACACCGATGAGCAATAGCGAGAAAGTTGATAATCGGGTTCGTCTTCCACGCGATGAGCGACGCGCTCTGCTACTAAACGCCGCCCTTGAGGTCTTTACCGCCTCGGGATATCACGCAGCAGCGATGGATGAAATTGCAGATCGGGCCGGAGTTAGTAAGCCAGTTCTCTATCAGCATTTTCCTTCAAAGCTAGATCTTTATCTTGCCCTTCTTGATGTTCATATCGATTCTCTGGTCTTTGCGATTCAAAAAGCTATCGCCTCAAATAAAGAGAATAAGAATCGAGTCAAGGCAACTGTTGGTGCTTATTTTGAGTTTATTGATGATGAAGGTGGCGCATTTCGTCTGCTATTTGAAAGCGATATGAGTGCAGAGCCTCAAGTAAGACAGAGACTTGATCGTATGACCTATGACTGCGCCGTAGCAGTTAGCGCTGTTATCTCACTAGATACTGGTTTTCCAAAAGAGGAATCTATGGTGCTGGCAATTGGGCTTATTGGTTGCGCCCAAATAACCGCCCGCCACTGGCTTGAGCGGGATGGAAAAATTAATCGCTCCGAAGCAACCTCACTAGTTACTAATCTACTCTGGCGAGGAATTTCTGGCTTCCCGCTACAGAGTTAGGAGAGTTTAGAAAATATGAAGAAGCAAAATCTACTAAAACTCTTTAGGATGGGGCTATGAGTACAAAAAAGAGCGGAAAATCAGAATCTGCAAAATCAGAAGTTCGTATATCTGTTGATGATCAACTTCGTGAATTAACGATAGAGACTTCTCTTGATCGTGATGAAGTATTAGCGCTGGTCAATAAGGCTCTGACCTCTTCTGCCCCGCTAGTGCTAACTGACATTAGAGGTCGGCAGTTTGTGGTGCCTGCAGGAAAAATCGGTTCAATTGAGATTGGCGATATAGCTGAACGTCGTGTTGGATTTGCCGGCGCTTAAATTAAATAAGTTCTAGTTTTTCCAAGAGTAAGTAAGTAACTTCTCGATAGTCTGCAGCAACTTCACTCTTTGTATCTAGAGTTAAGATGCTTTTGGCCTGACTCTGCGATAGGCAGACTTGCGCTGATGAGCGAATTGTTGGCTCAAGGCGTAAAAAATCATCGCCAATCAGTGATTTAAACTCTTCATCAAGCTCTTGCGTTGTTTTAGTTACTAAGAGTTGTAGTTGCCCGCCATGGCCAGCGCTCTGGGCATAATCTTTACTATTTAGCGCTCCCCGAAGCGAGAGAATTTCGGTTGTGCTGGGTAGCAGAATTAGATTAGCAATAGCCATAAAGTAGGTAGTAATTCTAGAAACTCCAGTTGGTGTATCAATTATTACTAGATCAAAGCTTTCTAGAAGCTCAGTTAGTTTTGCCTGTGAGATAACTTGATCAAAATCTAGAGCTAACAGACGGCTAGATGAAGCAATGATTGAGAAGCGCTCTCCGCTTTTTATTGTTGAGGCATCAAGTGAGAACTGGCCAGATAAGAACTCTTTTGTACTCACTCTAGGATTTTCAATTCCGCAAGCAAAAGTTAACCCAGCTGATGGATCTGCATCTATTACCAAAACTTTCTTGCCATACTCACTAGCCGCTACCGCTATGCAGTGAGCAGATGTGCTTTTACCAACACCACCAGCGCTATTAGCAACAACAAGAACCTTCACTTCTCTGCACCAACTTGAGCAAATGCAAACTTCATTTCAGGAGTTTGTCTTAAACTTTCAGGGACTAAAAGAAGAGCGCTTCGAAGGGATCTAAGAGCGATATTGGTAGCAACATCTTGGCCAGGAAGTGTTGGCCAGCCATATAAGGATTTAGCCCACTTAGGAAGAGAGGCTGCTGCAACGGAAGTAATGCCTCCCCATAGCGGCGCAATTGGAGTTCCAAAACGAAGAAGTGGAGGAAGTGGAGGAAGGGCGATAAATAATGCAGCTCGTTTTGCGTCATCGCTGGCAGAAAGCTGATCTTTAATATCTAGGAAGTATGCATCTAGTTCAGCAACGCTTCTTGGCACTTTCTCCTCATCAATACCGACTAGGCGAGCAAATATCACCATCTCCTCTAGATATTGATCACGCTCTTTTTCACTTAAAACAAGTCCTGAGCGAAGCGCTGTATCTAGAAAAGAATCAACCATTGCCATATGAACCCAGAGCAGAAGCCTTTGATCATCAAGTTTTAACTTCTCATGAACTCCTCTGACTCTTGCAGCTAACTTTTCGGCTTTTTCCTTGCTAGCAAAGGTAAGAGTTGCAACGTAATCTCCAGTTCTCTCAAGCCTTCCCCATGCATCTTCACGGAAGTTGGAATGTGCTGCCACTCCTGCCATCGCTTCAGGATGCAGCGCTTGCTCAAGCAGCGCTCTTATTCCTCCCACAAACATTGAAGGATCTGAGTGGACTTTCCAGGTAATGGAATCGGGGGAAAAGAAACCTAAACTCATGAGGCAAAGAGATCCTTGATTCCAGTCATTAGCATCTCAAATGCAATTGCCGCAGTTAAAAGACCTGCAATTTTTGCAAGGAGTGCCACTCCAGATTCTTTTATGATTTTCACAATGCCAAGTGAGAACATCAAAGTAACTCCAATTATTAAGTGCGCTCCAAGTACAGCAAGTGAAAGCGCAAAAGTCATGGAAGTGTTGGAAACTTCTTGACTAAAGAGCATGATTGTCACAATTGCGCCAGGGCCTGCTAGTAGTGGTGTTCCAAGTGGCACTAAAGCCAAGTTCTTTGGAATTTTTCCGCCGCCACTAAAGTCGCTTCCCTTTAGTAGATCAAGTGAGACCAATAGAAGAAGTAATCCTCCAGCCCCTCTTAGCGCTGGCATAGAAATCTCAAGATAATCAACGATAAATTGGCCAAATAGGGCAAATAAAGTAATAACAAATAGTGAAGTGCCAGCAGCTTGCCAGGCAAGAAGAGTTCTCTGCCGGCGAGTGCGATCGCCTAGAACAGATAAGAATATTGGCGTAGCACCTGGCGGATCCAAAATCACAAGTAGGGTGACAAATGCCTGCAGACCGAATGTAATGGTGCTGATATCACTCATCGCTTCACAACCCTTCTCTGATTTGCCTTTGATTCAAGATGAGCCCATTGTTCAGGATTTGTGGTGAATTGCGCTAATCGGTTTAGTTTGCCATCGCCGTGATAATCACTAGAGCCAGTAATAACAAGGTTTCGCGCGATTGCAAGTGAGACTAGCTCAGCTTTCTCACTCTCTGAGTGATCTGGGTGATCGACTTCAATTCCATCAAGTCCGGCAGCAATTAAATGATCAAATGCTTCTACCGTAAGAGTCTTGCCACGTTTTGAAGCAAATGGATGAGCAATTACGGCAACACCTCCAGCCTGCTTAATAAGCCTTATTGCAGCCTCTGGTGTTGGAGAATAGTGATTAACGTAGTACTTGGATTTATTATGTAAGAAAATTTCAAATGCTTCTTGGCGAGATGCCACATGCCCCTTAGCAACTAAAGCATCAGCTAGATGAGGCCGGCCGAGTGTGGCATCACCAGTTCGCATGGCATAGACCTCATCTATGCTTATTTCAATTCCAGCTTCATTTAGACGAGTAATTATTTTCTCCATGCGAAAGAGACGATGCTCTCTTGTCTTATCAAGTTCATCAATTAGCCCTTGATGGCTTGCATCAAAGAGCAGACCAAGCATGTGAATGCTTAGACCATCTTCATCTTGGCAAGAAATTTCAGAACCTAAAACTAATTCCATACCAGAACCAGAGGGATGATTAAGCAGAGCGTTAGATGCTTCCTGCCAACCGCGGGTAGTGTCATGATCGGTTAGCGCTAATACCCCAATACCTGCCGCAATTGCCTTATCGATTAACCCAGATGGCGTATCAGTACCATCACTTGCATTGGTATGGGTATGTAAATCAATAAGCATGAGGGTAAGGCTACCCTTTTTCCTTATCCTTGCTGCGCATAACAAATATCGCACACCCGGCCAATAAAAGAATCAATCCTGGAACAGTTCCAAGTGGAGGTAATTGATCTAGCCACCAGAAGGCAAGAAGAGCGCCGACTGGAACTTCAAAGAAAACAATTAAGGAGACAATTGCTGGCGATACTCTCTTAAGCGAGAGATTAAACATTGTGTGGCCAAGAATCTGTGCTCCCAAAATTAACGCAAGTAATAACCACCATTGCATAGCTTCAAAGCCAATTAGCTGCACTCCAGTGATAAGGGCAATAGGAAGTGCAGTTAGTGAACAAGTTAAATAACACAAGGTCGTATAGGTCGAAGTTGCAAGCGTTTGTTGCGCTTTTGAGCCCAATAAAACATATAGCGCAGCAAGAGCAGCGCAGATGATTGCTGCTATATCTCCAATGAAAGCTCTAGTTGAAATCTGAAAATCAACTCCAGTAATGATTAAAACTCCAATGAAGCTAATAACCATTCCAATCCAAGCTCGCCTTGGAATATGGCCGCCAAGTTTTTTCACAAAGTAGGCAGCAAATATTGGTTGAAGAGCGGTAAGGGCAGTTCCTGCCGCCACAGTGGTGTATCTCATTGCTATGAAAAATCCAATAAAGTGAAGTGCTAGAACAAATCCTGCTGCCATTGACCAGGCAAGACCTCGACGATTTTCACTCTTTAACCACTGACCATTTCTCAATGCAAAGGGCGCCATGATTAGCGCTCCGCCAAGGTTTCGCCAGAAAATTAGAGTGATAATTGGCATTGCGCTCAAGGCAATTACTGGACCAGAAGTTCCAATTCCAATTACTCCGAGAAGTAATAATGGAATGTCACGACCACTGGGCATCTGGGTGTGGTTTTGGTTTTGCACGGCAGTTATGTAGAAACTCCTAGCGGAACGCCAATTAAAGATTTCTTTCGCTTTGTTAGTTGATCAATAATTGCAAAAAAGCCTTTAGCCGCATCTGATTCTGGATCTCTAAAGACTATTGGTGATCCTTCATCTCCGCCTTCACGTAGCTTGATATCAAATGAAATCTGAGCAAGTAGCGGAACATCTACTCCTACAAGTTGGCTTAATCTTTTTGCAGTTTCTTGCCCTCCACCTTGTCCAAAGAGTGCAACCTGAGCTCCACTTACCGGATCTGTATATGCAGACATGTTCTCAATTACTCCGATTACATGTTGTTTCAGTTGATGAGCAATTCGCCCTGCTCGCTCAGCTACTTCAGCAGCTGCAATCTGCGGAGTTGTCACCACGATAATTTCCGATGCTGGAATTAGCTGTCCAAGAGAAATTGCAATATCTCCGGTTCCTGGAGGCAGATCGAGGAGTAAGAAATCTAGATCTCCCCAATACGCATCACTTAAAAGCTGTTCTAAAACTCTATGAAGCAGTGGGCCGCGATAAGCAACCGGATCTGCGCGATCTGGTTTGAACATCTCAATTGAAACTACCTTGATTCCATTGGTTTCAACTGGAATAAATGTTTGATCAATAGCTGTTGGCCTCTGCCCTTCAATGCCCAAAAGCCTTGGAATTGAGTGTCCATAAACATCAGCATCAAGAACTCCTACTTTAAAGCCGCGCTTACTAAGCGCTGCCGCAAGATTTACCGTTACTGATGACTTTCCTACCCCTCCCTTGCCAGATGAGATAGCCCAGACTCTAGTTAAAGAATCCGGTTGAGCAAATGGAATGAACTTCTCCCGCCCGCCACGTAGCAGCTTTTTAACATTATCTCTCTGGGCTTCATTCATTACCCCAAATTCAAGTTCAACCTTTTCAACCCCAGCGACCTTAGTCACTGCGCTACTAACATCACTTTTTAACTTATCTCGCATAGGACATCCTGAGATAGTTAGCAATATCTTGATTTTTGCTAACCCGCTATCAAAATCAACACTTTCAACCATTCCTAGATCTGGAAGAGGTCTATGAAGTTCAGGATCAGAGACATTTGCAAGCGCGCTATGAATCTGACTTATGACTTCATCTCTTGAAAAGCTCATAGTAAATCTGGATCTATTTTGGCAGCCTCATCAATAACTTTTTTACTTGCTTTGGCCTGACTCTTAAGGTCATTTGCTAGGGGCTTCACATCATCTAAAGCATTTCCTAATACTTTCTGGGCTAATTTCTTAGGCGTTAAGTCCGTAACTTGAAGATCTTCGAATCCAGGTCCTAGATTTTCCTTTAATTCGCGTGAGGCATAGGTTGTGAAGTTACGAACCTTATGAATAAATCTGGCAAAATCTTTTGCTGCTTCAGGCAATTTATCTGGACCAACTAAAAATAAGCCTAGGATCACTAAACCTAGAAACTCGCCCATTCCAATGCCGAACATGCACCTATCCTATTCTTTAATTAAATCTTCGTCGCAACCATTACGCCATCGCCAACTGGCAGCAACATTGGAAGCCAGAGCGTTGCTGAGTCCTTAATCACCTTGATAACTTCTCGATAGGCCACGCTATCTTCATCTCGCTGTGTTGGATCTGCAACCTTTCCAGAGAGAAGCGCTCGATCAATGACTAATACTCCGCCTGGGCGAAGTGAGCGGTGCGCATTCTCAATTCCATCAAGTAAATCTCCGCTCTTTCTCATAATAAAAATGTCATAGAGACTATCGGCCAGCTTTCCTACAATTTCACGAGAGTTTCCAGTAATTAATCGATATCGGGATGAATTTATCCCCGCCTCATCAAAGGCTTGCTTTGCTAATTTAGCATTTTCAACTTCGTCATCAATTGATGTTAATAGTCCCTTTGGGCTCAGCGCTTGGAAGATCCATAAACCACTAACCCCAGCCCCTGTTCCAATTTCAACTATTGAGCTAGCTCCTATCAAATGAGTGAGATAGCGAAGTAGCGATCCCACTGCTGGAGTGGCATCGTAGGTACCAATTTCTTGCCCTCGAGCTCTAGCTTTTTGAATTATCTCTGTCTCTGGAATAAAGGTGTTTGAAAATGCGCGCATATCTCCGCGCTCGGGGAATAACTTCTCCGTAAATCCTTTTTCTCCAATGCCTGACATCACAGCGTAGCTAGCCACTGGGTCAGTAGGCGAACTCCATATCCTGTTCCACCTTTAACATTTTCTCCTGCATCAACTTCGGATCTGGCAGGACCAGCAATATCAAGATGAACCCACTTGCGCTTGCCAACAAAATTTTCTAAAAATAGCGCCGCAGTGACTGAGCCTCCTTGAAACTTAAACTTATCAGCGGTGTGATTAAAGTCTGCAATATTGCTCTCTAGCGCAATTGAATAATCATCAACTAATGGCATGTGCCAGATTTGATCTCCAGTGTAATCGCCAATATCTGCAAGCTTTCTGGCAAGTTTATTGTCTCTGGTATACATCGCTCCGTAATATCGGCTAAGACCAAGGGTGGCAGCTCCAGTTAGAGTCGCAACATCAATTAAATAATCTGGATCAAGATTCTTATCAGCATAAGCAAGACCATCTGCTAGAACTAATCTTCCCTCAGCATCAGTGTTAATTACCTCAACAGTGGTTCCGCCATAATGAGTAATAACATCAGATGGACGAGTTGATGTGCCGGAAAGTGAGTTCTCAGCAAGCATTAGTAGCGCTGTGATTCGAACATTTAACTTTAATTCTGCCGCAGCAATTGTTGCCATCAATACACAAGCTGCGCCAGCCATATCGCTTTTCATTGCAGTCATTACGTCATAAGGGCGCTTGAGAGAAACTCCGCCAGTATCAAAGGTAATTCCCTTGCCAACCAAGACCACATGTGGCGCCCTCTTTGATCCCTTTGGCTTATAACTTAACTCCACAAATCTTGGTGGGTTCTTAACACTGGAATTACCAATCGCGCTAAGCCCGCCAAACTCTGCCAATTGGCGACCAGATTTAATCTTTAGAGAGAGCGTGGAGCTCTTTGCAAGGGATTTTGCTTGAGCAGCCATCCAGGCTGGGTTTTTAATATTAGAGGGAGTCTGTATTAGATCTCTAGCTTTCCAGGTTGACTTCACTAACACCTTTGCGCGCTCTAGGACTTCAGCAAAATCTCCTACAAGAGTAATCTCTGGCGTTAGGCTTTTTGTGCCACTTTTCTGAGTCCAAATATAAGTAGCAAGGGCAGAGGAGATAAAGTGAAGTTGAGCATCACTTTCCTTTTCAACTAGAAATGAGAGAACTGAGGAGTTACTTGACTTTATCTTTCGACCAATAGCTGCT
The DNA here is from genome assembly GCA_016870795.1 of Actinomycetota bacterium. GTDB lineage: Bacteria > Actinomycetota > Actinomycetes > Nanopelagicales > Nanopelagicaceae > MAG-120802. The sequence goes on along the minus strand of VGAJ01000010.1, from coordinate 5,302 downwards.
GATGCTCTGCGAATGTGGGAATTAGTTGAATCTCCAACTCCAACAAGGAGAATGCGAACTACATCTCCACTTGCTTGCAATACTGGAATATCAATTACTTCTCCAGCTTTACCAGTAACAGTTCCGCCATTTTTCTTAATCTCATCTTTAAGTGAAATTGAATAAATCTTTTCAATGCTCTGTATGATTTTTTTGCTTAAAACGATCTCTATTTCAGGTTCTTCTTTAGATTCTTTTGCTTTTATCGGAAGAGCGATATGAGAAAAATTCTTAAAGTATTTCTCCGAGATTTCCCCCGGAAGTTTTACCGTTCCGAGTTTCGGAATCGGTAGGTTCACTTCTTAAGAAGGGAGATTGACGCATTCAATACGTCGGCAAGATTTCGAGCCTCTTCTTGATTTAGCTCTACTACCAAGCGGCCGCCACCCTCGAGCGGGATTCGCATCACTAGGCTCCGGGCTTCCTTGGTAACTTCCATAGGTCCATCGCCAGTGCGGGGTTTCATGGCTGCCATCGATTAGCCTTCTCTCTAAATCAATCCTTGAAAGATCTTTTAGCCTTAAGCCCCAGCTCCAAGCTGGGAGAGGGAATTATCCCTTATCTAGCTACCTTGTGGGAAATTGAAAGCCGAGCTCATTCTCATCCGTCCAGAGGCCAATACCGCCGTAATTGCACGCTTGGGAGCCCCTATTTTCTCGGAAATTTCCTCGACGCTATATCTCTTCACGTAGTAAAGGGTAAGCACGATCCGTTCTTCTTCAGGAAGAGAGTCGATGAACTCTTCTAATGTCTGGTTCTGCTTACTCACAAGGCTAAGGCTACTGCCGATGGCGCCCCTTCAGTTGTTAAATCCTCGGGCAAACTTCGCCAAGGAGTAATTCACAGCAAGCAAGATTCCTGGTTTTATCAGGGCCAGAATCGCAGCTGGAGCATCGATTCGTTCATACCAATCAAATCTAGTTTCACCTGGCGCTATCTCTATTAGACGAAATTCTCCAATTCCTTTAATCCAACGACCATAGTGATCAACGGCGCAAAATGTCTCTGGAATCCAAGTAGTAATTTTCATCTCATCCCAGATGCCAATTTTCCCGATTCCAGTAAATGCAGAAATTGTTGTACCAATTCCTGAGCTGCCATCTTTATCCGCACTTGAATTCACCTTTGTCAAAGCCATCCACTGACCTTGACTCTTCCAATCAACTAATTTTTCCCAAACTTCACCAATGGGAGCAGAGATAGTTACGCTGGCTCTAAAGTCCGCAAGTTTGGATTTATTATTCATGCTCATGAAGTCACATGCTTTATCGCGCTATCAATTGTGTTACACCAAGAAACTAACTCATGTTGACCTGGTTTCATAAAGTTCATCGCAGTTAAGTCATCGAGGGCCAAGCGAAGCGAGCCATAGACTCCGCTTGAATCTAGAATCGCAATTGGCTTGTTATGAAAACCTAAATATCTTCCCACCCAGATTTCCAATAACTCCTCAAGTGTGCCAATCCCACCAGGAAGTGCGATAAAACCATCGGCTAAGCTTTCAATTAAACCTTTTCGTTCGCGCATATCTTTTACTACATGCATCTGGCTTGCATCATGATCAATAAATTCCACACTCATTAGCCGCTCTGGAATAACTCCAATTGTTCTGCCGCCATTTTCTCTTGCACCCTTGGCCACCTCACCCATTACCGATATCGCGCCGCCTCCCCAGACCAATTCATGGCCTAATTTGGCAAGGGATGCCCCTAATTCAAAGCCAAGCTCTAGATTCTCTTTTGAAACTAAGGTCGATGATGCGCAATAAACGGCAACTTTCATAGCCCCACTCTAAGCCAGATTTTTTCTATCGCTTACTCTGGGCAAGTGCTAGCCAATAGTTGGTAGCGTTGGACGGTGAGCAAAGCTAGCGCGGCATATGGTTATGGGATTTCAACCATTGCAAAAGATGGATCAATACTTGATACCTATTTTCATCAACTAGGCCTAGGGGAAGCTGAAGCAAGCAGAGTTGATTTAACAAGCCTTGATGGGGCAGATATCGAGCGGGAGATAACTCGAACTCTGGTTAAAACAGAAATTGAGCTAGATAGGCCGCCAGCAAGTGTTGCTGATGCCTACTTGCGACTTCACCTACTCTCTCATCGTCTAGTAAAACCACATGGGTTATCACTTGAAGGAATTTTTTCAATTCTTAACAATGTTGTTTGGACTTCCCATGGGCCCTGCGCTATCACTGGATTTGATCAGGTGCGTTTAAAGCTGCGTACTAAATATGGCTATCTTGCAATCTATGGCGTAGATAAATTTCCAAGGATGCTTGATTATGTTGTTCCAGAAGGCGTGCGAATTGCGGATGCAGATCGCGTAAGACTTGGAGCTTATCTATCACCTGGAACAACGGTGATGCATGAAGGCTTTGTTAACTTCAATGCTGGAACTCTTGGCTCATCAATGGTTGAGGGCCGAATCTCTGCAGGAGTTGTTGTCGGCGATGGTTCTGATATCGGCGGCGGAGCTTCGATTATGGGAACTCTGAGTGGCGGCGGAAAAGAAGTAATCTCAATTGGCAAGCGAACACTTCTAGGAGCCAATTCAGGACTTGGAATTTCACTTGGTGATGATTGCGTTTTAGAAGCTGGCGTCTATTTAACTGCAGGCTCAAAAGTACTTCTACCAGATGGCAAAGTAGTCAAAGCAAGAGAGCTATCTGGCGCAAATTCACTTTTGATTCGTAGAAATTCCCAGAGCGGCGCGCTTGAAGCACTTAATAAAAGTGGAACTTGGGGCGGCTTAAATAGCGTGCTGCACTCTAATTAAATTAAGCAGTAGTGAGGTCGTTCGACAATACCTGGTAGACACTCTTTAGCAATAAAAGGCAGCTTCACAATTGCCTTTGTGTTATGAATCCAGGTTGATGGAAGTTTTACTCTAGCTCGAAAGAGTTCTCCAGTTAGCGTTGCGGTTTCCCCAGTACTTGAAATTGCTGTAATTGAACTAACGCTTCCAGTTTGAGTTCTTGAATTAATTGTAATTGACACAACATTAGGTAGCAGAAAAGCTTGCGCCATAACGCTCTGTGGCACAAACCTCGACCAAAGTGCATATCTGCGATTAATTGTTGGATCTAAACTCCATGGATCAGGGACTCCAGTTAAGTAAGGAAGGGGGCTTCCCCAAACATCAACAACATTTTGCGTAACTCCCCCACTAGATGAGAAGTAAAAGGCTTGAATTGGTTTGTCTTCAAGAGTTACTACTAGAGCGTTATTCTCATCAACAAAGGTTCGATCAACTGCCTCACGCCATTTAACTCCATAGATGGCCTCAGTTTCTTTGGCATAACCCACAAAATTCTGATCCACAGTGGTGTTGTAAATATTGCAATCGCACTCAACTCTAAGCCTAGATAATTTGCCCAGGGCATAAGTTCTTGCAGCTATTGCTTGTGCTTCGAGGGCAGCAGCTGGCCAAGACGAAGGCACTTCACCTAGACCATAGAGATACTCATCATGAAGTCTTAAGGTATTGGTTACTGCAAGATATGAGCTAAGAAGATTGGTTACGCTCTTGAAGACTATTTGACCATACTTATATTGAGTAGCAGTTGCACCATTGGTTAGAAGCGCAGTTGTAGTTGCACTGTCCCACCGAAGAGTCCAAGCAGGTGAAGGATTGATTGCGGCATATTTAGCAGTAGGAGATGAGAGAGCTGGAACTACACTTCCTGCAAAGTTTGTAAAGAGAGCAGTTGTATCACCTGGATATATTCCAAATGGCTCAGGGTTCTCACTTAACGGGATATCGCCTTGGTATAGACGAATCTCGCCAATAGATCCAACTGTATTAAGAGTTACCGATGAAATTAAATTAGCGATATTTACTCTTATAAGTTGATTATCTGGATAAGCAGTTACTGCAGTGCCTGGGTAGTAATAGTTAAGAATTTCAACCGCAGTCTTTGATTCAAGCGCCTGTCCTCGCGCTCCAATCTGACTCATTCCTACCCCATGGCCATAACCTGAGCCAAAGAAACGAAAATCAGTCGGTATTAGGGTCCGCGCGTGAGCAGGAGAAATTACATTCAGCCCTAAACAGAAGATAAGCGATAGGGAAGTAAGGAGAAACGCTCTTTTCTTCATATTTCTTAGGGTACCGCAGCGTTAGGAAATTAGTTGGTAATTAGCTTTCTTGGTGAGGTAATGAAACCAAATCCCCAGCAAAAATGCATGAAAATCAAAACAATTGGCAAGTAAATCCTCTGGGCCAGACCTTTTCCAATAATTAATGAAGCCAAAGTAATTGCGCCTAAATAAGAAATGATTGGAATTAAAAACAGTGATGAAACAAATACAGCTAGAGCTAATGAGATAAATTGCAGTACCAAATTTAGAGGTGGAGCTAGATAGCGAAAATTAATAGTTCGACTATGTTGACGCACTACTGCTCTTCTCCATTTTCCATATTCAAAGTATTGCAAAGCAAGTTTCTTGAGCGAACTTCTTGGGCGATAAATAACTTTTAGCTCAGGGTCGAAATAAACTACGCCACCATTTTTTCTCAAGCGATAATTTAACTCCCAATCTTGTGCCCTGGTAAATCTCTCGTCATAGCCACCAACAGCATCTAACGCTCTCTTTTGAAATACTCCTAGATACACAGTATCTGTTGGTCCAGCCTCTCCCCCGACATGAAATCTTGAAGATCCAACCCCAATTGGTGAACGCATTGCAATAGCTACTGCTTTTTCAAACGAAGTTGTTCCTTGAGCAAACATAATGCCACCAACATTTACTGCTCCAGTTTCTTTCAAAGTCTCGACGGCTTTTCTAATATATTCCTTATCAATTTCTGAGTGCCCATCAATGCGAACAACTATTTGATTCTTTGCCATCTTGAGCGCAGCATTTAAACCTCTTGGAGTTCTTCCTGAAGTATTTTCAAGGACTGTGATTCTAGAATCTTGTTCTGCTAACTCTTTTGCAATTTGCCATGTCTGATCTGTTGAAGGCCCCACTGCCATAATTACTTCTAGTTCGCCTTGATAGTTTGAAGACAGAGCAGCTTTAATTGCAGCGCGCAGATGAAGTGCTTCATTGATTACTGTGAGAATTATGGAAACGGGCGGGTAATTGGCTAGGTGAGCAGTATTACCTTGCTCAAGTGGGCTAGTCATAACGTTCAAACGCTATCGCTTCATTACTCTTGCCTCTGTGAAATCCCCTCGGGCAATTCGTTTCTTCACCATAGCCTCGATAGCTATTGTGGGGATTTCGGCTATCTCCTGGGCAGGTCTGGGACG
>VGAJ01000009.1 GCA_016870795.1 Actinomycetota bacterium | reverse complement strand
TAGTTGATTCCAAGATGACTAACAAGCTCTCATTCTTTGAATCGATGTGCGCACTTGCTTTTGTTGCCTTTGCTGAATTTCCGGTCGATGTTGGAATCTTTGAATGTGGGATGGGGGGAGAGTGGGATTCGACCAATGTTATTAATGGCTCGGTAAATGTGATTACTCCAATAGGTTTTGATCATATGGAGTATCTAGGAGATACGCTTGAAAAGATTGCTCAAACTAAATCAGGAATTATTAAGCAAAATTCCTTTGTAGTTCTAGCTGAGCAAGAAAATGATGTAGCAGCTGTGTTGATGCGAGCTTGCGCTAAGACTGATGCCACTCCAATTAGGTCAGGTATTGAATTTAGCCTCAAATCAAGGGCTCTGGCTCTAGGTGGACAGATGCTTACTATCTCTGGTGTTTATGGACAGTATGAAGATTTATATCTTCCGCTCTATGGCCAGCATCAAGCAAGTAATGCCGCTACAGCTCTTGCTGCCGTTGAAGTCTTTGCAGGTGAGACAAAGCTCGATGAAGAAATAGTGCGACAGGCATTTGCTAACGCCACATCACCTGGAAGATGTGAGATTGTTGGGAGAAACCCCACCATCATCATTGATGCGGCCCATAATCCTCATGGCGCAGAGTCTTTGAAAAAGACTATCAGTGAGGAATTTGATTTCGCAGCGCTAATTGGAGTCATTGCTCCCATGGGAGATAAAGATGTGACCGGTATTCTTGAAGCACTTGAGCCCGTTTTAGATCGAGTGATAGTAACTAGAAATAGCTCGCATCGCGCTGCAGATGTAGATGAACTAAAATCCCTTGCTATGGAGATTTTTGGAAGTAATCGAGTCACTGCCTCCGATGATTTAGAGCAAGGCATCACTCAAGCAGTAGATATGGCAAGAACTGGTAATGCCCTTAATGATTCAAACACCGCAGTCTTAATTGCTGGATCAGTTGTTAGCGCCGGTGAGGCCAGGGCAATAATTCGAAGAAAGGGAATCTAAAGGCCATGAAGATGCTTGCCAGAAGTGTTTTGATTATGGAGTTTTTAATCATTGGCTTTGCTCTTCTTGTTGCTAAAGATCTTTCAACCACAAATAGTCTTTACTTTGGCGCGCTAATTGCGCTCTTAGCTTTTTTCTCATCGGGACTTTTGAAATATAAAGTTGGCTGGGCTTTAGGTTGGCTAACCCAGATTCTGCTTATTGCATATGGTTTCTTTATCCCAACGATGTTTATTCTGGGATCCCTATTTCTTGGACTCTGGGTGGCGGCAATAATCTTGGGTCGAAAGGGCGAGGCGGCCAAAGCGGCCCAGATAGCCAAGGCAGAAGGGCCAGATTCGGGCAGTTAGAAATGCCCATAGACTTACCCCGTGAGTAACTCATCAACGCCAGCAGAGCGCACCCTGATCTTGGTTAAACCAGATGGAGTGCGTCGTGGTTTAGTTGGCGAGGTCATCAGTCGTATTGAGAGCAAGGGATATAAAATCGCTGCACTTAGAATGCTAACTGCAGATGAAGATCTTCTAGCTACTCATTACGCAGAACATCAAGGCAAACCGTTCTATGAACCGCTTCTAGAATTTATGTCCTCAGGTCCAATCGTTGCGATGATTGCTGAAGGCCAGAGAGTTATTGAGGGCTTTAGATCTCTAGCAGGAGCGACTGATCCCACACTTGCCTCACCTGGTTCAATTCGGGGAGATTTAGCCCGTGATCAAGGGACCAAAGTTGTGCAAAATATCGTGCATGGCTCTGATTCAGTTGAATCAGCGCAGCGTGAGATAAAGATTTTCTTCCCTAACTTGTAAGGAGCGATTAAATGGCAAAGTTCAAAACTGACTGGTCCGTCCTAGGACGAGATATGGCTATTGATTTAGGAACAGCAAATACCTTGGTTTATGTCCGTGGCAGAGGTATCGTTCTCAATGAGCCAAGTGTGGTTGCCGTTAATCAAGATACTGGCGCAGTTCTTGCAGTTGGAGCTGAAGCCAAGAAGATGATTGGAAGAACGCCAGGAAATATTGTCGCCATTCGCCCTCTTAAAGATGGCGTTATTGCAGACTTTGATACCACTGCACTAATGATTAAGTATTTTATCCGCCAAGTTCATAAGCGCACCTATCTTGCAAAGCCAAGAATTGTTATCTGTGTTCCTTCAGGAATTACTGGAGTTGAGCAGCGCGCGGTCAAAGATGCTGGATATGAAGCGGGAGCTCGAAAGGTTTACATAATTGAAGAGCCAATGGCAGCAGCAATTGGCGCTGGTCTTCCAATCCATGAACCAACTGGAAATATGGTGGTTGATATCGGCGGTGGAACTACAGAGGTTGCCGTGATTTCACTTGGCGGGATTGTCTCTGCCCTCTCTATCCGTGTTGGTGGAGATGAGATTGATCATGCCATTATTAACTGGGTTAAGAAGGAGTTCTCACTATTACTTGGTGAGCGCACTGCTGAAGAGATAAAGATGGCAATTGGATCTGCATATCCTCTTCGTGATGAACCAGATGCTGAAATTAGAGGAAGAGATTTAGCAACCGGGCTACCAAAAACAATCGTAGTTTCATCTGAAGATATTCGTAAAGCAATTGAAGAACCAGTCAATGCAATTATTAATGCTGTTAAGGGAACCCTTGATAAGACTCCACCAGAGTTGGCGGCAGATTTGATGGATCGCGGCATTGTATTAACTGGCGGGGGAGCACTTCTTAAAGGCTTAGATGAGAGATTGCGCCATGAAACAAATATGCCGATTCACATTGCAGAGAGACCACTAAATGCTGTGGTTGAAGGATCTGGAAAGTGCGTTGAAGAGTTTGAGGCGCTAGAGAAAGTTCTGATCTCCGAGCCTCGCCGTTAGTTAACTCATGGCAACTCGAGGCTCTAATAGAAGTAGGCTCCTCTGGGTCTCACTACTTGTGACCTCACTTTTTATTATTACTCTTGACTTAAGAGGGGTAAGTCTTCTCTCATCGCTTCGAAGTGGAACTCAAAGTGCTTTAGCCCCTGTTGAGCGCCTAGCAAATAATTTCTTCTCACCAGTTGGTGATTTCTTCTCAGAGGTTGGTAATTTAGGTAGAAGTAAAGCAAAAATAGAGAAGTTAGAAGAAGAGAATCAAGAGTTAAAGAGTCAAGTTATTTTGAATGAAAATACGCTAGCGCAATTAGAGTCGCTAAAAGGCGTTTTGGATCTGGCTGGCAAAGCTCGCTATAAGACAGTGTCTGCAAGAGTGATTAGCAAAGGTGGAACGGGGACATTTAGTGAAACTATAGTTTTAGATATCGGCAGTGATTCTGGAGTACGACGAGATATGACAGTCATTGCAGCGGGCGGGCTTGTCGGGGTGGTTAAATCAACAACAGCCTCATCATCAATTGTGCTTTTAATGAATGACCCATCTTTTCGAATTGGCGTAAGGGTTGCTGGAAAGCAAGATATGGGAATCCTGCTTGGCCAAGGCGATAAGAGCTACTCACTACAGATGCTAAGTGCAACATCAGCAATCAGCGTCGGTGATGTTTTGCTGGCACGTGGAAGCTCTGGAGATAAGCCTTTTGTTCCAGGGGTTCCAGTTGGAAGAATTAGTTATGTTGAAAATACCGTTGGCCAATTAACAAAAGAGGGAAGGGTTAATGGATTTGTAGACCTAAATTCTCTCTCAGTGGTGAGCGTAGTCTTATCAGCAGTTGCCGGAGATCCTGGCGATGCCTTAGTGCCTAAGGCCCCAAGGCCTGCTCCAACAGTTACGGTATTTGTAACACCTAGCCCGACGCCAAAGGAATAAGGCTATGGAGATTAATCGCCTTCCTAAAGTCATACTGATTTTCTTAACTCTCTTTCTAATTCAAGAAGCTTTAATAAGTCAGATTAATTTTCTAGTCGCAGGATTTTCACTCTATCTTGCATTTTTTATGGCTTGGGTAATTCAAGATCAGAGAAATAGCGCGGTAGTTACTGGATTTATTGCTGGTTTGATTCTGGATCTATCGCCAACTCTTGAAGCACCTTTTGGGCTATGGACACTAGTGCTAACCTCAATGAGTTATCTGCTAGCAAGTAATGTTAGAGCAGCGCTAGATGCTGAGTTAAGTCCGCTCGTAATGCTGAGCGTTACAGTTTTAGCGAGCTCATTTGCTTTAATTCTTTTCTTATTAATTGGCGCGATCTTGGGTCAAGAAGTTGGCTCTGCCTCATATCTAACTCGAAGCATCGCAGGAAATGCTCTCTGGGGCGCGCTACTTTCACCTCTGTATATCCCGCTTGCCATGAAGCTACATAAAGTCACACTAACCTCAAGGCAGCGATAAATGAGAGATCGCTCAGCGCTAACCCTTCTGGTTGCCCAAGTATTGGTTATCTCGCTGATGCTCTCTTTATTTGGCCGACTCTTTTATCTTCAGATTGCAGACGGTCCGCGTTATCAAGAAGCGGCACTTGATATTCAAAGCAGAGATATCGTCACTCCAGCTCTTCGTGGATTGATTGTCGATCATGAAGGAAATGCTCTTGTAACCAATAAAGCAGGGCTAATGGTCACAGCCGATAGATCAGTTCTAGATAAGTTAGAAGATAAAGGCGTTTCAGTATTAACGAGAGTGGCAGAGGTTTTAAAACTGGAATATAGCGATATCTACACCAGAACTAGGCTCTGCGGCGAGCTAGCAAGTGGAGAGCGAAATGGATGCTGGAATGGAAATCGCTATCAACCAATTCCAATAACCAAAGATGCAAGCGAGAATCAAGTATTTACTATTCTAGAAAAATCGGACCTCTTTCCTGGAATCGATGCGAAGCCAGTCTCAATCCGCTCCTATCCATCACTTGCCGGGCAGAAAGCTACCCATGTATTGGGTTATTTGGGGCCAATTACCGAAAAGAATCTAAATAACGAAGAAGGAAAACGATATTATCGAAATGAGTTAATTGGTAAAGCTGGAATCGAATTGCTCTACGATGAACAACTTCGTGGAGTTCCTGGAATAAGGACCGTAATTGTCGATCGCAAAGAAATATTTAGACAGGAATCACTCAATAGAGCGCCAGTTGCCGGTAATCATCTAGTTTTAAACCTGAATGCTAAATTACAAGCAGCAGTTGAAGTAGAACTCAAAGATGCTGTCTTTCGTGCAAGGGCTAATGGATATCGTGGAGATTCTGGAGCTGCCATTGTTATGGATGTGAAGACTGGCGAAGTTCTAGCGATGGCCTCATATCCTGATTATGATTTAAACATTTGGGAAAATGGAATCACTGTTAAGCAGGCAAGAGATCTCTATAGCGAAAAGAGCGGAGTACCTGCCCTTTCACGGGCGATTCAAGGCGAATTTGCTCCAGCCTCAACATTTAAAGTCGTTTCACTCTCTGCTGCAGTTGATGCTGGATATAGCCTGAAAACTACCTATGAGTGTCCAGGTGAAGTTCAAATCGGAGATAGAACTTTTAAGAATTTTGATAGCAAGGCTGCCGGACGAATTAGTATGACAACAGCTATGGCGATATCTTGCGATTCAATCTGGTATCAAATTGCATATGACGAATGGGTCCGAGATGGTGGGTTAAAGCCAAAGCCAAGCCCAAATGATTACTTCTTCGATTCAGCAAAGGGATTTGGAGTAGGAAAAAAGACCGGAGTTGATCTTCCTTCCGAGTTATCTGGGCGTCTTCCAGATAGGCAGTGGAAGTTAAACTGGTATGAAAAGAATAAGGATTTCTACTGTAATTACACCGAAAAAGCCAAGAAATCTCAGCTCACGCCATATTTAATTGAGATTGCCCGAGAGAATTGCCTTGATGGCGACAAAGTCAGAGCGGGAGATATGGTCAACTTCTCAATCGGCCAGGGAGATACTTTGATGACGCCATTGCAATTAGCTGTGGCCTATTCAGCTCTTGCTAATGGTGGCAAATTAATGGTGCCAAAGATTGCTAAGGCGATTATTGAACCTAGTGGCAGAGTAGTAAAAGAATTTAAGCCGGAAGTTAGCGGCCGTCTTCCAATTAAGAAATCAACTCTAAAATTTCTGCAAAACTCACTTCGAGCAGTGGTGACCTCAGGTACTGCAACTGGAGCATTCTCTGGAGTTGGAGTTGAGGTAAGTGGAAAAACTGGAACCGGTCAGGTGTTTGGTAGAAATCTTGATGGCTCAAGTAAGGATGACACTTCTTGGTTTGCCTCTTTTGCTCCAAGTAAGAAACCAGAATATGCCGTTGTGATGATGGTGAGTCAGGGTGGTTTTGGTGCCAGCACTAGTGGTGTTGGAGTGAGAAAAATCTACGAACATATCTTTGGCACCAATGGTCGAGTGGCAATATTTCCTAATGGAACACCGAAAAAACTTCCAAGAATTGATTCTGCAAAGGTAGCGCTGCCATGAAAATTTCCCTAAGAGGTCAGAGTAAGAAAGGATTCTTTGCAGGAACAGATCAAGTCTTGAACTTGGCAGTATTTATGCTGCTCTTGATTGGCATTGTCTTGGTCTATGCCGCAACTAGAGATTGGTTTGCTGCTAATGGACTAGATCCGCAGTACTACCTAAAGCGCCAGATAGTTAATGTCATTATTGGTATTGCACTGGCCTATGGCACAACTCTTATTGATTACCGCCTTCTTCGGGCCTACACACCATTTCTCTGGGGCTTTGGCGTATTAGGTCTTATTGCAGTATTGATTCCTGGACTTGGTTCAACAGTTAATGGCGCTCGCTCTTGGATTTCATTTCCAGGGGGCTTGCAATTTCAGCCAGCAGAGCTAGCAAAGATTTCAATTATTGTTGGAATGGCTCTCATTCTCTCAGAGCGCATGGCAGGAGAGGATCGACCAAGTGATAGGCAGGTCTTGCAAGCGCTAGGAGTTGCAACGCTTCCAATTATTTTGATTGTTGCTCAGCCAGATTTAGGAACTGTGCTAATTATCTCTGCAGCGGTGATAACAATGATTGCACTCTCCGGCGCATCTCTTTATTGGGTGATTGGACTTCTAATTGCCGGAGTAGCTGGCGTCTATATTGCAATTGCTAGCGGCGAAGTGAGTGAGTATCAATTAAGTCGCCTAAAATCTTTTGTTGATCCGTCAGCAGATCCGCAGGCAAGTGGCTATCAATTAAGACAAGCTCGTATCACTATTGGTTCAGGCGGATTACTTGGTAAAGGTTTGTTTGATGGACCGCAGACCAATGGACGATTTGTTCCAGAGCAACAGACAGACTTTATTTTTACAGTCGCGGGCGAGGAATTAGGTTTTCTTGGTTCTTCATTTATTTTGCTACTTTATTTCATAGTATTGATGCGAGCCTTTGCTATCGCAAGAGCTACCACAGATCTCTTTGGCAAAATGGTCTGTATCGGTGTTGTTGCTTGGTTCTCATTTCAAATCTTTGAAAATGTTGGAATGACGATGGGGCTTATGCCAATGACCGGGGTTCCACTCCTATTTCTCTCCTATGGGGGCTCTGCAATGTTTGCCAATTTAATCGCTATTGGCCTATTGCAAAACGTCTATCAAAGGACGCGATAAGCGCTGCTTTTTGCGCCTAATTAGGCGAAGGCTTTAACTATCTGCCATACTTTCCCAGTTCGAAGTCGCCTCAGGTTCTTGAGGTCGCCAAGACCGCTCTTTAGGTGCGGTCGGCAGATCCGGAAAAAAAGGCGTCACCACAGATTTTTTAGCAAATGCTTTTAACAAAAGCGTTTATGAAAACTTATAAGAAGGATTTGATCGTATGGCCGAAGAGCCAAAAAAAGTGCGTAAGCGCGCTGTAAAGAAAAGCGCGAGTAAGGCAATAGAGCAGAGCGAGAGCGCTCCTGCTGCTAAAGAGAAGAAATCAAAAGCCGGGGTAATTCCAGCTCCAATATTTCAAGCAGCTCCCGTTGCTGCCGCCCCAAAGGCACAGGCAGCTACAACAAAACCTGCTGCAAAGAGCTCAGCTGAAGTCTCTGGCGAGAGAGAGGCGGAGAGAGAAAATCGCCGACGCCGTCGTCGCAGGGGAGGCCGTTCTCGTCGCAGGTTAGAAAAAGATGAAAGCCCTAAAACTAGTTCAGAGTTAAGCCAGGGCCCAAGTAGTGATTCTCAAGGCAGCGTTGGATTTAAGAAACGCCGACGCCGTCGTCGCTCAGGGGCTGAAGGTGTAGCTCCAGGTGAAAAGATTGAAGAAGATGGCGTATTAACTGTAGTTAAAGTACGCGAGCCTCGTCCGGTTCAAGAAAAGCCGGTTAGAGAGAAGAAGAGCTTTGATCGCCCACCTCGTCGCTTTAAAGATCGCGATAGAGATAGAGGACGAGAAAAAAATAGATATAACGATTATCGTGAAAATCGTCGTCGCGGCACAATTCTTACCGATGCTGAATTTCTTGCAAGACGTGAATCTGTAGATCGCGAGATGTTGGTTCGCCAGCAAGGCGATAGAACTCAGATTGCAATTTTAGAAGATAAGGTTTTGGTTGAGCACTATGTCAATCGCAATAGCAATATCTCCTATGTTGGAAACGTATATCTTGGAAAAGTCCAGAACGTTTTACCTTCGATGGAAGCTGCCTTCGTTGATATCGGCAAGGGACGAAATGCAGTTTTATATGCTGGCGAAGTTAATTGGGATGCAGCAGGTCTTGCTGATAATCAAGAGCGAAAGATTGAGAAAGTTCTAAAAACTGGTCAATCAGTATTAGTTCAAGTAACTAAAGACCCAATTGGTCAGAAGGGAGCTCGACTAACCAGTCAGATCTCACTTCCTGGTCGTTATTTGGTTTATGTGCCAGGCGGGGGAATGAGCGGAATCTCAAGACGACTTGCAGATACTGAGCGCTCCCGCTTAAAGGAAATTCTCAAAGGTCTAATCACTGATGAAGAGGGCGTAATTGTTAGAACTGCTGCCGAAGGAGCAAGCGATGAAGAGCTTACTCGCGATGTGATCCGCCTAAAGGCGCAATGGGATGACATTAAGGCAAAGTCTGAAGACACCAGTACCTCAGCCCCATCACTTCTTTATGGTGAGCCTGATCTAACGGTTCGAGTAATTAGAGATATCTTCAATGAAGATTTCCGCAAGCTCACAGTACAAGGAGGCGATGCTTGGGATGATATTAATAATTATCTTGGACATATCGCCCCTGAGCTCTTAACAAAGATTGAAAAATACAGCCAAGGCAATGATCTCTTTGTTGAAAATAGAATTGAAGAGCAGCTGGCTAAGGCACTTGACCGTAAGGTCTATCTGCCATCTGGAGGCTCATTAGTTATTGATCGCACTGAGGCTATGGTGGTTATTGATGTTAATACTGGAAAGTTCATCGGTAAGGGTGGAAATCTAGAAGAGACTGTCACTAAAAATAACCTTGAAGCAGCAGAGGAAATTGCTCGTCAATTAAGGCTTCGAGATTTGGGTGGAATTATCGTTATCGACTTTATCGATATGATTTTAGAATCAAATCGCGAGCAGGTACTACGCAGATTAGTTGAGTGTTTAGGAAGAGATAGAACTAAGCATCAAGTAGCTGAAGTAACATCACTTGGTTTAGTTCAAATGACTCGAAAGAGAGTTGGCCAAGGGCTAATTGAAGCCTTCTCTACAACTTGTGATAGTTGTGGTGGTCGAGGCATTCATGTTCACATGGAGCCAGTTAATAAGAAGAGCCTTGATCGTGAATTTGTTCCAGCAAAGGTCAATAAAGAGGAGAACCTCTCATCTGATGATTCAGAAAGTGATGAGAAAGAAAGCCTGGATGAAGATGTGACTCCGGCCAAAAAAGATGGAGATTCTGGCCAAAAGAAAGGCTTTGGCAGGCGTAAACGCAGGGCTGCCAGCTCTGGAGTTGTAACGGCCTAACTCAGTTTGACCCTAGATAGGCTCAATCCGTAACCTATGCCCCTGCCCCGATAAGGGTCTTTGGCAAGAGTAGATAAAGAAATGGAAGGACCATTGTGTACGCAATAGTTAAAGCTGGCGGTCGCCAGGAGAAGGTCGCTGTAGGCGATACTCTCTTTGTTGATCGTATTGATGCAGCTGCTGGTTCCACCGTTTCATTTCCTGCTGTATTAGTTGTCGATGGATCAGCAGTAACAAGTGATCCAAAGCTGCTCTCTGGAGTTAAAGTAACTGGAGAAGTTATTTCAGAGGTTAAGGGTCCAAAGATTCATATCTTGCGCTTTAAGAATAAGACTGGCTATCGCCGTCGTCAGGGTTTTCGTTCCAAAAACACTCGCGTGAAAATCACTGCGATTAATGGTGTGAAGTAAAGGGGTTGGCATAAATGGCATCGAAAAAAGGCGTCTCCTCAACCCGAAATGGTCGCGATTCCAATGCACAATTTCTTGGAATCAAAAGATTTGGTGGTCAGGTAGTTAACAGCGGTGAGATTCTCGTTCGCCAGCGTGGCACCAAGTTCCACCCAGGTAAGAATGTAGGAATCGGAAAAGATGACACGCTATTTGCACTTGCTTCAGGTTCAGTGGAGTTTGGCAGTGCTCGTGGTCGTCGCGTTGTAAATATCGTCCCGGTTTCCTAAGCAACGGACTTTAAAAAATTGCGGGTCCGTGCATACGGGCCCGCTTTTTACTTATCCACCTAATTTATAGAAAGGCAAGAGTCAGATGACAACCTTCGTTGATCGCGTGACTCTTCATGCCGCAGCAGGAAAAGGTGGAGATGGCTGCGTCTCTGTGCACCGTGAAAAATTCGTTCCACTTGGCGGCCCTGATGGGGGCAGCGGTGGAAGAGGCGGCGACATTATTTTGGTTGTTGATCCAAGTGTTACTACCTTGCTGGATTTTCATCACTCACCACATCGCAGCGCTAGCTCGGGAAGACAGGGATATGGCGCGCTAAAAAATGGTCCTGATGGCGAAGATTTAATTCTTGGTGTTCCTAATGGAACAGTTGTGATGAATAAAGAAGGCCGCATCTTGGCAGATCTAGTAGGTAATGGAACAAGATTTATTGCAGCCAAAGGTGGTTTAGGTGGTCTTGGCAATAATGCACTTGCCTCAAACCGACGCAGAGCTCCAGGTTTTGCTCTCCTTGGTGAACCTGGCGAAAAACGAACTTTAGTTTTAGAACTTAAATCTGTTGCAGATATTGGTTTAATTGGTTATCCAAGCGCTGGTAAATCATCTTTAGTTGCAGCTATTTCTGCTGCAAGACCAAAGATTGCTGATTATCCATTTACAACACTTGCCCCAAATCTTGGAGTTGTTCAGGCAGGAGAGGCGAGATTTACTGTTGCAGATGTTCCAGGTTTGATACCAGGTGCTTCGCAAGGAAAAGGTCTTGGCTTGCAATTTCTTCGCCATGTTGAGCGCTGCGCAGCTTTAGTACATGTTCTCGATTGTGGAACGCTGGAGACCGAGCGCGATCCAGTTAGAGATTTTGAAGTAATTGAAGATGAATTAAAGAAGTATGCAGAGGACTTAAGCACCAGACCTCGAATCATTGCTCTTAATAAAGTTGATCTTCCTGATGCTAAAGCAATGGCAGATATGGTCGAGCCAACGTTAAAAAAGATGGGATATGAGGTTTTTCAGATCTCAGCTGCATCAAGAATTGGACTTGAACAACTTCTATATGCCATGGCTAAGTTAGTTGCAGAACATAGAAAGCAGGAGAGCGCACAAGAGAAGGTAAAGATTGTGCTTCGCCCAACTCCATTTGATGATGTTGGCTTTAAGACTATGGCTAATGATGATGGCTCATTCACCGTTATTGGTTCACGTCCTGAGAGATGGGTTCATCAAACAAACTTTAGTAATGCTGAAGCTGTCGGATATCTTGCAGATCGTCTAGCAAGTTTGGGTGTAGAAAAAGAACTCTTTAAATTGGGGGCCAAACAAGGCGATGAAGTACGTATTGGTCTTGGTGATGATGCAGTGATCTTTGATTGGGAGCCAACTATTGAGGCAGGCGCCGAACTTCTATCAGGACCTCGCGGCGATGACATGCGTATCCCGCGCGGATGGGAGAAGTTTGATGAAGAGGCAATTGATCAATTAGATGATGAAGAATTAGCCCAGCAATGGGAGTACAAGGTGGAAGATCCAACAGATCCAGGAGTAGAAATGGAGGAGCAGAGATGAATCGCGATGCAGTTATCAAAGCAAAGCGAATAGTTATCAAAATCGGCTCCTCAACTCTTACTGGTGAAGATGGCGCCGGCCTTGACAGCGCTGCCGTCACTAAATTGGCAGCAGCAGTTGCTGAATTAAAAGAGCAGGGTAGAGAAGTTGTTGTTGTTTCATCAGGAGCAATTGCTGCAGGTCTTGCTCCTCTTGGGCTAGGTAAGAGGCCTGCCGATCTTGCAACGCAACAAGCAGCAGCATCTGTTGGCCAGGGGCTATTGATTCATAGCTATACCGAAGCGTTAAGAAAACATAAAATCATTGCCTCGCAAGTGCTTTTAACTATTGAAGACATTGTCCGTAGATCTCATTATCAAAATGCGCAGCGCACTCTCTTTAAATTACTTGCGCTAGGTGTTGTTCCAATTATTAATGAGAATGATTCAGTTGGAACACAAGAGATTAGATTTGGTGATAACGATCGAATCGCTGCTTTAGTTTCTCACCTAATTGGAGCAGACTTATTGGTACTTGTTAGCGATGTTGATGCGCTCTATGACGCTAATCCAAAAGAGGCTGGAGCTAAGAAAATCTCTCAAGTTGATTCCCTTGCAGAGTTAGCAGCGGCCCAAATTGGGGGAGCCGGATCTAAAGTTGGCAGTGGCGGGATGGTTACAAAGATTGAAGCTGCGCGAATTTCAACCCAAGCTGGAATTCCAATGTTATTAACCTGTCTTGCTGATGTTTCCCAAGCATTTACTGGAGCCGAACTTGGAACATTCTTTGTTGCATCAACAGATAAGAAGTCTTCTCGTCTGCTCTGGTTAGCGCATGCGGCAAGTAGCAGTGGAAGATTAATTATCGATGCAGGCGCTGTTAGCGCGCTGCGTGAGCGTGGCACCTCACTTCTTCCTGCTGGAGTAAAAGCTGTTGAAGGGGAATTTAGCTCAGGAGACACTGTTGAAATAACAGCCGAAGATGGCAGCATCGTTGCCCGCGGCTTAGTTGCCTTTGATTCTTCAGAAATTCCAGCAATGCTTGGACGCTCCACTAAAGATCTTGCGAAAGAATTAGGGCCTGAATATGAGCGAGAATTGGTCCACCGCGATGACATGGTGCTGTTATGAGCAATGATCAATTAGTTGCAGATCTAGCAGATAAAGCAAAAAAAGCATCTAAGACTCTAATAACAGCTGGCTATAGCAAGAGACAGGGTGCACTGCTTGCAATTGCAGATGCACTTGAGGCCAATATGGGCGAGATCCTTGAAGCCAATAAGCTAGATATGGAGCGCGGGAAAGCTAATGGACTTAACTCATCACTTCTTGATCGCCTAGCTTTAAACCCAGAGCGAATCAAAGATATTGCCTCAGGGGCGCGCCAAGTTGCAGCACTTGATGACCCACTTGGAATTGTTTTAAGGCAGCGAACTCTAAGTAATGGTTTGAAACTCACTCAAGTAACTGTGCCATTTGGGGTTATTGGAATGGTTTATGAGGCTCGTCCAAATGTAACTGTTGATGCTGCAGTAATTCTTCTGATGTCAGGAAATGCAGCGCTACTTCGCGGCTCATCATCTGCCAAGGCAAGCAATGAGGTATTGGTTAAAGTAATGAGAGGCGCACTTGAGGCGGGAGATATATCAAGTGAGGTAATTCAATTAATTCCTTCAAGTGATCGTGATACCACCAGAGCCCTGCTTCATGCTCGAGGCAAAGTTGATTTAGTTATTCCTAGAGGAAGCGCAGAATTAATCCGTATGGTTGTTGATGATTCAACTGTGCCGACTATTGAAACTGGAGCTGGAGTCTGTCATGTTTATATTGATAAGAGCGCTGACTTTGCCAAAGCTCTTCCAATCGTAACTAACTCAAAGACTCATAGACCTAGTGTTTGTAATGCTGCAGAGACGCTTCTGGTTCATAAAGAGATAGCAAGTGAGTTTCTGCCAATTGTTCTTAAAGAACTCCATCAGGCGGGAGTAATCCTGCATTGCGATCAAGTAAGCCTTGGCGTTGCTAACTCCCTTTCAATTTCAGCATCCCTTGCCACTGAAGAGAATTGGTCTACCGAGTACGGTGTATTAGAGATGAATGTTGCAGTTGTATCTGATTTAGATAGCGCTGCTGCTCATATTTTGAAATATGGAACCAATCACACAGAGGCAATTGTCACTGAATCAAATGAGAGCGCAGAGAGATTTATTGCTCTATCTGATTGCGCCGCAGTTATGGTCAATGCCTCTACTAGATTTACTGATGGCCAAGAGATGGGATTTGGCGCAGAGATTGGAATTTCAAATCAGAAGCTTCATGCTCGCGGTCCGATGGGTCTTGAGCAGATGACCACCACCACATGGATTGTGAGAGGAGATGGCCAGATCCGAAAGTAATTCGCTGGCAGCGATAGCTCTTCGGTAAGGTGACCTATATGTCCAATATCTCGCGCGATGATGTGGCAAATCTAGCCAAGTTAGCTCGCATTGATTTATCAGAAGATGAATTGGCTGGTCTTGCTAAAGAACTCTCCGTAATTCTTGATGCAGTTGCTCGAGTTCAAGAGGTTGCAGGCGAAGATGTTCCACCAACTTCTCACCCACTACCTCTTGTAAATGTCTTTCGAGAAGATGTAGTACGTCCAAGTCTTACTCCACAGGAAGCTCTCTCTGGAGCTCCAGAGCAAGAGGAGCAGAGATTTAAAGTTCCGCAGATTTTGGGTGAAGAGTGATGATCAATAAGAGCGCAGTTGAGATGGCAGAGGCGCTAAACAAGGGCGAAATCACAAGCGTTGAACTAACGAAGGCGCATCTAAATCAGATAAGTGAAGTGGATGGACAAGTTCACGCTTTTCTTCATGTTGATACCCAGGGAGCTTTAGATCAGGCAAGCCAAGTAGATGCAAAGAGAAGTGCTGGCGAAAAACTTTCTGCCTTAGCTGGAGTGCCACTAGCTCTTAAAGATGTTCTAGTTCAAAAAGGAATTCCTACCACTTGTGGCTCAAAGATGTTAGAGGGATGGCGCCCTCCTTATGATTCAACAGTTGTTAGAAAGTTAAAAGAAAATGGCATAGTTATTTTAGGTAAAACCAATATGGATGAGTTTGCTATGGGCTCATCAACTGAAAATTCAGCTTATGGCCCCACTAAAAATCCTTGGGACTTAACTCGCATCCCTGGCGGATCAGGCGGCGGCTCATCTGCATCTCTAGCATCATTTCAAGCACCCCTTGCAATTGGGACTGATACTGGAGGATCAATTCGCCAGCCAGCTGCAGTAACAGGAACTGTTGGAGTGAAGCCAACTTATGGCGGAGTTTCTAGATATGGCTTAGTTGCCTTCTCATCATCTCTTGATCAAGCAGGACCATGCGCTAGAACTGTTCTTGATGCGGCATACCTACATGAAGCAATTGCCGGCCATGACCCTCTAGATTCAACTTCCATCAACGCCTCAGTTCCAGCAGTTGTTGCCGCTGCTAAGAATGGAAATATAAAAGGAATGAAGATAGGCGTTATTAAAGAACTTCAAGGAGATGGTTATCAAGCTGGAGTATTAAAGTTATTTAATGAATCACTAGATATTCTGGCATCACTTGGCGCTGAGATTGTAGAAGTATCTTGTAAGTATTTTGATTATGCTCTAGCTGCTTATTACTTAATTGCACCAAGTGAATGCTCTTCAAATCTTGCTCGCTTTGATGCGATGCGTTATGGAATAAGGAGTGGTCAGGGCTCTGCTGAAGAGGTCATGAATGCCACAAGACAGATTGGTTTTGGCAGGGAAGTTAAGCGCAGAATAATCCTTGGAACATATGCACTCTCAAGTGGTTACTACGATGCCTATTATGGAAGCGCGCAGAAGGTTAGAACTCTAATATCACGCGATTTTGAAAGCGCGTTTAAATTAGCTGATGTCTTAGTTTCACCGACAGCGCCAACGACTGCATTTAAGATTGGCGAGAAGTCCAATGATCCAATTGCGATGTATTTAAATGACATTGCAACAATCCCAACTAACCTTGCCGGCATTGGTGGCATGTCTCTGCCTTCAGGACTTGCCGCTGAAGATGGGCTGCCCGCTGGTTTTCAAATAATGGCCCCAGCTATGAAAGATGATTTGATGTATAAAGTCGGCGCCGCCCTTGAAGCAAAGCTAAATACTAAGTGGCAGGGACCAATTCTAAATTCCGCTCCAAAGCTAGGAGCTAAATAATGGCTCTTAAATATGAAGAGGTAATTGTCAAATATGAACCAGCACTTGGTCTTGAAGTTCACGTTGAACTAGGCACAGCATCAAAGATGTTCTGTGGCTGCAATACAGTCTTTGGAGCAGCTGCCAATACTCAAACCTGCCCGGTCTGTTTAGGCCTTCCAGGCGCACTTCCTGTAGTTAATGGCAAAGCCATTGAATACACAATTGCAATAGGACTCGCTCTTAATTGCTCTATTGCGCCATATAGTCGCTTTGCTAGAAAGAATTACTTCTATCCTGATATGCCAAAGAATTTTCAAACCTCACAATATGACGAGCCAATCTGCACCAATGGATATCTAGATATCACAATTGATACAGATGAAGGAAGCAAGGACTTTAGAATTGAAATTGAACGCGTCCATATGGAAGAGGACACTGGAAAGTCACTTCATATGGGAGGGGAAGCCGGTCGAATTCATGGCGCTGATTACTCACTTCTTGATTACAACCGAGCTGGAATTCCATTAGTTGAGATCGTTACAAAAGTTGTTAATGGCTGCGGCAAATACGCACCAGAAGTTGCCAGAGCATATGTCTCAGAACTTCGAGATATTCTGCGCGGCCTTGGGGTAAGTGATGTGAAGATGGAGCAGGGATCACTGCGCTGCGATGCTAACGTCTCACTTCGACTAATTGGCTCTGAGAAACTTGGAACAAGAAGTGAGACTAAGAATGTCAACTCACTTAAGTCAGTAGAGCGAGCAATTAGGTCAGAGATGATTCGCCATGCTGAACTTCTAAATTCCAATCAGCGAGTAATACAGGAGACTAGACATTTCCATGAAGATACTGGTCTAACAACTTCTGGGCGCTCAAAGGAGCAAGCCGAGGATTACCGATATTTTCCAGAACCAGATCTGGTTCCCATTGCTCCAAGTAAAGAGTTAATTGCAAAGATTGCTTCAACCCTTCCAGAAAAACCCTCAGTTAGAAGAAAGAAATTACAAGAGGCTTGGCAGGTGCCAGATAAAGAGATGGCGGCGATGATCAATGCTGATGTTCTAGATCTAGTTGAAGCAACCGTGAAATTGGGAGCAGATCCAACTCGCGCTCGCTCTTGGTGGTTAGGTGAAATTGCCAGAATTGCAAATGAGAAGTCGGTTGCTGCCGCAGATCTAGCTATCAGCGCTGCAGATGTTGCTGAAGTTATCGCCCTAATTGTTAAGGGAGAGCTAACCGATAAATTAGCTCGCCAGGTTGTTGAGGCGCTAATTAATGGCGAGGGCAGTGTGGCAAAAATAATTGAAACTCGTGGTATCAAAGTTGTCTCCGATGATTCATCTCTAATGGCAGCAATTGAGCGAGCAATCGCAGCTGCTCCAGATGTTGCCCAAAAGGTTAGAGGGGGAAATATTCCAGCCTCAGGAGCGTTAATTGGCGCAGTAATGAAAGAATCAAAGGGTCAAGCTGATGCAGCAAAGGTGCGCGATCTTCTTCTAAAGCATTTAGGACAGGGATAAGTAGGATTAACTCATGACAAATCCAATGAAGCCGCGTTCTGGACTTGTAACAGATGGTCTTGAGCGCGCTCCTGCTCGCGGAATGCTTAGAGCGGTAGGAATGAAAGATGAAGATTGGGTTAAGCCACAAATAGGAATTGCATCTTCTTGGAATGAAATCACGCCATGTAATCTCTCCTTAGATCGTTTAGCAAAAGCATCAAAGCAAGGAGTCCTTGATGCAGGCGGATTTCCAATGCAGTTTGGCACTATCTCAGTCTCTGATGGCATATCAATGGGCCATGAGGGAATGCACTTCTCACTAGTTTCAAGAGAAGTTATTGCAGACTCCGTGGAAACAGTTATGCAAGCAGAGAGATTTGATGGCATGGTCACATTTGCTGGTTGTGATAAGTCTCTTCCAGGAATGATGATGGCAGCAGCGCGTCTTGATGTTGCTAGCGTCTTTGTTTATGCCGGCTCTACTCTTCCAGGACAAGTCGATGGAAAAGATGTCACCATCATTGATGCCTTCGAAGCAGTTGGAGCCTGCGCCAGAGGCTTAATTTCTCAAGAGCAGGTCGATAAAATTGAGCGCGCAATCTGTCCTGGTGAAGGTGCCTGCGGCGGGATGTATACCGCAAACACAATGGCAACTGTTGGCGAAGCCATCGGTCTATCACTTCCTGGCTCTGCTGCGCCGCCAGCAGTTGATCGCAGGCGCGATAGCTATGCTGTTAAGTCAGGGGCAGCTGTTGTTGAGCTAATAAGAGCGGGAATCACTACAAGAGATATTTTGAGTAAGCAAGCATTTGAAAATGCCATCACTGCCCTTATGGCCCTCGGCGGATCAACTAATGCTGTTCTTCACTTACTAGCAATTGCCCATGAAGCAAAGGTTGATTTAACTTTAAATGATTTCCATCGCATTGGCTCAAAGGTCCCACTACTTGGCGACTTAAAACCATTTGGCAGATTTGTTATGAGCGATGTCGATAAAGTCGGAGGAATTCCGGTGATATTAAAGGCCCTACTTGATGCTGGCCTGCTCCATGGTGATTGTTTAACAGTTACTGGAAAAACTATGGCTGAGAACTTAGCGGATATCAATCCACCAGATCCTGATGGCGAAATCTTAAGAGCGGTAAAAAGTCCGATCGGTGTAAGTGGCGGAATCACAATTTTAAGCGGCTCACTTGCTAAAGATGGCGCAGTGACAAAGGTTGCCGGAGTTGGAGTTGACTCCTTCGAAGGACCTGCCAGAGTCTTTGATAGAGAGCAAGCAGCGATGCAAGCTTTAGAAGATGGAACAATTACAGCAGGTGATGTTGTAGTGATTCGCTATGAAGGGCCAAAGGGCGGGCCTGGAATGCGCGAGATGTTAATGATTACTGGCGCAATTAAAGGAGCAGGTCTTGGAAAATCTGTTCTCTTAATTACCGATGGCAGATTCTCAGGTGGCACAACCGGGCTATGTGTGGGCCATGTTGCACCAGAGGCAAGTGATGGTGGAGCAATTGCAATTGTTAAAGATGGCGATCGAATTCGGATTGATATCAATGCAAGAACGCTAGATTTGTTAGTTGATGAAATTGAGTTAGCAAAGAGAAGAGAGAGCTTTAAACCGCTACCAAGTAGGTATACCTCCGGGGTATTGGGTAAGTATGTAAAGCTTGTGGGATCAGCATCAAAGGGCGCGGTCTGCGACTAAGAGGGGAGTAATCCCCGTTCATATTGTGAGATGGCCGTCTTAAGGGTTGACTCAAACTTTTTATCAGGGGATACTTATCCACATGTCAGCGAAATCAACTTCTGTAATAGCACTTGTTTCAGTGGTGATTCGCTGCGCGTGAACTAGATAAAAGTTCACGCGCACCCTCAGGAAACTGAGGGTTTTTGCATTAGTGGGCCTAAAAAAGAATTGGAAGAAAGGAGTGGACCAAGATGGCAAGTGAGATAACAGGGGCTCAAGCCCTCGTTAATGCGCTGGAAGATTCTGGCGTTGATGTCATGTTTGGTATTCCTGGTGGCGCAATCCTTCCTGCCTATGATCCAATCTTTGATTCAAAGATTCGCCACATCCTGGTTCGCCATGAACAGGGAGCTGGTCATGCTGCAACTGGATATGCCCAAGTTACCGGCCGCGTTGGGGTATGCATTGCAACTTCAGGGCCAGGAGCAACAAATTTAGTTACACCAATTGCTGATGCGCAGATGGATTCAGTTCCAATTGTTGCTATCACTGGTCAAGTTCCATCAGCTGCTATTGGAACCGATGCCTTCCAAGAAGCTGATATTCGCGGAATCACAATGCCGGTAACAAAACACAATTACTTGATAACAGATCCTGCTCAAATTCCGCGGGCAATTGCTGAAGCTTTTTATATTGCATCATCTGGAAGGCCAGGACCAGTTCTAGTTGATATCGCTAAAGATGCGCTACAGAAGATGACTAGCTATAACTATCCAAAGAAGTTAAACCTTCTAGGTTATAACCCGCAGATTGAACCTAACTCAGAGGCAATTCGAGATGCTGCATCACTTATCGCTCAATCAAGTAAACCAATCTTCTATATCGGCGGCGGAGTGATAAAGGCTAATGCCGCAAAAGAACTTCTTGTGCTAGCAGAGCTAGTTGGAGCTCCCGTTGTTACAACTTTGATGGCAAGAGGAGCCTTTCCTGATAGCCATAGCCAGCATCTCGGTATGCCCGGAATGCATGGCACAGTTGCTGCTGTTACTGGCCTGCAGAAAGCAGATTTACTTATTACTTTAGGCGCTCGATTTGATGATCGAGTAACTGGAAAACTCTCTACATTTGCCCCAAATGCCAAGATAATTCACGCCGATATTGACCCGGCAGAAATTGGTAAGAATCGCTACGCAGACGTGCCAATTATTGGCGATCTTGGCCCAATCATTAAAGCGCTAATTCCCG
This sequence comes from Actinomycetota bacterium, assembly GCA_016870795.1. Taxonomy (GTDB): domain Bacteria; phylum Actinomycetota; class Actinomycetes; order Nanopelagicales; family Nanopelagicaceae; genus MAG-120802. Next base: position 14,427 of record VGAJ01000009.1, on the reverse strand, counting down.
CAGTTAAGGCTGAGTTTGCTAAGAATAAGGCTGATATCACTTCGTGGTGGAAGCAGATGAATTCACTACGCCAGAAGTATCCCCTTGGATATAACGAACCAAGTGATGGATCGCTATCACCACAATATGTAATTGAGCGAATCGGAGAAATTACCGGTCCTGATGGAATCTATGTTGCAGGTGTTGGGCAACATCAGATGTGGGCATCACAATTTGTTAAGTATGAAAAACCAAGAACCTGGCTAAATTCTGGTGGCCTTGGAACTATGGGTTATGCAGTTCCAGCAGCAATGGGCGCAAAAGTTGGCGCCCCTGATACTCCAGTTTGGGCAATTGATGGTGATGGTTGCTTCCAGATGACAAATCAGGAATTAGTAACCTGCGCCCTAAATGATATTCCAATCAAGGTAGCTGTTATTAATAATGAGAGCCTTGGAATGGTTCGTCAGTGGCAGACTCTCTTTTATAAAGAGCGTTATTCAAATACTGATCTGCACTCCAAGAGAATTCCTGACTTTGCAAAACTTGCAGAGGCGATGGGCTGTGTTGGGCTTCGCTGTGAGTCAAAAGGTGATGTTGATAAAATCATTAAAGAGGCAAATGCAATCAATGATGCGCCAGTTGTAGTGGACTTTAGCGTTCATAGAGACGCAATGGTCTGGCCAATGGTGGCTGCCGGAACTTCTAATGATGATATTTTGATTGCCAAAGAGATGGCACCTGACTGGGATTCACAGGAGTTATAGCCATGGCCCAACACACACTCTCTGTTCTCGTTGAAAATAGCCCAGGTGTTCTAGCCAGGGTTGCATCCTTATTTTCTCGCCGGGGATACAACATTGATTCACTTGCTGTGGGACCAACCGAGAGTCCTGAGATTTCGCGAATTACAATTGTTTTAAATCTTGAGGGCCACGCACTAGATCAGGTCAGCGCCCAGCTATTTAAATTAGTTAACGTTATCGGCATTCAGGAGATGGAAGATAAGAACTCCCATCAAAGAGAGCTCTTGATGGTTAAGGTAAACAGCGCTGGAGATAATCGCTCAAAGATTGAAGCTGTTGTGGGCAAATATCGAGCCTCAATTGTTAGCCAGGCTGCCTCCAGCCTTACCATTGAGGCGATAGGAAGTAGCGCTGAGATTGCAGCGTTGCTAGGTGAACTATCAAGCTTTGGCATCAAAGAGTTAGTTCAATCAGGTCTTATTGCGCTAGAAAATGGCGATGCGACTTTGGCTGAAAGAACTTTGCAAGAAACTGGACTAGCTTCTTCATCGACGCATAGCCAGACCGAGGACTACCAAAACTAAACTAGAAAGCAGGAGAACGTGGCAACTATTTATCATGACGAAGATGCAGACCTTTCGGTAATACAGGGGCGAAAAGTTGCGGTCATTGGATACGGTTCACAAGGACATGCCCATGCCTTAAACCTGCGCGACAGTGGTGTTGATGTAAGAGTTGGTTTAGCAGAGGGCTCTAAATCCCGCGCCAAGGCAGAAGAAGAAGGCTTAAGAGTTCTCTCGGTTGCAGAGGCAGTTGAAGAAGCAACAGTAATTATGCTCCTTGCTCCTGATCATAAGCAGCGCCATATTTATAAAGAATCTATCGAACCTAATCTAAAAGCTGGAGACGCTCTCTTCTTTGGTCATGGATTTAATATTCGCTTTGGTTACATCAAGCCGCCAGCAAATATTGATGTTTGTATGGTTGCCCCAAAGGGCCCAGGACATCTAGTAAGACGTGAGTTTGCTGCAGGGCGCGGAGTTCCAGATATCGTAGCTGTTGAGCAAGATGCAACTGGATCTGCTTGGCCACTTACTCTCTCTTATGCAAAGGCCATGGGAGGTTTAAGAGCGGGTGGAATTCTTACTACCTTCACTGAGGAGACTGAGACAGATCTGTTTGGCGAGCAATCAGTGCTCTGCGGCGGAGCATCTCAATTAGTGCAATATGGTTTTGAAGTTCTCATTGAAGCTGGATATCAGCCAGAGGTTGCCTACTTTGAGTGTCTCCATGAGTTAAAACTCATCGTTGACCTTATGTATGAAGGTGGAATTGCTAAGCAGCGTTGGTCAGTTTCAGATACAGCCGAATATGGCGATTACATATCAGGGCCAAGAGTTATTGATCCAAGAGTAAAAGAGAATATGAAGGCAGTGCTAGGAGATATCCAGAGCGGCGCATTTGCTAAGCGCTTTATCGAAGATCAAGATGCTGGCGCTCCAGAATTTAAATCACTGCGCGCTAAAGGTGAGTCTCATCCGATTGAGGAAGTTGGCAGAAATCTCCGCAAGATGATGTCTTGGGTTAAAGCTGCCAATAAGGATGATTACAAGGAAGGATCTGCCTCGCGTGGCTAAACCTAAAGTTCTAATTGCTGAGGAGCTAAGTCCAGCAACCCTAGATGCCCTAGGACCAGGCTTTGAGATTATCAACTGTGATGGGGCGAATAGATCTGAGTTACTGGCCTGTCTCTCTTCAGGAGTTGATGCAGTTTTAATTCGCTCTGCCACAAAGATGGATAGCGAAGCAATCTCTGCAGCCAAAGGTTTAAAGGTCATCGCTAGAGCCGGTGTTGGGCTAGATAACGTTGATATTCCTGCCGCAACTGCTGCTGGAGTCATGGTTGTTAATGCGCCTACATCAAATATTGTCAGCGCAGCAGAACTTGCCATCGCACTTCTTCTTGCATCTGCTCGCCATCTATCACCTGCTCACGCCGCGCTTAAGGGTGGAAAGTGGGCTCGTTCTAAATACACAGGCGCTGAGTTATTTGAAAAGACTCTAGGTGTTGTTGGCTTTGGAAGAATTGGTCAACTTGTTGCTCATCGCATGCAGGCATTTGGGATGAAGGTAATTGCATATGACCCATACCTTCAACCGGCAAAAGCAGCTGCACTTGGGGTAGATCTAGTCTCACTTGATGATTTGCTAGCAAACTCTGATTTCATAACGATCCATCTTCCAAAAACAAAAGAGACCGCTAATTTAATTGGCGATGCAGCGCTGAGCAAAGTTAAGCCAACTGTTCGAATCATCAATGCTGCCCGCGGGGGAGTATTAGATGAAGCTGCGCTCTATAAAGCTATTAGCCAGGGGCGAGTAGCAGGTGCTGGACTTGATGTATTTGCAACCGAGCCTTGCACTGATTCTCCGTTATTTACTCTAGATCAAGTTGTTGCAACTCCTCATCTTGGCGCATCAACAGATGAAGCCCAAGAAAGAGCAGGAATTGCCGTAGCAGTCTCTGTTCGCAAGGCGCTCTCAGGAGAGCTTGTGCCAGATGCAGTAAATGTTAAAGGCGGCGAGATCCATGAAGAGATCCGTCCAACGCTTCCACTCGTTGAGAAGATGGCCCAGATTGCAACCGGCCTTGAGGCAGAGCTTCCAGTAAGTATTGAAATTACTGTTAAAGGTGAAGTCTCTATTTACGACTCATCAATTTTGGCTACTTCTGCGCTAAAGGGAGCGCTAATTGCAATTGGAACCGAAGATGCCACTTATGTTAACTCCCCAAATCTTGCGCAAGAAAAAGGCATGAGCGCCACAGTTACAAGTGAGGCTGAGTGCGAGGATTATCGAAGCATGATCTGCCTTCGCGCCGCTTTCTCAAATGGCTCAAGAGTTGAAGTAGATGCCACTCTTATGGGAATTAGGAAAGTAGAGAAGATTATCCGTATCAATAAGTTTGATATTGAGCTACCACCAAGTGATCATCTTCTGTTTCTCATCTATGAAGATAAGCCTGGAGTTGTCGGAGCTGTTGGAAATATTCTTGGAGCTGCAAAAATTAATATCGCCAATATGCAAGTTGCTAGAGATAAGGCAGGTGGTGAGGCTCTAATGGCGCTAACTGTTGACTCTGCGATTCCAATTGAGTTCACAGAAAAGATCGCTAAAGAGGTTGGAGCTCGGGTATCTAGATCGATATCCCTGCTGGTATGAGTAAGAACTTTAATCTTGCAGTAATCGCAGGCGATGGAATTGGCCCTGAGGTTGTTAATGAGGGTTTGAAAATTCTTGATGCAGCGGGCAAGAAGCATGGCTTTACCTATAGCAAGAAAGCATTTGAATTAGGGGCCGCCTTCTGGCATAAGACAGGGGAAGTTCTGCCAGATAAAACTCTGGAAGAACTAAAGAGCTTTGATATAATCCTTCTTGGCGCAGTAGGAGATCCAAGTGTTCCAAGTGGAGTCCTTGAGCGCGGCTTACTTCTAAAACTTCGTTTTGCCTTTGATCATTACATCAACCTGCGCCCAGCTCGCCTATATCCAGGAGTAGTTGGTCCGCTAAAGACACGTGCTCCGATTGATTTTATTGTGGTTAGAGAGGGAACTGAAGGACCTTATGTTGGAGCTGGGGGAGTTCTTGGCTTTGGCACTTCAAGTGAGATTGCAACAGAGGAGAGTCTAAATACCAGACGAGGCGCAGAGCGAGTTATAAGAGATGCATTTAATAGAGCTATGGCAAGACCTAGAAAGAAATTGACTTTAGTTCATAAGAATAATGTTTTAACAAGAGCTGGAAGCCTTTGGACAAGAACGTTTGAAGAAGTTGCTAAGGAGTTTCCTAAAGTAAGCACTGATTATCTCCATGTTGATGCAGCCTCGATGTTTTTTGTAACAAATCCAGAGCGCTTTGATGTAGTGGTGACTGATAATCTCTTTGGCGATATTTTGACTGATATCGCTGCTGCTATCTGTGGCGGAATTGGTCTAGCTGCCTCTGGCAATATCAATCCAAGTGGCGAGTTTCCTTCAATGTTTGAACCAGTTCATGGCTCAGCCCCTGATATCGCAGGAAAAGGAATTGCTGATCCAACTGCAACAATTATGTCTGTTGCAATGCTACTTAATCATTTAGGGCTTAGTGATGCTGCAAGAGATGTTGAGAAAGCAGTTGAGGCTGACTTGCTTTCAAGAGCCGATAAGAAGCGAAGCACTAGTGAAATAGGCGATGACCTAGCAAAGGCTCTTAGCTAATGAAAATTACAATCAGCCCTTCATCAAATCCAATCTCACCAACTCAGAGAGATCAGTATTTAGAGGCGCCTGGATTTGGAAAATATTTCACAGATCACATGGCAGTTGCTGAATGGAATCAGTCGAGTGGTTGGTCTGATCTAACAATTTCTGCCTATGGGCCGCTCAATTTAGATCCTGCTGCAATGGTCTTTCATTATGGGCAAGAAATTTTTGAAGGGATGAAGGCTTACTACCAACCAGATGGATCTATTGCGCTCTTTCGCCCTGATGCCAATGCTCTTCGCTTTGCAAAGAGCGCAGCGCGAATCACTCTCCCAGAGCTTCCAGTTGAAGACTTTGTTAGCGCCGTTGAGGCTTTAGTAAAGCAAGATGCTGGCTGGGTTCCAAAGAAAGTTGGCGAGTCTCTTTATTTGAGGCCATTTATGATCGCAACTGAAGTTGGTCTTGGAGTAAGGCCATCCAATAAAGCGCTATTTGCAGTAATTGCCACCCCTGCAGCTGCTTACTTTAATTCTGCCAAAGCTGTAACAGTTTGGATCTCTTTAGAGTATGTCAGAGCGGTACTTGGTGGAACTGGCGAGGCAAAATGTGGTGGAAATTATGCGGCCTCTCTTCTTGCTCAGCAGGAGGCAGCAAAAGAAGGTTGTGATCAAGTGGTCTGGCTTGATGCTAAAGAGCGATTCTGGGTTGAAGAGATGGGCGGAATGAATCTCTATTTCGTTAAGGGTAGAGGAAAAGATGCAACTATTTTTACTCCAAAATTAACTGGAACTCTGCTTCATGGAATAACAAGAGATTCAATTCTTAGCGTTGCTAAAGATTTAGGATATAAAGTCGAAGAGGGAATGATCTCTATTGATCAATGGCGCGATGGAGTAGCAAGCGGAGAAATTTCTGAAATCTTTGCCTGCGGAACAGCAGCAGTTATTGCACCTGTTGGTTCTGCGAAGAGCAAGTATGGAACCTGGGTAACCGGTGATGGCAACCCTGGGCCGATTACTATGGAGATCCGTAATCACTTACTTGGCATTCAACATGGCACTATCCCTGATAAACATGGCTGGATGAAGCGAGTCATCTAGTGGCAATCTCTGATTCATTTCATATCTATGACACCACCCTTAGAGATGGCGCGCAGCAAGAGGGTCTTAATCTCTCAGTTCATGACAAATTAACTATTGCCAGACATCTTGATGATCTTGGAGTCGGCTTTATTGAAGGGGGATGGCCTGGGGCTAATCCAAAAGATACCGAATTCTTTAAATTAGCTGCTAAAGAGTTGAAGTTAAAGAATGCAACATTTGTAGCATTTGGCGCTACTAGGCGGGCCAATACCAAAGCAGCTGATGACGTCCTTCTTAGAGCGCTGGCTGATTCTGGAGCGCCAGTTGTAACTCTTGTTGCAAAGTCGCATGATCGCCATGTTGAGCTAGCTTTGAAAACAGATTTACAAGAAAACCTAGCGATGATTAAGGATTCAATTAAGTTTTTAAGGCAAGGCGGCCAGAGAGTATTTCTTGATGCAGAACATTTCTTTGATGGTTATCGGGCAAATCTAGCATACGCACTTGAGGTAGTAAGAGTTGCAGCAGAGGCCGGAGCAGATGTTATTGCTCTCTGTGATACCAATGGTGGGATGCTGCCTGATGAACTATCAGATGTAGTTGCAAAGGTAATTTCAGATAGCGCTGCTCGTATTGGAATCCATTGTCATAATGACACAGGATGCGCTATCGCTAACTCACTTGCTGCTGTTGCAGCTGGTGCTAGCCATGTTCAAGGAACTTTAAATGGCTATGGCGAGAGAACTGGAAATGCAGATCTTATTTCAATCATTGCTAATCTGCAGCTAAAGAAGAAACAAGAAGTACTTCCAGCTGGAGCGCTAGAGGAGGCATTTAGAATCGCTCACGCTGTTGCTGAAGTTACCAATGTCTCACCAAGTGCCAGACAGCCATACGTTGGTATCTCTGCCTTTGCACATAAAGCCGGACTTCATGCATCCGCAATTAAAGTTGATCCAGCGCTCTATCAACATGAAAACCCTGAACGTGTTGGTAACGATATGAGAATGCTCGTTTCTGAAATGGCAGGAAGAGCTTCAATTGAAATTAAATCCTCACAACTTGGTTTTGACTTAAGTAAAGAAAAAGAGGTTGTGGCTCGCTTAGTTGAGCGAGTAAAAGAACTGGAATCTGGTGGTTACACATTTGAGGCAGCAGATGCCAGCTTTGAGCTGTTATTGCGAGAAGAGCTTGCTGGAAAGAAACCCTCTTTTTTCACTATCGAGAGTTGGAAAACTAGCGTTGATCAGCTCGAAGATGGCTCAGTAACTTCAAGAGCTGAGGTAAGTATTAGGGCAAAGGGAGAATTAATTTCATCCTCTGGTCGTGGAAATGGTCCAGTAAACGCTATCGATAGAGCGCTACGAAATGGTCTTGAGAAGTTATATCCAGAACTAGCTGAGCTTGAGCTAACTGATTACAAAGTTCGTATCTTGGAAGGTCGCCTTGGAACGGGGGCTATTACAAGAGTATTAGTTGAGAGCAGCGATGGTCATGGCGAATGGAGCACAATAGGAGTTCATGAAAATGTTATTGCCGCCTCTGCTATGGCGCTAGAAGATGCGCTAACTTATGGGCTAATAAGAGCAGGAAAAAAACCTGAGTAAGGTTTTTAGGTAAGGAGAGAAAAGAATTTAGCTATGGGCACAGCTTTAAAAAGAGGAGCGAAGTTAACTCCTAGCGAATCATCAGATTGGCTAAGAGCAAGAATGGAACAATTAGGGATTTCAGGGCTTGAAGAACTCCACTTAAAAACAGGAATCGATAAGGGCTCGATCTCGCGATATTTTCGCCAAGAGCGCACCCCAAAAATTGATGTCATTGCCCCACTTGCTCAAGCACTTGAAGTGTCTCCAGAGACTCTGCTTATCGCCCTTGGCGCAATAGATAAGAAGCGCAGCTAATCACTCTCTTGCAGTGATGATTAGCTCATCTCCAGTTCGATTAAAGTCCCTAGGAAAAGCATCATCTGCCCATAGGCGATGCAAGTGAGCTATCTGCTCAGTGTCTAATATCCCGGATGTAACATCTAAAATCTGATCAAAATCATCATTGATTCCAATTGTGACTCTTATTTCAGTCGCAGTATTTGTAAGGCTTGGCTCAAGGGCTGTATCACTTATTACTAAGAGAATTTTCAATTGCTGCCCCTTCGCCATTTAGTAGCTAAGTGATTCACTTACCTCTGACAAACCACCGAAGAAGATCCACACTTTGCGCATCTGAAACAGCGTGGATTAAGTGTTGCTTATAAGCAACGCTGTGTCTATCGTTCTTAGAGGTGATTCCTAGATAACCTAGGGTTTATGGCGCTAGATAGTGAGTTGGCAAAGGCTTATCGCAGCCATCTAATCGCTGAGCGAAATCTCTCAGAGAACTCCATTAGGGCATACCTTGCCGATTTAGAGTCGCTCTTGGTTCACATAAATCAATTGGGAGTGTCAGAGTTTGCTCAGCTAGAGCTAAATCACATTCGCTCTTGGCTTGCAAACCTCTCTAGTAAGGGAGCAGCTAGATCTTCAATTACCCGCCGAGTAGTTTCAATACGCGCCTTTACCTATTGGGGGGCTAGAAGCGGCTGGCTAGCAAGAGATATTGGTAAAGATTTAATTGCCCCAAAGCCTGAGAGAAATTTGCCTGATGTTTTAGATATCGAAAGTGCAGCGCTAACAATAAAAGCACTTGAGATAAGAGCGCAGGAAGAGGAAAGTGCCAGCTCGCTTCGAGATCTAGCGTTAGTTGAAGTCTTATATGGCTCAGGTATTCGTATCTCAGAGCTAGTTGGTCTAGATCTTGGTGATATTGATAGGCAGAGATCAACTATCAAAGTGATGGGTAAAGGAAGTAAAGAAAGAATCGTTCCTCTTGGCCAACCAGCACTTAATGCTGTTGATAATTGGATTAATAAAGGAAGAGCAGAGCTAGTAAGTGAAGCAAGTGGCAGCGCGCTATTTATTGGTTCTCGTGGCAAGAGAATTGATCAGAGAGTTGCTAGAAGCGTTGTTTATCAAGCGATGGAGGCAATTGGTAGCGATAAGAAATTAGGACCACATACTATTAGACATAGCGTAGCAACACATTTACTTGAAGGTGGCGCAGATTTAAGAACTGTTCAAGAGATTCTCGGTCACTCATCCCTTGCAACTACTCAGATATATACCCATGTCTCTCAAGAGAGAATCAAAAAAGCATATGAGCAAGCCCATCCCAGGGCTTGAGAATCAATCTTGTAGCGGGTGCTCGCTAGAAATAAATCGTATTGTCTTTGAACGAGAGCGCATTACAAGCGAGTTTGATTGGATATATCGATCTGTGAAGCGAATACCCTTTAATAGCTCGCCATCTGTTATTCCAGTTGCGGCAAAGAAGACATTCTCACCTGAAACTAGATCATTGGTAGTTAATACCTTCTCAAGATCCATGCCATTTGCTATGGCTTTCTCTCGCTCTGCCTCATCCCTTGGATGCAGGATCGCTTGAATTACCCCGCCTAAACACTTCATAGCGCAAGCGGCAATGATTCCTTCCGGAGTGCCACCAATTCCCATGAGGGCATCAATTCCTGTCTCATCGCGGGCTGCTTCAACTGCTCCTGCCACATCGCCATCGGTGATGAATTTAATTCTTGCTCCAGTCTCTCTGATCTCCTTAACTAATTGATCATGTCTTGGCCTATCCAGGAGAACAACCGTTAGTGATTCGATATCACGGCGTTTTGCCTTAGCGATCCGTTTCAAGTTCTCTTTAACCGGGGCGGTGATGTCGACAACGTCAGCTGCTTCTGGGCCAACAACTAACTTCTTCATATAAAATACAGTTGTTGGATCAAACATAGTGCCACGCTCGGCAAGTGCGATTACGCTAATTGCGTTATTCATTCCCTTAGCGGTAAGAGTTGTGCCATCAATTGGATCTACTGCAACATCAACTGATGGACCATTTCCATCGCCAACCTGCTCGCCATTAAATAGCATCGGAGCGTGATCTTTCTCGCCCTCGCCAATAACTATTACGCCATTCATGGAGACGGTATTGATCATCTTTCTCATGCCATCGACTGCTACTTGATCAGCATCATTTTTTGCCCCTCGTCCAACCCAGCGAGATGCTGCAATCGCTGCAGTCTCAGTAACTCGCACTAGCTCAAGAGCTAGATTTCGTGAGGGTTGGGTAAATGCCATAGTTCTTAATCTATACCCCTACGAATATCCTCTTTCAGCGGCTTTGAAGATATTTCAATATTTAGTGGATCGGAAAATGTAATCCCTGCAACCAGGCCAATAAGAAAGGCGGTGAGAAGAGCAGCGGCTTTCATAGAGGCAAATCTGCCTTGCACCCTTATCGATCTAGGGCAGTTATGGGCGATATTGGTGGAAAAAGTGGGGTTGTGGGTCGGGTAGGATTTGGCCTGCACAGAGGTAAAACTCTGTGACTTCACGCGTCTACTTCATTTAATTACACACGCTGTAATTAACTTGAGGAAACCATTTCGGTCTGACTCTAAATGGGTTAGTCGGTGCCTAGACGCTAGAGAACTAACAAATAGTTGGTTCATTAACCGATGCGAACGAAAAGTTCGCGCTTAAGGAGCGTGCCGCCATGGCGGTTGTAACAATGCGAGAACTCCTCGACAGCGGTGTTCACTTCGGACATCAGACTCGTCGTTGGAATCCAAAGATGAAGCGCTTTATCTTCACAGAGCGCAATGGAATCTACATCATCGATATTCAGCAATCACTTGCGCTAATCGATAAGACCTATGACTTTGTCAAAGATAGCGTTGCAAAGGGTGGACACCTACTATTTGTAGGAACAAAGAAGCAGGCTCAAGAGCCAATTAAGTCTCAAGCCGCTCGAGTTGGAATGCCTTATGTCACAGAGCGTTGGCTCGGTGGAATGCTGACCAACTTCCCAACTGTATATAAGCGTATCCAGCGCCTTAAGGAACTAGAGGCGCTTGAGGCATCTAATGATCAAGTTCTAACTAAAAAAGAACTTCTCTTGCTCCGTCGTGAGCGCGAAAAGCTTCATAAGAACCTTGATGGAATTCGTAACATGACCAAGTTGCCATCGGCAGTTTGGGTGGTTGATACTAAGAAAGAGCATCTAGCAGTTGCTGAGGCTCATAAGCTTGGAATTCCAGTTATTGCAATTCTTGATACCAATTGCGATCCAGATGAAGTTGATTTCAAGATTCCTGGAAACGATGATGCGATTCGCTCAGTAGCGCTGCTAACTCGCGTTATTGCAGATGCTGTTGCAGCAGGACTTCAAGCGCGCTCTGCAAATGTTGCTAAAGAAGCAATGGATGCAGCTAAGAGCGCTGAAGGAAGCGTTGCTGCAGGTGAGCCTCTTGCAGATTGGGAAAAGGAGCTACTTGCAGGATCTCCTGAAGCACCAACTGAGAACCAAGGAGCATAAGTGTCATATTCAGCAGCTGATGTTAAGAGACTTCGCGAAGCAACTGCAGCCGGCATGGTCGATTGCAAAAAAGCTTTAGATGAAGCAGAAGGCGACTTTGATAAGGCAGTAGAAATTATCCGAGTTAAAGGCCTTAAAGGTGTTACCAAGCGTGAAGGTAGAGCCACTTCAAATGGACTTATCGCTGCCAAATCAGAGGGCAACACTTCGGTAATGCTTGAACTTAATTGTGAAACAGATTTCGTTGCTAAGGGAGAGAGATTTCAAGCAGTTGCCAATGAACTTCTTGAGCACCTATTTTCCTCAAAGCAGAGCGATCTTGCAGCATTTCTAACTTCAAAGCTTGCAACAGGTAAAGCTGTGCAAGAGGTAATTGATGAAGCTAATGCGACAATGGGTGAGAAAGTTGAGTTAAGACGTCTTGCAGTAATTCAAGGCTCGCCCAATGCTCAATATCTACATCGCACTAGCCCAGATTTGCCACCACAAGTTGGAGTATTGGTAGCACTTGCGAAAGATGATGCAGTAGTTGGCAAGGATATTGCTCAGCACATTGCAGCCTTTGCCCCACAGTACTTAGATAGAGCTTCAGTGCCTGCTGATGTCTTAGAGCATGAGCGTAAAGTTGCTGAAGAGACCGCTAAGAATGAGGGTAAGCCTGAGGCAGCTATCGCCAAGATTACTGAGGGGCGCGTGACTGGCTTTATCAAAGAAGTTGCTCTTCTTGAGCAGGCCTTTGCTAAAGATCAGAAAAAGAGCGTTGCAGCCATCCTTACTGAGGCGCAAAATTCCGTGTCAGCCTTCTATCGATTCCGAGTAGGACAGTAAAGTTATTTCCGTAGATCTCTAGATATTTAAGGAGTGGCGATATGGCAGATAAGCGAAAGGCCTATAAGCGAGTACTCCTTAAATTATCTGGTGAGGTCTTTGGCGGAAGCAAGGGCGTTGGAGTAGATCCAGATGTAGTCCATGGCGTTGCCGAGCAAATTGCAGAGGTAGTTCGCTCCGGAACTCAAGTAGCTATTGTTGTTGGCGGCGGAAATTACTTTAGAGGCGCAGAACTTCAAGAGCGCGGTATGGATCGTGCTAGAGCCGACTATATGGGAATGCTAGGAACTGTTATGAACTGCCTAGCGCTACAAGATTTTCTAGAAAAAGAAGGAATTGAAACCAGAGTTCAAACCGCTATTGCTATGGGTCAAGTTGCTGAGCCATATATTCCACGTAGATCAATTCGCCATCTAGAAAAGGGGCGAGTAGTTATCTTTGGCGCAGGCGCGGGTATGCCATTTTTCACAACCGATACCGTTGCAGCTCAGAGAGCACTTGAAATAGGAGTAGATGCTCTTCTTCTTGCTAAGAGCGGGGTTGATGGGGTCTATTCAGCAGATCCTAGAAAAGATAAAGATGCAAAGCGCTATGACGTTATTACCTATGATGAAGTTTTATCGAAATCACTTGCTGTAGCCGATGCTGCAGCATTTAGCCTCTGCCGCGAGAATAAATTGCCTATCGTGGTATTTAACCTTCTTGAAAATGGCAATATTGCTCGCGCTGTTCGTGGCGAGGCAATCGGAACGTTAGTTAATTAAGGGGAATAGATGAGTATTCAAACAGTAATTGCCGATACCAATACCAAGATGAATAAGGCTGTTGACGTTGCAAAGGAAGATATGGCAGCGATTAGAACTGGAAGAGCCCATCCATCAATGTTCGCCAAGATTATGGTTGAGTATTACGGAACTCTCACCCCGCTTTCGCAACTCGCAACAATTCAAGTTCCAGAGGCAAGAACAGCGATGATTACCCCATTTGATAAGGGAGCAATCACCTCAATAGAGAAGTCAATTAGAGAATCAGATCTTGGAGTAAATCCTGGGGGAGATGGCACAGTAATTCGCGTTAATTTCCCACAGCTAACTGAGGAGAGACGTAAAGAGTTTATTAAGGTGGCAAAGACCAAGGCTGAGGATTCTAAAATCTCGATTCGAAGCATTAGAAGAGCTGCTAAAGAGGCCATGGAGAAGCTAGAGAAAGATGGCCAGATTGGTAAAGATGATCTCTCTCGCGGCGAGAAAGAGCTTGAGAAAGTCACCTCTGATCATGTGGCAAAAATCGATGAGATGTTAAAGCATAAGGAAGCCGAACTTCTCGAAGTCTAACTTTGAGGTAAAACTATGAGCGACCTTCACTCAATTAATAAGGCGATAAATAAGAAGGCGGGGCGAAAGCTCTTCCCCTCCATTTTGGTAGGTCTATTACTTCTTGCAATAGTTTTCTCCACCATCTCATATGCTCCAATTGCTTTTGCAGCATTTGTGACTGTTGCGGTTTTGATTGCTCTAAAGGAGTTAACTGCAGCATTTAAAGCTCGGGGCATTACTTCAAATTACCTAGGGCTTGCTCTTTCAACTGCCTTAATTCTTGGAAGTACTTGGATTGGCGGGCTTCCAGGCTTGACTGTTTCGATGGTAGTTTCCTTAATTTTTAACTTACTCCTTGTTCTTCGCGGCGGAGTTGATGGCTTTGTTAGTAGAGCTACCGCATCAGCTTTTGCACTTTTATATCCAGGCTTTGTGGCAGGTTTTATTCTTCTACTTGCCAGATCTGGGGAGGGATTTTCCTATATTGCAACGCTTGTGATCATGGTTGGCTGCAATGACACCTTTGCTTGGGCCTTCGGAGTTTTACTTGGAAAACACCCTCTTGCTCCAAAGATTTCACCAAAGAAGACCTGGGAAGGATTCTTTGGCGGGTTGATATTTAGCGCAATTGGAAGCTCGCTTGCTTTTTACTATCTCCTTGATTATCACCCAGTAATTGGAGCGCTGGCAGGATGCGCCGGAGCACTTACTGCAACAGTTGGCGACCTATTAGAAAGTGGCATAAAGCGAGATCTATCAATTAAGGATATGGGAACAATTCTTCCAGGACATGGCGGGATGCTAGATCGCC
>VGAJ01000008.1 GCA_016870795.1 Actinomycetota bacterium | reverse complement strand
AAGGCGGCCATGCCTTAGTTGCACACGCACTTCCTCACACAGATCCAGTCCACAAGATAACAATTTTGCCTAGAGGGCGAGCACTTGGTTACACCATGGTCTTGCCCGATGAAGATAAATACTCCACGACCAGAAATCAGATGCTTGATCAACTTGCATACACAATGGGCGGAAGAGCTGCAGAAGAGCTGGTATTCCACGATCCAACTACTGGGGCATCTAACGATATTGAGAAAGCAACCACCCTTGCACGCGCAATGGTTACTCAATATGGAATGACTGAGAAGTTAGGCGCTATTAAGTTAGGAAGCGGCGATGCTGCTCCATTTATGGGAAGAGATTACGGACATCAAAGAGATTATTCAGAGGAGTTAGCAGCAACAATTGATCAAGAGATCAAAACCTTAATTGAACAAGCCCACCAAGAAGCCTATGAAATCTTGATTGAAAACCGTTCGATTCTTGATGCTTTGGTTGAAGAGCTGTTACAAAAAGAAACCTTGCAGAAGGAAGAGATTGCGGTAATTTTTAAACATGTGGCATCAAGACCAAAGCGGCCTGCTTGGACTGGATCGTCTTCACGCATTCCTTCTCGAATCCCTCCGGTTGCAATAAAGCCAAGAGCAAATGGCAAAAGTGATGAAAGCGTAAAACGAAAGAAAAAGCCATCTTCGAAAGATGCTTAGTTAGATGAGTGAATCCTTTGATCAGGATAGAGCTGAGCGAGCGATTAGTGGACTCCTTTCAGCCCTTGGCGAAGACCTGGAACGCGATGGACTACGTGATACTCCAAAGCGGGAGTTTGTATTGCGACCTTGGTTGGAAGTAGACCCAGAGGCGCAATTAACTGGTTTTGGAGCGGTAAAGGTGCTTTTGGCGGCCCTTAATTAGCGGGGTAGACTTGCCATCGCCTGGTACCACTAACGGACTGGAGCTGTAAATAAAGTGAGAGAAGTCGAAGTCCTAACCGACCTTAATAACCCATGCGCATTTGTTCCCACTATGGGAGCACTTCACGCTGGTCATCAATCACTAATTAGGCGCGCCCGTGAATTAGCAGATGAGGTAGCCGTATCTGTTTTTGTTAATCCACTTCAATTTGAAAATAAAGATGATCTAGCTAAATATCCAACTACTCCAAAACACGATAGCCAGTTGGCCAAAGAGGCCGGCGCAACAATTCTCTGGCGACCAAGTTATGAAATTATTTATCCAGGTGAATTAAAGAAGCTCTCATCAGGTGAGATTGGAAGAAGTTTTGAAGGAGTTCATCGCCTAGGTCACTTTGATGGAGTATTGACCGTAGTTAATCGCCTCTTTGAATTATGCCGGCCAAAATATGCAGTCTTTGGCGAGAAAGATTTCCAGCAACTCTTCCTGATTAAAGAAATGGCAGCAAGGATCCATCCAGAGATCCAGATAATTGCTGTGCCAACTATTCGAGATACCAGCGGCCTTGCTCTCTCATCACGAAATGTCAGATTAAGTGATCAAGGCCTTAAAAGTGCAGAGGTAATTTCAAAAATACTAAGAGTGGCAAGCAGCGAATCAAGCCTTACTAGCGCGCGCCAAGCTTTGAAGCAGATTGAAAAGCATAGTTCATTTACTTTAGATTACGCTGAAATAATTGATGAAGAGAGCTTTCAAGTGGCAGATGAATCAAGTCTTAAAACGCGAGTAATTATTGCTGGGTGGATTGAGGGCGTTAGATTGATTGATAATATGGCGATGCAGAACTCACTGGTGCGCGCATGAGACTTAGAGCGCCACTTCCTGGCTGGCGAGCCCAAGCCGATGTTGTAGTTATTGGCTCTGGTGTTGCAGGACTTACTACTGCGCTGCAGATTCGAGCTCATAATCTTTCAGTATTACTAGTTACTAAGTCATCCATCGATGCTGGCTCAACAAAGTGGGCGCAAGGCGGAATTGCTGCAGCTCTAGGACCAGGAGATTCACCAAGCCAACATGAAGAAGACACCTTTGTTGCAGGAGCAGGCCTATGTGATCTAGCAGCAGTAAAAGTTTTGGTTAGTGAAGGGCCAGAGGCGGTAAGAAAATTGATTGCAAGAGGCGCTGTCTTTGATAAGTCAGAAACTGGCGAGATTGCTCTGACTAGAGAAGGTGGACATTTAAGAAATCGAATCCTTCATGCTGGAGGAGATGCAACAGGAGCTGAAGTATCAAGGGCTCTCCTTGCAGCAGTCTCTGATGATCTTGGAATCGAAGTTATCGAACATGCTCTGGTCTTAGATGTTCTAAAGAGTAACAGTGGAAGAGTTTGCGGCGTTACCTTGCATGTTATTGGCGAAGGTAGTCGAGATGGCGTTGGCGAGGTGTTAGCAAAAGCTGTAGTGCTAGCAACTGGCGGGCTAGGTCAGGTTTATTCTCAAACGACTAATCCATCAGTATCAACTGGTGACGGCGTTGCACTTGCCTTAAGAGCAGGAGCAGAGGTCGCTGATGTGGAATTCATCCAGTTTCATCCAACAGTTCTATATATCGGCGAAGGTTCAAAAGGTCAGCAACCTTTAATTTCAGAAGCTCTTAGGGGCGAAGGAGCATTTCTAGTTAATAATCGCGGTGAGCGATTTATGCGCGATGTTCACAAATTAGCTGATCTTGCTCCTCGCGATGTTGTTGCTAAAGAAATTTCACGCCAGATGGAGATTACTCATAGCCAACATGTCTGGCTTGATGCAAGAGGAATTAAAGAATTCTCAGAACGCTTTCCAACAATATATGCCTCATGTAAAGAAATTGGGATTGATCCTGCAATTGATCTGATTCCAGTATCTCCTGCTTCGCACTATGCCTCAGGCGGTGTAAGAACAGATCTAAATGGTCATAGCTCAGTTGCTGGCCTTTATGCAGTTGGCGAAACTGCTTGCACGGGGGCGCATGGGGCTAATCGCCTTGCTTCCAACTCCTTACTAGAGGGCTTGGTATTTGGAGCTCGAATTGCTGAAGATATTGCTGCAAACCAACTGCCTCAAGAACAGCCCGTTGCTCAGGATTCATATGACTTTCTTCTCTCACCATCTATTCGCGGCGAGCTACAGAGAGCTATGTCAAAGGGGGCTGGAGTAGTAAGAAGTGAGGCATCACTTAAGGAAACTCTAAAAACTTTAGAGCGACTAAAAGGCGCTGCAACAATTTATGCCAGCGTTGATGCTTGGGAGACTACTAATTTATATCTGCTAGCAACTGCCATTGCTCGCTCAGCACTTGAAAGGCGTGAATCTAGAGGCTCTCATTACCGCCAGGATTATCCAGAGAGCTCAAATGCATGGCTAAAGAGAATTACTCAAAAGCTTGCAAGTGATGGCTCTTGGAGCTCAACGATTACGGAGGTGAATAGTGATCTCACAATCGTTAAGTAAGTTAATAACTAATCAAGGGTTAAACCCCGATGCAATCAATAGCAAGGTAAGCGAAGCATTATCTGAGGACTCAGTTACTGATGATTTAACTAGTCAGGCAACAATTAACCAATCTCAAGTAAGTAATGCCCGCTTTGTTACAAGAAAGAGTGGAGTAATTGCTGGTTGCTTAGTTGCTGCAACTGTTCTTGAGCAATGCGGGATAAAAGAATACGAATTATTAGTTAAAGATGGCCAGGAAGTTAGTGCTAATACTGAGTTAATCCGCCTAAGGGCAGAGACGAGATCGATACTTAAAGCCGAGCGGACTGCACTGAACTTTCTCTCTCATCTCTCCGGAATTGCAACATTTACTAACCTCTGGGTCAAAGAAGTCTCTTCGAGTAAAACTGCTATTCGCGACACTAGAAAAACAACTCCCGGACTTAGGGAGCTTGAGAAATATGCAGTTCGTATGGGCGGCGGCTTAAATCATCGATTGAACCTTAGCGATCAAGCTTTAATCAAAGATAACCATATTGCTGCAGCTGGCTCAGTTAGTGAGGCGATTAATCGGGTTAAGAAAGCTGCGCCAGGTGCTCTTATTGAGGTTGAAGTTGATACCTTAGAACAGTTAAAAGAGGCTCTGCAATGCAGCGTTGAAATAGTGCTGCTAGACAATATGAGTATTGAGCAGACTAAAGCAGCTGTTGAAATTGCTAGAGGATCCAATACTAAACTTGAATCATCAGGCGGTCTAAAACTTGAAAATGCTGCCGCCTATGCTGCAACAGGTGTTGATTACTTAGCAGTTGGTGCGTTAACCCACTCAGCCCCAGTACTAGATATCGGATTGGATTTCTAAATGCTATTAACTATTGATATCGGCAATACCAATACCGTTCTTGGAATCTTTTCCAAAGAAAAGATGATTGATACTTGGCGAGTTAAAACCGATGCTAGAGATACTGCCGATGAATTATGGTTACAATATCGCTCTCTAATTACCGGCTATGAGTTAACTGGCCTTTCTATCTGTTCAACAGTTCCTTCAGTACTTAGGGAAGCAAGAGCGATGATTAATCGCCATTTTCAAGATCTACCAACAACCATTATTGAGCCAGGAGTAAAGACTGGAGTACCGCTTCTAGTTGATAATCCAAAGGAAATTGGAGCTGATCGCATCGTAAATACCCTTGCTGCTCATACGCTCTATAACCATGGCGCATGCATAGTTGTTGATTTTGGAACTTCTACTAACTTTGATGTCGTCTCACCAAAAGGTGAGTTCTTAGGAGGGGCGCTAGCTCCAGGAATTGAGATCTCTGTAGAGGCTCTTGCATCAAGGGCTGCGCAGTTAAGAAAAGTTGAATTAGTTAAACCTAAGTCAGTGATTGGCAAAAACACAGTAGAGGCGCTTCAATCCGGAACTATCTATGGCTTTGCAGGCCAAGTAGATGGCCTTGTTGCTCGTATTAGTGATGAGCTAGATGCGCTCTATCCAGACAACGAGAAGATCTCAGTGATAGCAACTGGTGGTTTAGCGCCATTGGTGCTGGGAATTTCAGAGACAATTGAATATCACCAACCCGATTTAACCCTTACTGGCCTACGTCTTGTGCACGAGAGGAATGGTTAGACTTATCGGCACTATGCCTGAAAATGACCTTCCTGAGCAATTAAGAATTAGACGCGAAAAACGCCAATCATTGCTTGGCCGCGGCATAGCCCCATATCCCGTATCAGTTAATAGAACAGCCTCTTTAAAAGAAATCCGCGAGAGATTTAAAGATCTAGCAACAGATAGCCCATCTGGCGAAATTGAGAGCGTAGCTGGGCGAATAATTTTTAAGCGCGATACTGGAAAGTTATGTTTTGCAACTCTTCGTGAAGGTGATGGCACAGAACTACAAGCAATGTTTTCGCTAGATAAAGTTGGCGAAGCAGTTTTAGAGAGTTGGAAGAGTGATATTGATTTAGGCGATATTGTAAGTGTTACTGGCGAGGTAATAACTTCAAAGCGTGGCGAGTTATCAATTCTTGCCAATTCTTATCAATTAGCCTCCAAAGCCCTGCGCCCGCTTCCAAATGAGCATAACCCGCTAAATGAAGAGACTCGGGTTCGCCAAAGATATGTAGATTTAATTGTTAGGCCTGAGGCAAGAGCGAATGCAAGAATTAGACCAAAAGTTCTCAAGTCGGTAAGAGAGACTTTTGATAAGTATGACTTTATTGAAGTTGAGACTCCAATGCTGCAAGTTATGCATGGGGGAGCAGCAGCAAGGCCCTTTAAAACCTTTAGTAATGCCTATGACATGGACCTTTATTTAAGAATTGCTCCTGAGTTATTCCTAAAAAGATGCGTGGTTGGTGGCATTGAAAAAGTCTTTGAAATAAATAGAAATTTCAGAAATGAGGGCGCTGATTCAAGCCACTCTCCAGAGTTTGCAATGCTTGAGATGTATTGGGCCTATGCAGATTGGCAGAATATGAAATCTCTAACCCAAGAGATAGTCCAAAATGCAGCTCTTGCCATCTTTGGATCTCACAAAGTTGAACATCACGATGGACGAATTAGTGATCTAGGTGGGAATTGGAGAGAGCTAGATTTTTATACCGCTATCTCAGAGGCTGTCGGTTTATCTGTTACTCCAGCTACGAGCCGAGAAGAGCTAGCAAAGATTGCTGAAAAAGCTGGCCTAAAAGTTGATCCAGCCTGGATTAATGGCAAGTTAGCTGAGGATATCTTTGAACACTTCTATAGCGGCAAGTTAAATACCCCAACCTTTGTTATGGGATTCCCAGTTGATACCTCACCACTTGTTCGAGAACACCGCAGCGTTAAAGGAATTGCTGAGAAGTGGGATCTATATATCGATGGCTTTGAATTAGCTACTGGATATAGCGAGTTAATCGATCCTGTGATCCAAAGAGATCGCCTAATAGAACAAGCAAAACTTGGAGCAAAAGGTGATCTAGAGGCAATGCAAGTTGATGAAGATTTCCTTAACGCGATGGAACATGGCATGCCTCCTATGGGAGGAGTTGGTATGGGAATTGATCGACTACTGATGGCTTTAACTGGTCTTGGAATTCGAGAGACAATTCTCTTTCCATTAGTAAAGCCGGAAGATAATTAAATGGCTGTTATTGTTCGCCCTTCAAGGGCTACAGATGTGAAATCAATTCGCGCAATCATTGATCAATATGCTCTGCAGCGCCGCCTTCTTTCAAAAGACACAGTCAAACTCTATGAAGATGTTCAAGAGTTCTTTGTTGCAGAAACTGATGGGAAAGTAATTGGTTGCGGAGCGCTTCACGTTCTTTGGGAGGATTTAGGTGAGGTTAGAACTGTTGCAGTGGATGAAGGATTTAGAAGACAGAAGATTGGTAATCAGATTCTAGAAGCAATTACCAATCGGGCCATTTCCTTAGGCTTGAAAAGATTATTTTGCTTAACATTTGAAACTGAGTTTTTCGCGCAACATGGATTTAAAGTTATTGAAGGAACCCCTGTCGAGGCTGATGTCTATCAACAACTACTACGCTCCTACGATGAAGGCATTGCTGAGTTTCTAGACCTTGAGAGCGTGAAGCCCAACACCCTGGGTAACACCAGAATGCTCAAGATTCTCTAATCTTTTCGGGCATAAAAACCTAAATATGGCGGTTATAGCCCCTGTGGATTCCCATATCTAGCGCTGATTTGGGGGCAGGAAAATAGATGTCGCATCGTTTCAGGCCTTCTTATACGCTAGAGCCAGTCCGTTTTAGCAAGCCTGAAAAGGAGATGAACTGATGTTTGAGCGCTTTACCGATCGAGCCCGCCGCGTTGTTGTTCTGGCGCAAGAAGAGGCTCGCATGCTCAATCACAATTACATCGGAACCGAACATATCCTCCTTGGCCTAATCCATGAAGGTGAAGGCGTTGCTGCAAAAGGTTTAGAGTCTCTAGGAATTTCACTTGAAGCGGTTCGTTCTCAAGTTGAAGAAATTATTGGCCAGGGTCAGCAAGCTCCATCAGGTCATATTCCATTTACTCCAAGAGCTAAGAAAGTTCTTGAGCTATCACTTCGTGAAGCGCTTCAACTTGGACATAATTACATTGGAACCGAACACATTCTTCTTGGCCTTATCCGTGAAGGAGAAGGTGTTGCTGCGCAAGTTCTAGTAAAACTTGGCGCAGATCTCAATCGAGTTCGTCAACAAGTAATTCAATTACTCTCTGGCTATCAAGGAAAAGAAGCAGTTACAGCAGGACCAGCAGAGGGAACTCCATCCACATCTTTAATCCTTGATCAATTCGGTCGCAACTTAACCACTGCTGCCCGCGAAGGAAAACTAGATCCAGTAATTGGCCGGGAAAAAGAGATTGAACGCGTAATGCAGATTCTCTCTCGCCGCACAAAAAATAATCCAGTATTAATTGGTGAACCTGGCGTTGGAAAGACTGCGGTCGTTGAAGGTTTAGCTCAAGCAATTGTTAAAGGCGATATCCCAGAGACGCTAAAGGACAAGCAGCTCTACTCGCTAGATCTAGGCGCTCTAGTTGCTGGATCTCGCTATCGCGGTGATTTTGAAGAGCGCTTAAAGAAAGTATTAAAAGAGATTCGCACCAGAGGCGACATCATTTTGTTTATCGATGAAATTCACACACTAGTTGGCGCAGGAGCAGCAGAGGGCGCAATTGATGCAGCTAGCATCTTAAAGCCCATGCTTGCCCGCGGTGAGCTCCAGACAATTGGCGCAACAACTCTTGATGAGTATCGCAAGCACTTGGAAAAGGATGCTGCGCTAGAGCGTCGCTTCCAGCCAATTCAAGTAGCTGAGCCATCACTTACCCACACCATTGAGATCCTAAAAGGTCTTCGTGATCGTTATGAATCACACCATAAAGTTTCCATAAATGATGATGCAATTGTTGCTGCCGCAACACTTGCAGATCGCTATATCGCAGATCGTTTCTTGCCAGATAAAGCCATTGATCTTCTCGATGAGGCAGGATCTCGCCTTCGTATTCGTCGCATGACCGCACCTCCTGAGCTACGCGCCTTTGACGACAAGATCGCTGATGTTAGAAAAGAGAAAGAGTCAGCAATTGATGGCCAAGATTTTGAAAAGGCTGCATCACTTCGCGATAAAGAGAAGCAATTAATGGTTGAAAAATCTGAGCGCGAAAAATCTTGGAAGGCAGGAGACCTTGATGTTGTCTCTGAAGTTGATGAAGAGTTAATTGCTGAAGTCCTCTCAACTGCAACAGGAATTCCGGTGTTTAAGTTAACTGAAGCTGAAACTTCTCGCCTGCTTCGTATGGAAGATGAACTCCATAAGCGCGTGATTGGCCAAGAGCAAGCAATTAAAGCTCTCTCTCAAGCAATTCGTCGCACTCGCGCAGGGCTAAAAGATCCTAAGCGTCCTGGTGGATCATTTATTTTCGCAGGCCCCTCTGGAGTTGGTAAGACAGAACTTTCAAGAACTCTTGCCCAATTCCTCTTCGGTAATGAGGATGCACTCATCGCACTTGATATGTCAGAGTATTCCGAGAAGCACACAGCCTCTCGCCTCTTTGGCGCTCCTCCAGGATATGTTGGATATGACGAGGGTGGTCAATTAACCGAGAAAGTTCGTCGCCGTCCATTTTCTGTAGTGCTATTTGATGAGATTGAAAAAGCTCACCCAGATATCTTCAACTCACTGCTTCAAGTATTAGAAGAAGGCCGTCTAACTGATGCCCAAGGACGTCAAGTTGATTTCAAGAACACTGTAATCATCATGACAACAAACCTTGGAACTCGCGACATCTCCAAGTCCTTAGCTCTTGGCTTTACTAACGTAAATGACGCGCTAGGAAATTATGAGCGCATGAAGAATAAGGTCCAAGATGAGCTCAAGAATCATTTCCGCCCAGAGTTTCTTAACCGCATCGATGATGTGATTGTCTTCCACCAGTTATCTGAAAACGAAATCGTTCAGATTGTTGATTTGATGATTACAAATCTTGAGATACGCCTTAAGGCAAAAGATATGGGAATTGAATTAACCTCAAAGGCAAAGGCAGTACTTGCCCACCGCGGTTATGACCCAGTGCTAGGTGCTCGTCCACTTCGTAGAACAATTCAACGAGAGATCGAGGATGTCTTATCAGAGAAAATTCTCTTTGGTGAGATTAAGAGCGGCCAGATAATCCTTATCGATGTTGAGGGAGAAGAAGGCAAAGAGACATTGACCTTTAAGGGTGTGCCTCGCGAGGCACTTCCTGATACTCCAGAAGACTTAGCAGAGGCTCCAACAGCTTAATTGAGCAGGTAATCCAACTATAAAGCCAACAAGTCTCTCCCTCTTTGAAAGCCAGCACTGTGTGTTCTGCTCTTGTGCCTTAGACTCTGATATCAGCAGGCACCAGCCTGGATAAGGAGAGAATGAAAATATGGATGAGAAAGACCTATTAAAACTTTGGAACGCTAAGCGGATGCAAATTATTATCGCTCAGATTTCGCCAGCTCTAGTCTTAGTTGCAATATTAGTTCTTGCTGCTCAAGGAACCTTTGCAACAGCTAGCGATGCAGCTGGATATCTCACAATTGGAGTAGCAGCAGTCACAGGATTTCTAGCAATTGTTTCCCAATATGCAGCAATCCGTGAAGCAGAGGCTTTACTTCTTGATATGGGTAAAGTTAAAGAGCCAACAGCTCTAACAAAGAAGATTGCCTCATCAAGAGACTTCCTATCATTAACTGCAATTGCAGTAATTGGTCTTGGACTAGCAATTTTCGCTCTAGTTATTTGGGCGGTAATGGCTTAAATATGGAGATAGCGGTAGCGATCTTCTTGATATTTGCACTCTTAGTTGGCGTGGTCATATTCAGATTTGATCACCCAACTAAGCGTGGTCCAAAGATTACTGGCCGCGGCGGGGACTTTAACGAGTAGAACTAGAGTTGGATGACTTTGCTTCCAACGATTAAGTCGTGAACGGTTCTTCTATCACTGCGAAATACAAATAAGCTATCAATCACAAATGTAATTCCACTAGTTGCACCTGAGAGAAGTTGACCAGCAAGGCCCTTAACGGCAAATTCACGTAGCGCCATTTTTGCCCAAGTAAAACGCTCTCCAGTTTTGGCATCAACAACTACTTGCTTCAAGATCCGCTTGGCAGGGCTCTGTCCGGTCTGCCAGGTATATAAGCTCCAGATCACCCAACCAATAACTAAGGTCACCACTAAAAGAGCGGCATCAAGCAGAGCGGCGCCAAAGCGCGCCTGAACTGATGCTAATTTTTCAGAAGCAGGGGTTTGTAGATTCTCTTCAGTCATATCGAAATTATATAGCGCAAACCAGAGGCTACTTACTCTTTGCCAACTTTTTTGCAGACCTAACTTCGGCTTTATTCGAGCCTTTCTCCTTCAAGATAATCTCTGATTCAAGACCGGTTAAAAGACGCAGGAGAGTTTCAAGAGAAGGTGTCATTTCCAAGTGTTCATATCTACTGATATCGGCTTGTTGCACGCCAGTTCTTTCTGCTAGTTCACTCTGACTCATACCCATAGCCACTCTTCTATTTTCAAGCCATAGCCCTATCTCCCAGACAGCTCTTCGACTACGCCGTTGCTTCAATTTAGTAGAGCTCAAAGACCTTACTCTGGTCTGGCGCCATTGATCATTAACCTTTGACATTTATCATCCTTGCCTATGTGGAATACCACATAGTATCAGAATCACTCCTCCACTGCTTTAGAAGAAGTTTTGCTCTACTAATTTCAAATTTTTGATTTACTGAACCCGGGTTACGTAGTTTGCAGTAACCAGAGATTATTAAAATCTCATCATGAGAGATAATTGTGAGAAATACTCTAAGTAATATTCGAGCTTTGCCATCATTTCCAAGCACGCGGAGTCGAAGTTGATAGAGCTCGTCGCCTAGGTCTTTAAGCCAATTTCCGCCAAGAAGTTCGATGCCATGGGTACTCAATACCCTTTCGAATACGAAATCAATAAAGTCTTGCTCCTCGCTTGTCAGGGACTCAATAAACCATTGAATAAAAGGTGTTTCCCCCTTTATATCTTCTAAGTATTGAATCGAGGTTGGCACTTGAGGAAATTATCCAAAAGAGATTTCCAGATTTTTAGTTATCCCCAGGCAGGCAAGTTTTCTACATAAATGGGATACTTAGAGTTCAATGAAAGCAAAAATCAAGAACGGTTTTCCGCCAAAGATATGTCAGCGCTGCGGCCTTGAGTTTGAATGGCGGAAGAAGTGGGCCAGGGATTGGCCCAGCGTTAAATATTGCTCTAAGCGCTGCAAGGCAGGCAAATAGTTACATAGGTGGAATCAAGGTGTTGGCAAAGATCTGCCAAGCTAGAGCTGATTTAGCAATCAGTGAGAGCGTGATGTAGCTGCGCTCACCTCTTAGGTAATCACTCCACTTACCAACCTTCTTATATTGCAGCCATTGCACCAGAGCAAAGGAATTAAAGAATAAGAAAATAGTTACGACAATTCCATAAACAAAGGCTGGAGCCGAGGTCTCTCCAACCCCACCAATTGAAAATACATAAATTAGCAGCGCAACCCAAGGAATAATTCCAGTTATACAACCAAAGATAAATGGCAGCCAACCACCATTGCCTGGGGTTTCATATTTCTCCTGAAGCCAGCCAAAGAGAATCATTGAGGCATTAACGCCAAATATTGCAATCAATGATGTGATATCAGCAATTCCGGTGACTTGAGCAATTAAAACAATCATCACCGATGAGCTGATGGAGTACTCCACCCATCTGAAGTAATTACGCTGGGCAAGAAGACCTGCGCTATAGCGAGGAAAGAATTTAGGGCTAGCCACAATGAAATGAGCTAGCGCAGATAAACCTAGGAATATTGCAACTGTTAGCCCAATTGGTGTTTCAAATAAGATCACTGAAGGTGCAAATGAAGATCCTGGAGGACCTGCCATATAGGTAGCTGTTACTGGAAGTGCGAAATCGCTACTTAGGGCAAGAACAGCTGCCATCTGAAATAGATGGAGTAGGCCTGCCAAGATGTTTACCTTACGAAGTCCCTGCATTGTTATCTCTTTACTCATAAGCACAAGTTACTCTCTGGTTTAAGGGGCGTAGACATACACGCCGCATAAAAATCACGAAATATAGGTGACATCATCTGAGTGCAGTAATACAGTTTGGTATGGCTAAAAATGAATCGCAAGATGGCGAAAAGTCAGTCATCCCTGCCAAGTATATAGATGTAGTTGAAGATGTATTTCATGCGATCTTGGCTATATCGCTTCTAGGAATTGGGATAGGCGCCTTCTTTTATAGCGGTAAGAGGCTAATTGAAACTCAGCCTTTCTTTCCAAATGGCATGATTCAAGGCGTAAATGACATTCTATTTATTGTAATTATTCTTGAGATTCTGAGGACCGTTATTTCTCGCTTCACAGATGGCGTATATCAATTAGATAAGTTCTTAATTATTGGAGTCATCGCCGCTGTCCGGCACATTCTTACCGTCGGCGCATCTCTTACTCTGGAATCAGGAAAGAGTGACACTGCATTTGAAAGATCAATCTATGAAATGGGCCTCAATGCACTTATTGTGGTGGCCTTGGTATTTGCCATCTTCTTATCTAAATCAGCGCACCGCAACCGCTAAACCATAGCAGAGGCAATACTTTTTAAGAACTGATTAGACTCTAAAGCACAAGTTGTCACTAAATTCCGAGATCTTTCTTCACCGTTTCCCAAGGAATACTTGGCTCACTATCACGCATAGCCTGTTCAATTGCGGCAATATCCTCTAGTTCTTCTTGGGCATCTAAGAATTTTTCAAACTGCGCAGTACTGATCAATACTGCAGAGTGTTTCTCATCACCTTCAATCACTATGGGTTCCGCTTTTGCTTGAGCAATAAGCTTTACTAAGTTGTTGCGTGCTTGGCTAAGAGAGATTGTTTTCACGATTCCAACCTTACCTATAGTGCTTCAAAAAACATACGCTAATTAAGCGTTCTTCCCCGATCAAACTGCAACGGCCAGTCAATCTTTACCCCGAGTTCCTCTGCTGCTGCCATTGCCCATCTAGGGTTTCTAATCATCGCTCTTGCAAGAAATACAGCGTCAGCCTTTCCTGATGAGATGATCTCATCTGCTTGTTTAGCCCCTGTTATCAATCCAACTGCAGAGGTTGGAATATCTGCACCCTGCCTAATTGCTTGAGCAAATGGCACCTGAAAACCAGGAACTGCCTTTATTGGCGCGTTATGAAGATTTCCACCGCTTGAAACATCAACAAGATCAACACCAAGATCTTTCATAAGCTTTGAGAGTTCAATAGATTCCTCAATACTCCAGCCCTGCTCAACCCAATCACTTGCGCTAATGCGAACAAATAACGGCATGGAATCAGGAATCACTGATCTAACTGCCTTGATAGTTTCAAGCAAGAATCTGATTCGATTCTCAAAAGAACCGCCATAGTTATCACTTCTCTGATTAGAAAGAGGTGAATAAAACTGATGGAATAGATAGCCATGGGCGGCATGAATTTCAACTAAATCAAAGCCTGCTGCCACAGATCTTTTTGCAGCGCTTGCAAAGGCCTTAACTAGCTCTGCAATTTCAGCAACTGTTAGCTCATGGGGCTCAAGCATGCCGTGATAGGCAAGCCGAGATGCTGAGACTGGAGTCCAACCACCTTCTTCAACGGATGCGATTCGATGATCATCCCAAGGAAGCATCGTTGAAGCTTTGCGTCCAGCATGAGCTAATTGAATTCCCATTTTCACATTTAAAGATCTTGCAAAATCATTAATGGATTTAAAGGCATTTACCTTCTCATCACTTTCAAGAGAGGGACAACCAATAGAGATTCTTCCCTCCATAACCACACCGCTTGCTTCAGCCATTACTAAGCCAGGTGCACCAGTGGCAAATGCCATTAAATGGCCATGGTGCCAAGGAGAGATCAGCCCATCATTGGCTGAGTACTGACACATAGGGGAGACCCAGACGCGATTTTGAAAAGTAAGACCACGAAGCGTTAATGGATCAAATAGATTTGCCAATTAATTAACCAATCTCATAGAGGGTATTCATACTGGATAAATCCAGTAGCTGCGCCTTTTACAAAAGAATCATATAAAACTCTAGCCTGGGCATTATCTTCCTTAGTAATCCAATAAAGGCGCTCAGCGCCAATCTCTCTTCCATATTCTGCAGCCTTATCAAGCAGGGCTCTTCCAACTCCAGCCCCGCGAGATTCTGGATCAACAAAGAGATCTTCTAGATAGAGATAGCCAACTGGATGCCAAGTAGAAGGCCGGAGAAAACAATGGGCTATACCGCAAACTTTTGAATCAATCTCTGCAACAAATCCAGTAATCAAACTCTTTGAATCATTTAGTTCACGCCAGGTATTAGCGGTGATCTCATCGCTTAACTCAGTTTTATAGAAACTTAAGTATCCATCCCATAGCCTCTTCCAGTCCTTATAATCATCGCTTGCAAGAGCGCGCAGGGATAACATTGAAAAATCTCTACTCTTTTAAAGCAGGATTAACCCTTCTCCTTAAAAGCTTGAGCAATCTTTTCGGCAGCTCCAGATAACTCTGCTGGAATGACCCAGATCTTGCTAGCCTGGCCATTAGCAATCTCTTTTAACTGCTGGATATATTGATAGGCCAATACCCGGTCATCAGCATCTGCGTCATGAATTGCTTTGAAGACTTTCTCAATTGCTTCAGCCTCGCCTTTAGCGCGCAGAACTGCTGCTTGAGCATCACCTTCTGCACGAAGAATCTCTGCCTGCCTTGCTCCTTCAGCGGTGAGAATCTGACTCTGCTTCTCGCCCTCTGCAGTGAGAATTGTGGCGCGCTTATCTCGCTCTGCGCGCATCTGCTTCTCCATTGATTCTTGAACGCTGGCTGGTGGATCAATTGCTTTCAGTTCAACTCGATTAACTCTTACTCCCCATTTTCCAGTGGCATCATCGAGCACGCCACGAAGGGCTGCATTAATTGAGTCGCGAGATGTTAAAACTGCCTCTAGATCAAGGCCACCAACCACGTTACGCAAGGTTGTAACGGTTAACTGCTCAATACCTTGAATAAAATTCTCAATCTCATAGGTAGCAGATTTTGGATCCGTTACCTGAAAATAAATCACAGTGTCAATTGAAACCACCAGGTTATCTTCAGTAATTACTGGCTGGGGCGGAAAGGAGACAACTCTCTCGCGCATATCGATTAGTGGTCTTAGGCGATCAACGAAAGGAATGATGATTGCTAAACCAGCGCCTAATACTCGGTTAAACCTTCCTAGCCGTTCAACGATTCCTGCATTTGCCTGGGGGACTATTCGAATAGATCTAGCTAATATCACTCCAAAGATAAGAACTATAAGACTTACAGTTACATAGGAATACCACATCGCTATCTCTCCTCGATTTTCTTAACCCGCGCTGTTGCACCATCGATTGCAACAACTTGAACTTTTTCACCAGATGAAATCTTTTCACCCAAAGTATGAGCGCTCCAGATCTCACCACTTAACTTCACCTGGCCACCTAATTCATTTACATCGGTAGTAGTAAAGGCAGTTGCACCTAGCAAAGCATCAACATTTGTTGAACCATCTTGGCCTTGCTTCTTCATATGTCGCAAGGCAATTGGGCGAATTCCAACTAGTGAGATCAGAGCGAAGAGAGCAAAGGCAATACCTTGATTGGCAAGCGGGGCTCCAAGTAAGTTACTTACTCCAGCAGCAAGGGCAGCAAGTGCAAGTGAGGCAAATAAGAGATGGACAACTAACATCTCGGCAACCAAGAGCAGCCCAGCTACTACAAACCAGATCCATGGATCCATTGCTACCACCTAACTAATCTATAACTGGGACTTTATCAGAGCAGCCCTTGGTAGTGGAGATGAAGTTTTTTTGAGCAGAAGTGATCTACTCACTTCCTGCCTTAATTATTGAATTTCCTGAGAACCCTGGCGGGAAGTAACCGCTTCTATGTCACTATTGGCAGATGAGAGCGATAAG
This sequence comes from Actinomycetota bacterium, assembly GCA_016870795.1. Classification (GTDB taxonomy): domain Bacteria; phylum Actinomycetota; class Actinomycetes; order Nanopelagicales; family Nanopelagicaceae; genus MAG-120802. The sequence goes on along the minus strand of VGAJ01000008.1, from coordinate 19,134 downwards.
TGCCTATGCCAGAGCCGCTCACTTTGGCCCAACAATGCTCATCACCACTATTTCCTTCCTTCTAGCTGCGCGGCTTTGGTGGGAGGGGCCGGCCTATCTAATTGCTTTCACCGTCTTTTTAGGCCAGCTTCTAATTGGCTGGAGCAATGACATCTATGACTATCAAGATGATCTAAAACATAACCGAGTAAATAAACCTTTAGTTAGCGGCCAAGTAAAGATTGAAGATCTAAGAAGGGCCACATTTATTCTTCTTCCAATTGCACTGCTTGCTAATTTACTTGGACCACTTGGGCTCAAAGGCGGCGCGGTCTATCTACTAGGAGTTGGCTGTGGTATTGCCTATAACTTCTATTTCAAGTTTCGTATTACCTCCCCTTTGGTTTACTTCATCGCCCTTGCAGCGCTTCCAGCAAGTATTTTCTATGCCGTTGATAGAAATCCACCGCTCTGGGTATTGGCAACTAGCTCTCTACTTGGAGTTGCTTTTCACTTCGCCAATGTCTTAAAGGATTTAAGCGCTGATAGAGATAGCAATATTGGCGGCCTTCCACAGCGAGTTGGCAAAAGAGTTTCAATACTGGTCATTTTTATCCTCTTAATCATTGTCACCGCCATATTGATAAATAGTCCAATTAGCTCTGATCTAAGAAGTCAATACACCTAGACTCTCAATGCTCAAAAAGCATAATTGGGCAGTAACCTTTATTCATGGCTCTCAAAGGCTTTCATCTAACAAAGCCATTACTTCTTCTATCCTTATTACTCTCGGCTTGTTCAAGCGAGCCAGCTCAGCAGGATGAATCTAAGTCACAATCAACTCAATGTAGCCAGGAGGACATTTCTGGCGGTGCTGCCTGGATTACCGGTCAATTAAATGCCTTTGGTAGTGAGGATCCAAAGGCTGCCTACAATTTTGCCTCAGAGCAATTTCGACAAGGTGTATCTCTAGATGAGTTTGCTTCAATAATTTCTGGCCAATATAGCGCTCTACTTTCTTTAAAGAGTTTTGAAATTGGACGCTGCTTTGCTCTTGAGGAAGGCTATGTATTTCAGGTGGATTTAATCGATAATCAAAATAAGAGCTTTACCATGCAATATGTTCTATCAAAAATAGATGAGCAATGGGGCGTCGATGCTGCCACAATTGTCGAGAATAAAGTTGACCCAACTCTTTAGAATCCCCTACTCAATTAAGGAGAGAAATCAGGAAGTGATAGAGCGTGCCTAAGGGATCAATTGCTCTAGTTGGCTCCGGTGAGTTTCTGCCTGAGATGTCAGAACTGGAAAGCCTTCTTATTCAAGACGGCGTAAGAAATGGCAAAGTTCCAAGATTTATTCAAATCCCAACTGCAGCAGGCAAGGAGAGCCCAGAGCGCATCAAGTATTGGAAAGAGCTAGGAAGAGCGCAAGGTGAGCGCTTAGGGGTAGAGGTTGAATTCCTAGAAATATTAAGTAAGCAAGATGCGCATGATAAAGAGCTAGTGCCACTGATTGCAGATAGCGCTCTTATCTATCTCTCTGGTGGAGATCCTCATCATCTAGCAGAGTCCTTAATTGATACCCCAGTATTTGATGCCATCTATCAAGGCTGGGCTAGTGGTTCATCCCTTGCTGGCTGCAGCGCAGGTGCGATGGCGTTTTCAACTCAGATTCCAAACTTTAGATTTAGCAAGAAAAGCCCAACCCCAGGCTTTAACTTTCTGCCTAAAGTAAGAGTAATTCCTCACTTTGACCGCTTCTTTAGATGGATTCCAGAGAGCGCAGCAAAGGTATTAATGAGTTCACCTGATGACACAATCTTGATAGGAATCGATGAGCTAACCGCTTTAGTTAAGCGCAGCGAAGATGACTTCTTTACAGTCGAAGGAGCGGCATCAGTACATATTCTCTCTGGGGCTAATCCTGAGATACTCAAATCTGGCGAGAGAATCAAGCTAAATAGTCAATAACTCGTAACTTAAATTACTTAATTGCCAGAGTCTTAATCATTTCAGTGATCTCTAATCGATGCTCTGCTTTAAATCCTCGACTACAGAATTGACAATAGATCTGCCATTGCCACCAAGGAGTTGAGGAATACCCTAATCTATATTTAGAAACGAAGACTTTAGTGGGAAAGATATGGCATCTCATGCATCTCTTAGGCAGGTGAAGTTTTTTTACCACCTGGCTCTCAGCTCGAAACCCTCTCTTATAGATGAAACCGATGCCAAACAGATCTACATCAATTAAGAAACACCCTGGGTTTAGGGTTAATTCAAATTTAGCATCATCAAATTCCTTATATGCATAGAAGCCACATTCACAATCGATTACAGGAGGAATATGAGACGGATCTAAATCACAACTAGCTGCATCATCTGCTCGATACGAATCCCCGGTAAGACCGGTAAGAGTCGGAGGGCGATCGGTAATGAGGGCTAATTTATAGCCAAACATCTCCTCTTTTGGAAGTAGAAAAGGATCTGAGGTAAGAAGCTTCTCTCTCTTTGAGCCCATCTTCTTAAACTCTCTATCAGTAGCTCCTCCCAAAATAATAAAACCAATAATAAAGAGAAGTGGCACTAAACCAACAAAGAGATACAGCCCGGTGATTAATGCGCTCTGAGGAACTAGCGGATCTTCTTGCTCAGTAAATGCGCCGAGAAAATAGGCAAGGGCCAAGATTGCAAGGGCCAAAATGGGATAGAGGCGGATAGCTTTTATCAGCCGGCGTTTGACTCTGGCCAGATTCATATCGGCAGTTAACACCCACTGAGCTAACTTTGCCTCTTCTATCTCGGCCCTAAAGAATTCATCTTGCTCAAATCCAGTAGGTTGGTAGGCTCACCTTTTATAAGTCGAGAGCGAAGGAAATGGCTATGGCTGAAATTGGAGAACCAGATCGCGTAGTTCGCCGCGAAAGAGAGCTTGAGCCTGCAGTCAGCCCCGCCTCTCCAGTAGTAACTCCAGAGCTGGAACCTGCTGGCAAATAGAGTTTTCTTCTAAGAGAAAAAGAAGCGGGGTATAGATGTCATTTGTTATGTATTCAACCTCCTGGTGTGGTTATTGCAAGCGGCTAAAGTCGCAACTAGCAGACCTTGGTATTAGCTTTGAAGAGATCAATATTGAAGAGGTTGCCGGAACAGCCCAAATCGTTGAAAAGGTAAACGGGGGAAATCAAACCGTTCCAACCCTAGTTTTCTCAGATGGCAGCGCTATGACTAACCCATCAGCAAAACAAGTTCAAGAAAAGCTTGCTTCGCTCTAGTTAGTCTTTCCAGTTATACCAAGTCTTTTCGCCATCATATTCATACTCACAATTAATGATTTTCAGGCATAAAGCATCAAGGCTTTTAGCGCCGTTATATTGCTCTCGCTCATTATTCACACCCCAAGTAATTACGCCGACAACTTTGCCCTCATTATCAATGAGCGCGCCACCACTATTTCCTTCAGAGATATTGTTAGTGAATAAGACCTCGTCATAGGTGGTGTTAATGATATTTCCAAAGGAGACCGAGCCCTCATATCCCGCTGCACTTCCAAGGCTCATCACCCAATACCCTGAATACATAAAGTTTTCTGAAAGCTCTAGCGGCTCCAGCTTCATATCAACTTCTAGCAGAGCTAAATCATTCTTCTTGTCATAAGTTAGAAGCGTTGCATCTCGTTTCTTACCATATAACTTAGCAACTCTTAGCTTTGACCCCGGCTTGATGCAATCTTCAATGACGTGATGATTGGTAACAAGCAGAGTCTTTTCTGACTCAATTTGCAAAACCTCTTTATCAATTGCCCAGGCTGTGCCAAGAGATCCTCGATCATCGCTCTGATCACAAAAGACGGTAAGGGTTGCATCTTGAACAGTATCTACTGTTGTTGAAATATCTCTAGCTGGAACATAACCATCATATTTAGGTGAGAAATCAAAGAAATGATTGGAAGGAGCCCAAGTTAGTAAAAGTGCTCCTGCCGCAATAGGAGCTGTAATGATTACCAGAAAAGCTATAAAGGGATTCTCAGATCGATTCATGGCTATGAGCCTAGGGCCAGCATCTGACAAGGGCTCTTATCTTTGTCCCCACCTACCTCTAGATTAAAGCCATGGATCTTGAGCAAGTGATACTGACAGTAATGGCTATGCCAATAGTTTCCTTTACCGCCTTTGCCTTTGGAAGAAATCCTTTTCTCTGGGCCTTCTGGGCTTATCTCTTCCAATTCTGGTGCTTAATTCCTCTCTTTCTCATGAAGAAAAAACCAAGGCAAGAGCTTCCCCCATCAATCCTCAAATTGGCAGGTGAGATCAATATGAAGCGAGAGCTTAGAAAGATTAAGACTCCAGATGATCTCTTTGGGGGATGAGAGAGAGGGGGATAGTTAGAACTATTTATTACTGTTTATAGATTATTGAAGAGCTTCAAAAACAACAGCAATCACATTAGCTCCAGCATCTTCAAGCCCTTTGGCTCTCTCCCCAATCCATCCCGCTCTACCGTGACGTGGCATCATCTCTGCTGTTGCTTTTGCGCCACCCCTGGCAGCTATTGCAGCAGAGGAGAGACCGGATCGAAGATCGCTGGCATCATTTAGGGCAGTTAGCGCCGGCGCTAGCGCATCGAGCAAAGTTCTCTCACCAATCGATGCTTTTCCGCGCGCAGCAATTCCTTCAAATGCAGCTTTGAAGCCCTTTTGAACATTCTCTAAAGGAGAATATTCATTTGAAACTACCCCTGATGCTCTTATAAAACCTGTGGCAAACAAAGTGCCAAAGGTTGAGGGCGCTGACTTTGAAATTTCACGGCCCAGCATCATGAGATCTGCCTTTAAATCTCCAGTTGATAATGAAATGCCAGATCTTATTCCTTCAGCAATTTTTCCCGCTGTAATACCTAAGTCCCCATCTCCAGCAGCTGAATCTAACTCCTCAAATCTCTTTGAGTTGTTTTCCAGCGCCTTGGCTACTTTCTCTAAAGTCGCAGAAAATTCACTCATACCTGGGTAAAGAAAGGAGTGTCGGCGGGGGCGTTAATGTAACCAAGTAGTTCTGAGTCAACTCTAATGACTGAAATAGATGCACCAGCCATCTCCAGCGAAGTGGCAAACTCACCAACATATACCCTAGCTACATCAATTCCGTCGCCACTGAAAATCTTTTTTACTTGACGGTACATGATGTATAGCTCCTCAGGAGGCGTCGCTCCCAGGCTATTCATCAAAACACATACTTTATCTCCGGACTTTAATGACAGATCATTCTTTATTGCACTGATTAGTTCTGCAGTAATCTGGTCTGCAGTCTCTAATTTAGCTTTTCTAATTCCTGGCTCTCCATGAATACCCATGCCAATTTCCATTTCGCCAGCTTTGACTTCAAATGTGGGGTGTCCAACGGTTGGAAGAGTGACTGGGCTAAGTGCTACTCCCATTGTTCGCGTCTGGGCAGCAGCTCGCTTGGTGATGGCAACTACTTCATCTAGTGACTTACCTGCAGCTGCAGCTGCACCTGCCACTTTATAGAGAAAGAAAATTCCGGCAATGCCTCGTCTGCGAGATTCTTCTCCTTTTGGAGCTGAAGCGACATCATCGGCTCCTAGAATAGTTTCAACGCGAATTCCCTCAGCTCCAGCTAACTCAGCAGCAAGATCAAAATTCATAACATCTCCACCATAATTACCATAGATGTAGAGAACTCCAGCACCTGAATTAACTTGCTTGGTTACCGCCAACATCTGATCTGCTGTCGGACTTTGAAAAACATCTCCAACTGCCACTCCATCGAGTAAGCCTTTTCCAACATAACCTAGGAATAAAGGAAGATGGCCAGAGCCTCCTCCGGTGGTTATTCCAACTTTGCCGGCAATCGGGGCATCGGCGCGAGCCAGGGCATGGTTGTCACCGTCTACAGCTTTTAATTGGGTTGGATATGCCTGAAGAATTCCTTCTAGCATCTCGCTAACAAATTCTTTTGGGATGTTTAATATTTTCTGCATAAAAGCGAGCCTATCTCTTTGAGGTGTGGGGAGTTTATAACAATTTTGTGATGGAGCCCAGCAAAACTTCACAGGTACCTTGACTCTGTTTGTGAAAAGGGAAAAGATACCGCTAGACCCTAACGGGTCAATTACAAGTTGACCCCCAATAAGGGCCATACAACCTAGGAGTATGAATGAATAACAAGAAATGGATAGCAGTTGGTGCAGCGTTTGCTCTTTTGCTGACAACTGGAACGGCAACAAGCCAAGCTGCTAAGAAGAGATACGTCATCTCTGTTAAGTTGATTGGTGTTGGCTGGTTCGACAATATGGATAAAGGAATCAAGTCTTGGGCCAAGAAGAACAAGATCGACGCCTCCATGACTGGCGCAACAGATGCTTCACCAGAAAAACAAGCCAAGATGGTTGAGGACCTGATTGCTCAAAAAGTAACAGGAATCGGAATTGTCCCCAACGATGTAGCTTCGATTGATGGCGTTATCAAGAAAGCAAAGAAAGCTGGAATTAAAGTTGTAACTCACGAAGCCGGTGGCATAAAGAATGCAGATGCAAATATTGAAGCATTCGAAAATGCTGCTTATGGCGCAGTGATGATGGATAACCTCGCCACATGTATGGGTAATTCTGGTAAGTATGTTGCATTTGTTGGAACACTTACCAATGGAAGCCATAACGAGTGGGTTGCTGGAGCTTACGAGCAAGCAAAGAGCAAGTATCCAAACATCACAAGAGTTGAAGACCCAATTGAATCAAAAGAAGATGCCGATGTTGCTTACAACAAGACAAAAGAATTGTTGAAGAAATATCCAGATCTCAAGGGATTTGAGGGGTCTTCTGCCAATGACGTTGTTGGTATTGGACGAGCAGTTGAGGAGCTCGGACTAAACGACAAAGTTTGCGTGATGGGAACATCAATTCCATCAATGACAAATAAGTGGCTGCAAACAGGTGCCATTGACAAGATCTTCTTCTGGGACTCAGCGCTTGCCGGTCAGGCCATGCTTAACATGCTGGAACTTTTAAACAAGGGACAGAAAATTAAGGCTGGAATGAACCTGAAAGTTAAGGGCTATAACAAGATCACTGTCAGCAAGACAAATCCTAAGAGCTTCAATGGAGCTGCATGGGTTATCGTCGATAAGAACAACGCAAGTAAGTACAACATCTAAGCACTTGCTAGCTTGCTAGTTGTTGGAAGATTGTGGGGCGCGCACACCGCGCCCCACTTTCATTAACGACACGTTTCTCATGGCGCAGTAGACTCATATTGAGAATCGATTAGTGCTTAACTAACCTGATTGAAAAGGAAAGGCGGGTTTAAATGCTAGCCACGCAAACCGCTGAGTACAGTGTAAGGAATATTGTAAAGAGCTTTGGAGGCGCAAAGGCTTTAGCGGGAGTATCAATGTCAGTCTCCGCTGAAGAAGTCCACTGCCTTGCCGGCGAGAATGGGTCCGGCAAATCAACGTTAATAAAAATTATGTCAGGCGTGCATGCCCCAGATTCTGGATTAATTACACTTGCAGGAAAAGAATTTACTCACCTATCTCCTCGTCAAGCGGTCAATGAAGGGGTGCAGGTAATCTTCCAAGATTTTTCCTTACTTCCTAATTTAACCGTTGCTGAAAATATTGCCCTTCCAACAAACATATTGAATTCTTCAAGATTTATTGGGAAAAAAGAGACCAAGAAAATAGCTGAAGAGGCCTTGGGGCATATCGGCGTAGACATTGATATAAACTCACCTCTACTTGAAACCTCAATTGCATCTAAGCAGTTAATAGCAATCGCTCGGGCCACCAATTTGGGCGTACAGATGCTATTTATGGATGAACCAACCACGGCTTTAACTCGCAAAGAAGTCAAGAAGCTATTTGAAGTTGTGGACCAGCTTCGCAAGCGTGGAGTAGCAATTGTTTTTGTTAGCCATAAAATTGATGAAATTCAAGAGATCTGTAACACCATTACCGTCTTACGAAATGGCGAAGTAGTAGCTGAAGGTTTGATGTCAGATTTTAAAGCTAAAGAGATAGCCACGGCTATGACCGGTTCAGAGATAGCAACTTCTCGAATTGCGCCGCTTTTAGGTAAAAATCCTCGAACCCTTGTAGAGCTTGAGAAACTAACTTCAAAAAATACTTTTGATGATGTTTCTTTCTCTATTTCCGAAGGAGAGATTATTGGATTAACTGGCCTACTTGGCTCAGGCCGAACAGAGTTAGCTGAGGCAATTTTTGGACAATACCCAGTAGATGCAGGCTCTATTAAAGTAGATGGAAAAGAGGTGACTCTAAATTCACCAGAGGCGGCATTAGCTTCCGGTATTGGTTATGTACCACCAGATCGATTAACCCAAGGATTATTTCTTGAGCAATCAATTCTGCGCAATATTGTTGCTGTGGGACTAGATAGGCAAAGGAGTCGATGGGGATCTATATCAAAAAAGAAATTAGCGAAAATTGGAAGCTCTTGGATCTCAGAACTACGAATAAAAACTAAAAATCCAAGCAATCCTGTCTCCTCCCTCTCGGGCGGAAATCAACAGAGAGTAGTCCTAGCTAAATGGCTTTCAATTAACCCGAAAGTCATGATTCTCAACGGCCCAACGGTAGGCGTCGATGTTGGTTCCAAGCGTGAAATACTTGAGATTATTCGAGATAGAGCACAGGCTGGAATGGCTTTTCTCTTGGTTTCTGATGATATTCCAGAGTTAGTGCAAATTTGTCATAAAGTTTTGGTAATTCGACATGGCAAAATTTCCAAAGAATTTATTGATAATCAAATCAGCGAGAGTGCGATTTATAAGGAGCTGAATTGAACCCCAACTTAAAGAGATTATTAATGCGAAACGAAACTGTGCTCATTTTGGCTATCGTGATATTTTCTCTTGTAATTGGGTCTAAGAGTCCTGAGTTTTTCACACTTGCCAACCTTTTTGACATCTTGAGATCATCATTTGTTCAACTACTTTTTGCCTTGGGTGTATTAATTGTAATTATCAGCGGTGGAATAGATGTTTCATTTCCCATAGTGGGAATATTTGCGGGCTATACCGCCGTGGTTATCATGCAAAAGTTTGAGCTAGATGGCGAGAGTCTTTTGATCCCAATTGTCTTAGCTATCGTGATTGGCACCCTACTGGGAGGAGTAAATGCAATTGCTATTGCTGGGTTTGGAATTCCTACTCTAATAGCGACTCTAGGAACAGCCGGAATATTCCGAGGTTTGATGCTGACATTAATTGGCTCCTCATTCATCAGTGATATCCCTATTGCCCTCGATCAGTTTTCAACAGCAGATTTAGTAAAGTTTGAATCCGCAGCTGGCACATTAGTTCGACTCCATGTTCTGGTCATCCCTATAACCATAATTACAATTCTTATCTCACTGATTTTAAGTAGAACGCTCTTTGGTCGATCTGTTTACGCCTTAGGTGGCGGAGTAGAACCAACACGCCGTTTAGGAATTTCAGTTAAAGGAACTCAGACAAAAATCTATCTCTTGGCTGGTGCCCTTTCAGGACTGGCTGGAATTTTGTATGTCTCGTTGCAAAGGAAAGCAAATCCTTATGATCTAGCAGGATCTGAATTAGACATCATTGCAGCAGTTGTCTTGGGTGGCGCCAGCATCATGGGTGGTTATGGAACTGTTTTTGGAACTGTTCTAGGAGTGCTCTTTATTAATTTAATCAAAAACAATCTAGTACTTCTGGGCGTTAGTAGTTCTTGGCAGCGAGCGGCTGTTGGAGCTCTTCTGGTTATTGGAATAACCCTTCAAGCCATCAGCGAAAGTCGACGCAATAAAAGACGTCGAGCTCTCTCAGAGGGTGAGGTAGATTCAAATGAGTGAGTTAAGAAATCGGTTCGCCTCCTCGACCCTTTTATCAGATCGAAAAGTAACTCAGCTGATGGGTTTTACTCTTCTAGTACTTCTAATTTTCTCTTACTTCTCCTCTGATATCTTTTTTACCCCGGAGAATTTCACTTCGATGGCATTTCAAATCCCAGAGGTAGCAATACTCTCGATTGCAGTCATGCTATCTATGCTCACAGGTGGAATAGATTTATCCATAGTCGCAACATCTAATCTGGCAGCGCTATTAGCCGCATACATTCTTACAAAACATATGAGTGAGGATGGAGAAATAACGAATCTGTGGATTCTGATGGCATGCCTGGCTGGTATTTTGCTTGGTTTGATTTGCGGTGGTATCAATGCGCTTCTAATCGCTGTTTTAAACATCACGCCAATATTAGCTACCTTGGCAACCCTCACATTATTCAATGGCATAGCAATTGGATTAACAAACGGAGTTTCTATCTCTGGTCTTCCGGAGCAATTTGCTCGTATCGGTAATGGAACATTTTTTGGTGTGCCAACGCCATTTGTGCTCATGGTCTTAATTGCTTTATTGGTCGCCCTAATCATCAATCGGAGCAGTTTGGGCTTAAAGATTTTCCTCATCGGTACTAATCGAAAGGCGGCTCAATACAGTGTTATGGGGGATAAGAGGGTTATAGCCTGGACCTATGTGATCTCAGGCCTCTTATCATCGCTTGCTGGCTTGATTATTGCTTCTCGCATGTCTGCTGCAAGTCCGGACTTTGGAAATTCATATATCCTTTTAGCCATAGTTGTTGTGGTTTTAGGTGGAGTAAATCCGATGGGGGGATTTGGGACTGTTACTGGCGTTGTTTTGGCCACAATTGTGTTACAAATGGTTGCATCCGGATTTAATGCTCTTCGCTTCAATCAATTCTTCTATCTTGCAGCACAGGGTGGAGTATTGGTGCTAGTCATGATATTCAATGTTGTATTAGAAAATAGACGCCGCTCTAAATCCATCAACAAGTCATTGGAGTCATAATGTCCCTGATTGAAAGACTTCAAGATTACTGTCTCACTCCAGCCATGTCTGGATTCGAAGACGAGATGATCAAAAAGCTCTCCAGAGACCTTAAAGACCTAGTTGATGAATTAAGGGTCGATATTTTAGGCAATGTAATTGCAACGGTGAGAGGCTCCAATCCAAAAGCCCCGGCATTAATGGTATTTGCTCACACCGATTCACTCGGAATGATTGTTAAGAAGATTGAAGAGAATGGCTATTTAAGAATCGAACGGGTAGGTGGCGTACCCGAGAGAATTTTAGCCGCATCGAATGTTCTCCTTCAGGCCAAAGGGGGCAAGAACGTTGAAGGCGTTATTGGTTTTGTCTCGCATCACTTAACGCCGCCAGATGAAAAATATCGAGTAAAACCCATAGGTGAATGCTATGTTGATATTGGCGCAACAAGCATTAAGGAAGTATTGGATGCGGGAGTCGATATTGGAACTCCAGTTGTATACCGACCTAGTTTTGTCAGACTATTAAACGACCGTGTTGCAGCAACTTCAATTGATGATCGTGGGGGCTGTGCTTTATTGGTAGAACTGGCAAAACATTTGAAACAAAAACGCCCTGCAATCACAGTTCATATTGTGGGATCTGTTCAAGAGGAATTTAATCTTCGAGGTGCTATGGTCGCAGCTCAGTCGATAAAGCCACTGGCTGCAATCAGTATCGATTTAGTAGCAGCATCTGATACTCCAGATATAGCCGAGGGTAATGGCGTAAGAGTTGGAGCAGGACCAGTTCTTGGTACCTATACTTTCCATGGCCGCGGGACTTTAAATGGCTTAATACCCCATCCTAAATTAGTCAGCGTTGTCGATAAGAGCGCGAAAGATTCGAAAATAACACTGCAACGTCATGCAACAATCGGATTATTAACCGATGCCTCCTATGTGCAATTAGTTGGTGAGGGAGTGGCTTGTGTTGATTTAGCACTACCAACTAGATACACCCATTCAGGAGTAGAGAGTTGCTCACTAAATGATCTAGAGGATTTAGGTAAATTACTTGTTTCAATAGTGGAGAACTTTCCTGAAAATGAGAATTTTCAACGAGGATAAACGACTCATTAAGACCAGAAAGTAGGTATTTATTATGTCTCAAGACTTACTACTTGGAATTGATATTGGAACCTATGAGTCAAAAGGTGTTTTAACCACCGTCACCGGTGAGGTAAGAGCTCAGGTAGCTGTTCCTCATCAACTTTTGTTTCCACGCGCGGGTTGGGCGGAACATGATCCTGAACTAACTTGGTGGGGAGATTTTTGTACTATTACAAAACAACTTTTAAGTACACCTGGAGTTGTGGCGGCAGATGTCAAAGGGGTAGGAATAAGCGCCATTGGGCCAGATGTCTTACCGATTGACGAAAATTTCAACCCATTAAGAATGGGAATTCTTTATGGAGTAGATACACGTGCGGTAAAAGAGATTGATGAATTAAATGCAAAATATGGCGAAGATGAAATTTTTAATGCCACAGCAAACTGTCTATCATCGCAATCAACTGGTCCTAAAATTCTCTGGATCAAGAAAAATGAACCAGAGGTCTATAAAAAGGCGCGATGGTTTGTTGACGCTACAACATTCATCGTGGCTCGATTGACCTCAAGAGTTGTAATTGATCACTTTTCAGCAGGCTGTATGGTTCCGATGTATGATCCTTGGAAGAATAAGTGGAGTGATAAATTCTGTCACGATTTTGTTAATTTAGAACAGCTACCTGAAATTCTTTGGAGTCATGAGCTTGCTGGATACGTGACGCAGAAAGCTTCCGAACTAACGGGACTTGCTGAGGGAACACCAGTTTCTGTCGGAACAATAGATGCTGGAGCTGAGGCTCTTAGCGTTGGTGTAACCAAGCCCGGTGAAATGATGATGATGTATGGCTCAACAATATTTATGATTCAAGTGACCGATAATGATCAGGCACGAGAGAAGCGGCTCTGGGCAGGGCCTTATCTCTTCCCAGGAACTTGGTGTCTCTTGGCAGGAATGGCAACCAGTGGTTCATTAACACGCTGGTTTAGGGATCAATTTGCGCCAGAATTGGTGGCTGCAGAAAAATCTGGTGGAGCCCCTGCATATGCTGAATTGGTTAAAGAGGCGGCAGAAACCAAACCCGGAGCTGAAGGCGTCATTGTCCTTCCATATTTCAGTGGCGAACGAACCCCAGTAATGGATCCAAGAGCGAAAGGAATGATTTTTGGTTTAAGCCTGACTCACTCTCGAGGCCATATTTTCCGCGCGATATTGGAGGGAATGGGACATGGCGTTAAGCAGCACGTTGACCTATTTACTTCAATTGGAGCACGGCCTAAAACAATAAAGTCAGTTGGGGGCGGAACAAAGAACTCGATCTGGCTGCAAGCCATTAGTGATATTTCTGGAGTGCCTCAAGAGGTTGCGCCATTAACTTTTGGCGCATCCTATGGCGATGCGTTACTAGCGGGTGTGGCAGTTGGATTAGTTTCGAGCCCTGAGGAGATTCGTACCTGGCAAGGTAAAGCACGGATCATAAATCCTGACGAGAAATTAGCGGAAATCTATAGACCCTTAAGTGAGATTTACACTTCTTTATATGATGCAACAAAAAATCAAATGCATAAATTGCACGAACTTGATTATTGATTAGGGATTGAGCATTACTCGATAACTTGGTGTTGAGGTAGCTCTATGAAATGCTTCCTGAGCTTGGGATAGTGGATACGTTGCATCAATTAGCTCCGATAAATCAATTTGATTGTGAGCAATCATCTCGGTAGCTAGGGCATGATCACAACGATCTGCGCTCACTACACCCACAGCTGATGTTTCTTTGTTGTGCATAACATTTGGATCTATCGCAAATGGCACGACAGGGTGGGCAGAGGCAAAGAGACAAATTTTGCCTCGGTTGTTTAGCACATCAAGAGCATCCTGGTTAACGTCATCACTTCCGTATGCAGTAATTGCATAGTCAACGCCTCCTAAAAATGCACCCTTTATTCTCTCTCTGATTTTCTCATCTGATTTAAAAACTAAATCAGCGCCAAGCTTTTTTGCTTTTTCCAGACGGTCTTCATTGACATCGACAACGGCAACGCGTAATCCGGATTTCTTTAAAACCAGAAGGTTCATTAGACCCATAGTTCCGGAGCCAAAAACAACAGCGGTATCGCCCAATTTGGCACCTAGTAGGCGTGCTGCGTGAATTGCACAGGAGAGCGGTTCTGCCAGGGCTGCTTTATCCCAGGGCGCATCTGCCACAGTAAATACCCCGTCGCTACGATGAACTTTATATTCCGCAAAACCACCTGGGCCATAGATGCCACCTTTTAAAGAAAAATTAAGAAAGTGCTCGGCACAACCTTTATCTTCTCCACGTAGGCATGCTCGGCAGGTGCCACAAGCAGATGAGCCCATTGTGACGCGATCACCAACTGCAACGTTTGTAACTAACTCTCCGACGGCAGCGATTTCTCCAGCATTTTCATGGCCACCTAAAAAAGGATATTCAGCTTTTGCTTGACCGGTATAGATCCTCTGCTCCCAGGTGCACAACCCAGCAGACTTGATCTTTAGTAAGACATCACGCGGACCAATTTTTGGCATTGGTACATCAATTACATTTACCTTTTTAATCTCAGTGATAACAGCAGCCTTCATGATCTCTGTCATAAATTATCCTTCTAAGATCTTGAGAGCTTTGTCCACTGAAGCATTCTCATGAACAACAGCTTTGATGGACTTTATGAACTTTGCCGGGGTTGGGTGCTGGACAACATTTCTTCCATAAACAACGCCAGATGCTCCTACATCCATGGCAATTCGTGTTCTTTCCAATAATTCTCTAGCAGTAACCTGGCCTCCGCCTCGTACTAGAACTGGAACCCCAGAAGCTATTTCAACAACCTGGCCAAAATCACTCATTGGCGTGGTGGCATCTACCTTAATAATGTCAGCACCTAGCTCAACTGCCTGTCTAACCAGTGCAGCAATTTTCCCAACTTCTCCTACTGAAGTTGAGCCTGCTCCTGGTTTTACAGTCATGACCAAGGGTTCAATCATTAAAGGAATTGATAATTTTTGGCACCTAGCGGCAACGATTTGAATATTTTCAATGCATTGCTCTTGTAGTCGGGAGTTCTCATCAAAGTTAAGAAGATTTAGGACCACGCAAGCTACTTTTGGGTCAGAGGCCAGATCAAGAGTGGCGATATTTGCAGTATCCCAAGCATGCTCAATTTTTCGAGGTTCATAGACATTTGTGACATCAAGTCGGAGCGCCACTGATATTGGAGGCTTATTTATTAATTTATTGAAAATCTTTAAACCACCAGGGTTTAACTGAATTACATCAGGTTTTTCCCTAAGAATTTCAGGAAGAGCTGTTGATAAATTCTCGATACCTTTAGCAAAACTGCGGTCACCAAAAATTCCTAGATCTAAAGCAATATTTATACACTTGCCAGACTTTGAATTAAACATCTTGCTTCTTTTTTTACTCACTAAGGTCAACTCCAGCCCGTTGGGCGATTACCTTGACAATCGCTGAGGCATTTAACTCACCATAGCCTGCATCTACGCCATCTTTTGCTAAATCTTCTGTAATTGCAGCGATGGTGGCTGGAGATGACAATCTCTCGGCAAACTCTTGAATCAATCTGGAGTCTTTAAGCATTAACCTCAAAGGGAAATTGACTTCGTAATCTCCTGCAATGACTGCGCCGCCAACTCCAGCATAAATAGGAGTTTTGAAGTCAGCTACTGCCGCGACCTCTAACACCTTTCTTAAATCCAATCCAGCTTTTTTGGCCAGAGCCAGGGCCTCACCAATAGAGACAATTTGTGAGGCAACTAGGAGATTACCTACTAATTTCATTTTTGTTCCGCTTCCACCATCACCCATGTAATGAGTAGTTGCACTGATGGGGTTTAAAACCTCCAGAGCTTTCTGATAAATCTCTTCTTTGCCCCCGACTACAACCCAGAGGCCACCATCTCTAGCTTCACCTTTGGTTCCAAATACTGGAGCATCCAGAAACTCCACGCCACGACTCTCATAAATGGCCCTTTCAACATTACTGGTTTTGGGATCTATGGTTGAAAGGTCGATTGCAATAGTTCCTGGTTTTGTCAACTCTGCCATTTTATGGCCGCCAGTAATAACTTCAGATATCGCCGCATCATCTGCAAGGCAATACATAAAGTAATCCGCCCCTTCTGCCAGAAGCGCAGGAGTTGCGACTACCTCAGCCCCTAATTTCTCTAATTCCCGCGATTTACTTTCACTGCGATTCCAGATTTTTACCTGATGTCCACTTTTGAGCAGATTTGAGACCATTCCTGATCCCATAATTCCTAGTCCAATAAAGCTAACTCTGGCCATAACTAACTCCTAATCGAAAGAATTAACGCGATTTACTTGCAGCTTGAACTAATTCAATTACTCGTTTTGGATCTACTGGGTTGAAGGTCTTGCCATCAATTTTCATTGCACTTCCAGAGATAACCCCATCAGCAACCTCAAGGGTTTTGGCAATATTTTTAGCATTGACCCCAGTATTTGCAAAGACAGGTATTTGCTTCGCGGTGGATTTAGCAGCAAGTAAGTCAGCGTCGCTAAAAGCAACTCCAGCAACTGGCCCTGAAATCAAAATGGCATCAAAACCAAAATACTCAGCAGCTATAGCTCTTTGCTCAACACTTCTTGCCTCTGAAGCTGATGCAAATTCAGGGACAATATTGGTAAATAGCGCAATGTGTTCTGCTCTCAACCTAGTTCTGGTTTGAGCAATTAGAGCTGGATTTGGTGTCAGGGGGCCCATTTCACTAACAAAAGAGCCACACATAACTTCGCGAACAAATGAAGCGCCACATCCAGCAGCCGCTTCGATTGAAGCAATTGGATCCCATAGAAGATTGACGCCGTAAGGAATCTTTAATTCGTCGTAGAGGGCTCCGATTAGAAAGTTAGTCCAAGCACCAACTTCTGAGCTCAGTTTTGTGGTGTAGGGAAGGTCAGACTCATTACAAAATAGCAGTCCATCTATTCCGCCATCTTGCAGAGCAACAACATCGGCTCTAACAGAGGCAATGACTTGCTTGAGATCTGGTTGACTCTTTGCCTGTGCTTGGCCGGGGGATGCTGGCAGGTGAACCATTCCGATAATTGGTTTTCTTGCCGAAAAAATGGACGATAACGCGATTGCCAAGACTCTGCCCTTTCGTAGGGCACACATAATAACACATAAAGTGTAACAAAATGTTATGACTTTGGTGCCAAGATCCTCGCTTTTGCTCCGAGCTCCTTTCGAAAGAGTGTTTTTCCGCTATCTGAAGTGATGAATTCTTCAACAACCTCAATCCCAGCTACTCGATATGGCGCAGTAACTCCGATCTTTGAAGGATCAACTAGAACTACTGTTTCCTCGCTTCGTTCAATCATTACTCGGTTTAAGTCAGCAACAACCTGATCGAATTCACTAAGCCCACCACTCTTAGAAACTCCTCCAGATCCAATTACTGTCCGAGTGGCAAAAAATCTAGTCAGCGCATCCTGAGCGATCACACCAGTCTGAGCTAGATCTGCTGTCGCAATTAGGCCACCAGTACTAATAACTTTAATACCTCTAGATGCTAGGACTGAGGCATGAGGCAAGGATGGAGTTATCACCGTCAGATCTAAATTTGCAGGAAGGAATTGAGCAAAGATTGCTGTAGTAGATCCAGTGCCTAGAAATATCACCTCTCCTTTTTCAATCAGCGATGCTGCAAATTGTCCAATCTGAGATTTAGCAATGCTCTGATCTTGAGCCCTAGGGTGGGAGAGTATCTCTCGCGAGTTTGTCACCTGGGCAGATGCGCCACCACGGGTTGTTGTGATGTGACCGTTCTCTTCCAAAACCCTGACATCTCGCCGAACTGTCATTGATGAAACACCAAGTTCCTCAGCCAAACTTATGAAATCAACCGCTCCCTCTGAAGCAACGCGCTCTAATATTTTCTGATGTCGCTCAATTGAGAGTAGTCGTCTCATCATCAAATCCTTTAAATGCTCGATTTAGGATTTTCTCCAGCGAAGAGAGCCTTTGCTTGATAAACCGTAAGAGGATTAGCCAATAAGTCATCAAGCATTCCTAAAAACGCCTTTACATGAGGAGAATCTAAATGAGATTTAAAGGCATCCTCATCGCGGTAGACCTCGATATTCATAAATACTCCCGGTTTATCACTTAACTCATGGACGGCATAACTTAAAACCCCCGCCTCTTGCCAAGATTGCCGGGCGCCATTTTCTAGCTCTTTTCGTAGTTGGTCGGCTTTGCCAGGCTTTGCCTCAAAAATTGCTGTAATAACCATTTTTCTAAATTCCTCTCAGTTTCTTAAAGCCAAAGGTAGTGATTTCCAAGCCGCATTCCAAGAGGAAGCAAATTAATGGAGCGCGCTATCTGCCGGACCAGTCTTTAAATCAGTAAATAAAACTGAGAGCCCAGAGCGAAGCGGGCTTGCGCAGAAGATTCCTACTTTCCATTCTCTATCAATATCTAATGGGGCAAGGCGAACAAGTTGCCAAGGTCCCTGGCATCTAGCCCTAATGGTTAAAGCATCACCAGAGCGACTAAAACGAATCTCTATTTTCTTATCCATCCAGAGTGGCACTGGAGCTACAGACCAATCGGAGATTTCTCTAGTTACCACTGCGCCCAGCTGCGGAGCGCCATCAGCAAACTCCACTCCAGCCTTAATCCAATTCTTCTCATCGCTATAGACCATTAAACCGGCATGATCAAATTGATGGCGGTAATCAAGAAGCCAGGTAGCCTCAACAGCGCTATCGTTTTCAAAGTCATTTAGTAAGGCATGCCCCGAGTGATGCACAAATCCATAGGAGGTCTTCTGCCAAAAGTCAGAATTCTCTTTAGCTGTAACCAATAAACCCTGATCGATTAATTTAGTCTCTAGTGGGGGATTGAGCCAACTACCTTCTGTAAGAGATCGCTTTTCCATAAACCTTCTTCCAGACGAGATGACTCGTTAAGTATAAATGCTGTCAGGCAGTATTAGTAGCAGTTAATGAGCACTTATTTGATGAATCTAAGAGATAATTTCTCATGAGATTTTTCCAGAACTTCAAAGCAAAGCGTGCTGCTAAGAAAGCTAAGAAGCTCTATGAGAAAGAGCTTGCTGAATACAACTATGAAAGCGATCTATTAAGCAGGGCGCTTGAGATCTTTAATGATGCCTCAAAAGGAGAGGAGCCATCAGATCAAGGTCTAG
>VGAJ01000007.1 GCA_016870795.1 Actinomycetota bacterium | reverse complement strand
GATCTCCTATCTCGCCAAACTCTCTAACCGACCACAAAAGCACATCACCTGAAACTTTAGCAAGAAGAGATACAGCTGCAGAGGCATCAGCAAAAGATGCATTAAATAGAATGTATAACTTCTCATCAGATTTTAGATTTGCCTCAGCGCTAGCGGTGTCCTCTGGAGTCATCACAAGTGATGTTGGGCCATTTACAGTGGCGCCAACTTCGCCTAAAAGATCACGAGCAGAATCAAAGAACTTCTGCGCAGCTGAGACATCAAATGTAGGACGAGCAAGAGGAATCAAAGTGCAGCTAGACATTAATTCCACCCCGCTGGCAATACTTCACTCATCGCTACCGGGCGTCCCTGGGCAATACTCATCTGAGCCGCAAGACCTGATGCAACGCTTCTAAGGCCATCCTCCAGGCTCACATCTGGGCCTTTTCCGCTTCTAATCGCCTTAAAGAACTTTAAGTGTTCAAGATATGAAGCTCCATAGTGAAAACCATGGTATTTAATGCTCTCATCCCAAACTTTTCTTGATTCAACTTTTGGCTTTGAAGCATCATGGCTCCATTGCTTAAAGTTTCCAACTGCGCTTCGCTTGCCATAACGCAGCTCAAGTGATGGCAGAAATGATTCAACTTTGCCTTCACTTCCCGTTACAGAGATATGTTCTTTATCAACGGTATTTTCAGCAAACATACAGAGATCTAGCATCGCTCTTTTTCCACTTGGATATTCCAAAATAACATAAGCGCTATCGAGCATATCTGCCTTAACTCCCTCATAGCTCTCATCTAGGTAATTAACTCTCTGCCCACCGGAGGCAAATACTCGATTTGGACGCTCCTTAGCGATGTGATCCATGAGATTGAAGTAATGGCAGCACTTCTCAACAAGTGTTCCACCGGTTTTGGATGTGAATCGATTCCAATTGCCAACTTTTGGATAGAAAGGTTCGCGATGTTCTCTAATAGAGACTTGTTGGACTTGCCCAATTCCCCCGCTATGAACAATAGATATCAATTCGGCAACTGGCGGCATGTAGCGATATTCAAGTCCCATCCAAACCAGACTGCTTCTATTTTCTGACCACTTAATGACTTTTAAACAATCATCAATTGTGGTGCAGAGCGGTTTTTCAATAAAGACATGAAGCGATGTTTTAAGCGCATCTTCCAAAATATCAACGTGAGTAAAGTTTGGTGTTGCAATTATTACTACATCTACTAAGCCGGAATCTAGAAGCTGCCTATGATCGGTAAATACTTTTACCGACTCTCCTAGCTGTTTAATTGCTAGTTCTCTTGAACCAGAATCTGGATCGCTGATTGCAGTAACTGATGCGCCATCTATGAAAGATAAGTTTTCGGCATGCTCGCGGCCCATGGCGCCCATGCCGATAATTCCGTAGCGGAGCATCTAAATAAGACTTCCTTCCGGCCGATATGGAAGTGGTCAGACCACCTCAATTGCCTGAGTCTTATGCCCTAAACGAGCTCGGTCAACGCTTTCTTACCTCTTTTTTATAACGTTTAGGTCAAGGACGAGCGATATCTGGGCGCTCTCTGCCAGCTATTTCAACGCTGGGCCAGCTTGGATCAGAGGTAATAATCTCAAAGCCGGTAGGGGTAGTAATTAAGGTGTCTTCAACCTTAATCCCGGCAGCACTTGGGTTCCAGGCAATGGCGTTATTAACACCTATTACTTGAGCGCTCTTTTCATGAGCGGGG
Organism: Actinomycetota bacterium; assembly: GCA_016870795.1. Taxonomy (GTDB): domain Bacteria; phylum Actinomycetota; class Actinomycetes; order Nanopelagicales; family Nanopelagicaceae; genus MAG-120802. The sequence continues at coordinate 39,968 of VGAJ01000007.1, read as the reverse complement.
AAATCTCGCGGTAGATATCCAGTTGGACCACCTTGATGATGCTTACTCCATTCATCTCTTGCAAATCCCTGCTTTAGATATTCAACCTCACCAGATTTGAAAGCTTGGCCATATGTAGCTCCAACCTTTGTGCCGCTAAAAAATGCTGCCTCAACATTTAGAAGTCCCTGATATCTCTGCTCTATCTCTTTAGAAAGAGAATTAAAGGAAACAATTCTAGTAATGCTAGCAATTAAACCTTTTCTTCTAGCACAAACAACTCCCATAACAAGTGAGCCGATAAGACTTGTGGTGGGGAGAGGATGTCTAAAACTTTCAATGCGATCACTACCAGCAACTAATAAAACCACCGGCTCTAAATTATGCGCCCAGAGATTTTCTGCAATCACTCCAGCTGCCCCAACCTCACTCATCTTTGGCGAGATCTTGAGCATCGATTCACCTAAAGATTTAGCAGCATCGCTACCGATCTGCTTTAATCGCTCAACTTCAAAAGAATTTAGAGATCTTCTTAGCTCTTCAACCTCTGCTGATAAATTAATGCGATTATTGTCAGGACCATCAATACCAATCTTTTCACCTGATGGCAGCTGCCCATCCCTGCCTTCAAACCAATTAATGACAATTAACTCTTCATCACCTGATAACTCTTCTGCCTCAAGCCTTGGCGCCTCTATCTTGTTAGTTACAACAACAATTCGATCCTTATAAACAATTACATCAAGACAGGCCAGTTCAAGAGTTGTTGGAATATGGGCTCTGCCGCCAATAATCCAAGCAACATTGGCTCCCTTCTTTAAAATAAGAGCATCAAGGCCCTTTGCTTCAAGTAAAGCCTTGATTCTGGCTCGCTTTTCGCGTTGCTCTAAGGATCTAGTCATAGGGATAACTTATGAAAGAAGCGACGAAACTTCTATGCCGAATCGGGCAAGCTGGGCTTTCCCGCCATCTTCAACGGAGAGGACAAATGGCTTGCCATCTGGGGCAATGCAGTAAGAGTTTTCAAAGTGAGCTCCATAGGACTTATCTTGCGTTACAACAGTCCAGTTATCATCAAGGACTTTAGTTTTTTCAGAACCAAGAGTAATCATCGGCTCAATAGCAAAGACCATTCCAGCCTCAATCGTTGGACCATGGCCAGCTTTACCAAAGTTAAGGATATGCGGCTCCATATGCATTACATTTCCAATGCCATGGCCACCATATTCTCGCAAAATTCCATACTTTCCTTGCGAGTTAATATATTTCTCAATGGCATGGCCAATATCGGAAATCTTTGCTCCCATAACCCCGGCAGCTATTCCGTGCCAGAGTGATTCTTCACAAACTTCCAACATCTTGGCATGCTCACTATTAACTGGATCAACAATTACAGTAAATGCTGCATCGCCATGCCAGCCATCAATTATTGCTCCACAGTCAACTGAGACAATATCTCCAGGCATAAGCATGCGATCACCAGGAATTCCATGAACAATTTCATCATTTACTGAAACACAAATTACTGCTGGATAGCCGTGATAGCCCTTAAAATTTGAAATTCCCCCGCCGCGTTTGATATTTGCCTCAGCAATTGCATCAAGTGCGCTAGTTGTAATACCAGCTTTAATATTTGCTCTTACTAACTCTAAAGTACTTCGCACCAAGAGATTTGCCTGACGCATAATCTTTAGTTGATCCAAGGTCTTTATCTGGATCGCCATGGCTTAACTCAGTTTCTTACTTAGAGCCGCTATGGCAGCTGAGGTGATATCTGAAATCTCACCAGTTGCTGCAATAGTTACCAAGAGATTGGCATCTCGATAAAAGCTAATAATTGGCGCGGTTTGCTCGCTATAAACCTCAAGGCGTCTTCTAATTATCTCTTCCTTGTCATCATCGCGCCCTCTAATGGAGAGGCGCTTAACAATCTCCTCGTTATCAAGGGATAGTTCAAGTGCGGCATCAAGTAAGACGCCAGATTCAGCAAGCATCGCATTTAAAACTTCTGCTTGAGAGACATTTCTTGGAAAGCCATCTAGCAAGAAGCCAGCCTTAGCATCATCTTTTGTCAAGCGATCTTTAACCATCTCGTTAGTTAGTGAATCTGGAACTAGCTCGCCTTTATCCATAAAAGCCTTTGCTTTAAGGCCAAGGGGTGTGCCATTTTGTAAATTGGCACGGAAAATATCGCCAGTTGAAATGTGTGGAATTTTGTAATGCTCAGCAAGATGAACTGCCTGAGTTCCTTTACCGGCACCTGGTGGTCCAACCAGGATTAAGCGCATTAGCGCAAGAACCCCTCATAAGAGCGTTGCTGTAGCTGGCTCTCGATCTGCTTAGCAGTATCAAGACCAACGCCAACTACGATCAAAATAGCAGTTCCACCAAATGGGAAGTTCTGAGAGGCACCAAATAACACCAGAGCAATGATTGGAATAATTGCAACAAGTGCTAGATAGAGCGAACCAGGAGCAGTAATTCTATTTAATACATATGCAAGATAATCACTGGTTGGCTTTCCAGCACGAATGCCTGGAATAAAGCCGCCATACTTACGCATATTCTCTGCAGTCTCTTCTGGATTAAAAGTAATTGCTACATAGAAGTAGGCAAAGAAGATAATCATTAGCGCATAGAGCGTTATATAAATCGGGTGATCGCCTTGAACAAAATTAGTTGAAATCCAAACCGCCCATGGCGCTTGGGAGTTGGTGAAGTTAGCAACCAGGGATGGAATATAGAGAAGTGATGATGCAAAGATAACTGGGATAACTCCTGATTGATTAACCTTTATCGGAATGTAAGTTGTAGTTCCACCATATTGGCGTCTTCCAACCTGCTTCTTGGCATATTGAACTGGAATTCTGCGCTGAGATTGTTCAACAAATACCACCGCCGCCACAATCAAAACTCCTACCGCCATAATAAATAGGAATGTTGCCCATCCGCGTGAGAGCTTAATTGACCAGAGCTGACCAGGAAATGTCGCAGCAATTGATGTGAAGATCAAGATTGACATTCCATTACCAACGCCGCGATCTGTAATTAACTCACCTAGCCACATAATTACCGATGTTCCAGCAGTCATTACAAAGATCATGGTGACAATACGCTGCCAAGAAGTATCAGGGATGATCGCTTCAGTACAGCCATTGATTAGACGGCCTGGAGTTCTAGCAACTGCAATCAAACCTGTGGTCTGCATAACTGCAAGACCGATAGTTAGATAGCGGGTGTATTGCGTTAACTTAGCCGTTCCTGATTGGCCTTCCTTCTTTAGAGTTTCAAAGCGAGGAATAACAACAGTTAATAGCTGAACGATAATTGAAGCGGTGATGTAAGGCATGATGCCGAGAGCAAATACTGAGAGCTGCAAGAGCGCCCCGCCGCTAAATAAGTTAATCAGTCCAAATAGGCCGCCAGTATCAACATTTGCTAGGCAGCGCTGAACTGCGCCATAGGAAACGCCTGGAGTTGGAATAACAGAACCAAAGCGAAATAGGGCCATGATTCCAAGAGTGAAGAAGATTTTACGGCGCAGATCAGGAGTTTTGAAGGCCTTAGCAAAAACTGATAGCAACATTATCTTCTCCTCTTACTTTTAACTAGATATTATCTAGAGCGTCTTAATACTTCCGCCAGCGGCAGAGATTTTCTCTGATGCCGATGATGAGAAGCTATGGACTGTGATATTTACCTTAACGGAGATATCGCCATTTCCTAGGACCTTAACTGGGCGGCCCTTGCGAGCAGCGCCTAATTTATAAAGATCATCGATGGAGACCTCTCCACCTTTTGGAAATAGCGCATTGATAGTTGAGACATTAACAGCCTGATAAGTAACGGTCTCAGGGTTTTTAAAGCCACGAAGTTTTGGCAAGCGCTGCACAAGAGGCATCGCTCCACCTTCAAAACCTGCGCGAACTACATTTCTAGCCCTAGTTCCTTTACCACCACGACCAGCAGTCTTTCCCTTGGAGCCTTCGCCTCGACCTTTACGGGTCTTTGCTTTTTTAGCACCAGGAGCGGGACGGAGATGATGAGCTTTTAGCACCATAGTTATTCGACCTCCTCAACCTTAATCAAATGACGAACGCTATGAACCATTCCGCGAATCTCTGGACGATCTTCCTTAACTACAACATCACCGATTCTCTTAAGGCCCAGTGAGCGAAGAGTGTTTCGTTGATCAGGAGGATTGCCAACTTTAGAGCGAACTTGAGTAACTTTTAGACGTGGCATTTTATGCACCTGCCGTTGCGCTCATAGCACGGATGATTGCAGCTGGAGCAACGCGCTCTAGTGGCAGACCACGACGAGCAGCAATTGCTGCTGGATCTTCCAACATCTTAAGCGCTTTTGCTGTGGCATGAACCATGTTAATTGGATTATTTGATCCAAGTGACTTAGTTAGTACATCGCTAATTCCTGCGCACTCAAGAACTGCGCGCACTGGACCTCCAGCGATGACTCCAGTACCAGGAGCTGCAGGGCGAAGTAGTACTACTCCGGCTGCATCTTCGCCTTGAACTGGGTGCGGGATAGTGCCTTGAATTCTTGGAACTTTGAAGAATGATTTCTTCGCCTCTTCAACAGCTTTAGCAATGGCTTGTGGAACTTCTTTTGCTTTTCCATAACCAACGCCAACCATTCCATTGCCATCACCTAGAACAACAAGTGCGGTGAATGAGAAACGACGGCCGCCAGAGACAACTTTTGCTACGCGGTTGATAAATACCACGCGCTCGATATAGGGAGACTTCTCAGATTGGCGATCATCGCGACGTTCGCGCTTATCGCGTCCGCGCTTTGGCTTCTCTGCCTCAGTACTTACTACTTCTTTATCGGCCATTAGAAGTCCAACCCATTCTCTCTAGCACCTTCGGCAAGCGCTGCTACTCGCCCGGTGTAACGATTTCCACCACGGTCAAAGACCACTGTGGTAACTCCAGCTGCTTTTGCGCGATCTGCAACTAATTGGCCAACGCTTCTTGCCTTCTTAGTCTTATCTGCAGATGTTGCTCTTAGCTCTTTCTCCATAGTTGAAGCAGAGGCCAGAGTATGGCCACGTGAATCATCAACGATTTGCGCAACTAAGTGGCGAGCAGAGCGGGTAACAACTAAACGTGGACGCTCAGATGTTCCGGTAACTCTCTTTCGCACTCTAAAGTGGCGACGGGCGCGGGCAACTTGAGTAGAGCCCTTAACAATCCTCTTAGCGATATTCATACCTTCTTACCTGTCTTTCCAGCTTTGCGGCGAATGCGCGCACCTTGTAGATGCAGACCCTTGCCTTTATATGGATCGGCTTTGCGAAGTTTTTGAATCTTGGCAACAACTTCTCCAACTAGCTGCTTATCAACACCTGAAACGATTAGATCAGTAGGTGATTCAACAGTGAAGGTAATTCCGGCAGGAGCTGCGAAATTAATTGGGTGTGAGTAGCCCAGTGCAAACTCTAGATCTTTGCCCTTTGCCGCTACTTTATAACCAACTCCAACAATCGCAATTTTCTTTGAGTAACCAGCTGTGACGCCAGTAATCATATTTGAAATCAGAGTGCGAGAAAGGCCATGAAGGCTCTTTGCTGCGCGCTCATCATTGGCGCGTGTTAGTACTACTGAGCTCTCCTCTTTCTTTGGAGTAATCAACTCAGGAAGCACGTGGCTTAGCGTTCCCTTAGGTCCCTTAACAGAGACTGATTGACCAGAGATATTTACCTCAACCCCTGAAGGAATCGCCACTGGCATTTTTCCGATACGTGACATAGCAATCACCATACGTAAGCGAGAACTTCTCCGCCTACGCCATTCTTGTTAGCTTGTCGATCAGTGAGTAATCCTTGTGAGGTGGAAATAATTGCCACACCAAGGCCGCCTAATACTTTAGGAAGTCCAGTTGATTTGGCATAAACACGAAGACCTGGCTTTGAAACGCGGCGCAGACCTGCAATTGATCGCTCACGATTTGAACCATATTTAAGGTCAAGAGTTAAGGTTTTTCCAAAACCTTCAGGGTTATCGCTGACTTTATAGCCACCGATATATCCCTCTCTCTGCAAAATTTCGGCAATACGAACCTTCACCGATGAAGATGGCATAGAAACCACTTCATGGTAGGCGGTATTGGCGTTACGCAAACGAGCGAGCATGTCTGCGATCGGGTCGGTCATTGTCATAGTTGGCTCATCGCCTTTCTTTGGCTGGTTTCCCTCATACAAGGGACCTTTCCAATAGTTGTTACCAGGAAGCTTTCGTAATACCAGGAAGTTCACCGCGGTGTGCCATCTCGCGGAAGCAGACTCGGCAGATGCCGAATTTCTGATAGACCGAATGTGGTCGGCCACAACGTTGGCAACGTGTGTATCCACGAACCTTAAATTTAGGTTTGCGGCTTGCCTTAACCTTCAGTGATGTCTTTGCCATTATTTATTTCTCCCCTTGATCCTTAAACGGAAAACCAAGCGCCTTAAGTAGCGCACGGCCTTCGTTATCGTTCTTGGCTGAAGTTACGATGGTGATATCCATTCCACGGACTCGATCTAGCTTGTCTTGCTCAATTTCAAGAAAGACAACTTGCTCAGTTAGACCGAAGGTGTAATTTCCTTTGCCATCAAATTGCTTTGGAGAAAGGCCGCGGAAATCGCGGATTCTTGGCAGAGAAACTGTTAATAGCCGGTCCATAAACTCCCACATCCGGTCGCCTCTTAGGGTGACATGGGCGCCAATTGGCTGGCCTTCACGGAGTTTGAAGTTAGCAATTGATTTTCTCGCCTTGGTAACTAATGGACGCTGTCCAGTAATTGCGGCAAGGTCTCTAATTGCGCCTTCAATTAACTTTGAATCCTTAGCTGCTTCGCCAACGCCCATATTGACCACAATCTTGGAAAGGGTTGGAATCTGCATTCTATTTGAGAAGTTAAATTCGCTCTGCAGGGCAGGAGCAACTTGAGATTTATAGATCTCTTTTAGACGAGGAGCAATGACAGTACTCATTTATAGATCCCCTCCAGTTCTTCTAGAGATGCGAATGTTCTTGCCTTCTTCATTTTTACGAACTGCAATCCGGGTTGCCTTATTATCATCATCTAGCAACATCACATTGGAGTAAGCAATTGGGGCTTCAATAGTGAGAATTCCGCCAACTTTGGCACCGCGCTGTGAAGTATCTTCTTTTGTATGCTTCTTGACGCGGTTAACACCTTCAACAGTTACGCGGGCAGTAACGGTATTAACGGCTAATACTTTGCCAGTTACACCTTTATCTTTTCCTGCGATGACTAGAACTGTGTCACCTTTCTTTATTCTCATTACAGCACCTCCGGGGCAAGTGAGATGATCTTCATAAAGCGCTTATCACGAAGCTCTCTAGCAACAGGTCCGAAAATACGGGTTCCTCTTGGTTCGTTATCTTCCTTGATAATTACCGCAGCATTCTCATCAAATTTAATGTAGGAACCATCAGCTCTACGGTTCTCTTTAACAGTTCGAACGATGACAGCCTTAACGACTTCACCTTTCTTAACCTGTCCACCAGGGATTGCATCCTTAACGGAACAGACAATGACATCACCGATTGAGGCATAGCGACGTTGGGTTCCACCTAGCACGCGAATACAGAGAAGCTCTCTAGCTCCTGTGTTATCGGCGACTCGTAGTCGTGACTCTGCTTGGATCATGGTTACTTAGCCTTCTCGATAATCTCCACTACACGCCAACGCTTAGTTGCCGAAAGTGGACGGGTTTCCATAATGCGCACGCGATCTCCAACACCGGCGGTGTTATCTTCATCGTGAGCCTTAAACTTCTTACTCTTGGTAATAACTTTGGAATAGAGACCATGAGCAGCGCGGTCTTCAACCTTTACCACCACGGTCTTATCCATCTTGTCGCTAATAACTACGCCTTCGCGAGTCTTACGAAACTTTCTATCCTCACTCATGCCGCTCCTCCAATTCCTAGTTCGCGTTCACGAATAACGGTATAGATCTTGGCAATCTCTTTACGGACCGCAGTTAGGCGTCCATGGCTCTCAAGTTGACCGGTTGCAGCTTGGAAACGAAGGTTGAATAACTCTTCCTTTGAATCCTTTAACTTCTCTGCAAGATCTTCTGTGCTTAGAGCTCTAAGTTCTTCAGTAGTGATCATCTTTGCCATGGTTATACCTCCTCGCGAATTACTACGCGAGATTTGACTGGGAGTTTGTGAGCTGCGCGAGAGAGCGCTTGATTTGCAACATCTAGCGTTACACCAGATATTTCAAATAAAACTCTTCCTGGTTTCACATTTGCGATCCAGAATTCTGGAGATCCCTTACCAGAACCCATACGGGTTTCAGCAGGCTTCTTAGTTAGTGGGCGATCTGGATAGATATTGATCCAAACCTTTCCACCGCGCTTAATATGACGAGTCATTGCGATACGAGCTGCTTCAATCTGACGGTTAGTTACATAACCACCCTCAGTTGCTTGCAGACCAAAGTCACCGAATGCAACCGCTGTTCCGCCCTTAGCATTTCCAGAACGCTTTGGACGATGTTGCTTGCGATGCTTAACGCGACGTGGAATTAACATTACGCATCACTTCCTTCGCTTTTAACTTCAGGGCTTACTTCGCTTTCAACAGCGGCTGCTTGATTTGCTCGCTCTGCAACAGATGTCTTTGTCACTTCACCCTTTGGCGCGCGAGGTGCACGCTTTGGTGCCCTCTCAGCCTTAGCTGCTTGAACTTGCGCAAGAGCAGCTGCTTCGCGCTCGGTTCTTGAAGCGATAACTTCGCCCTTATAAATCCAGACCTTTACACCTAAGCGACCAAATGTGGTGTGGGCTTCAGCAAAGCCGTAATCAATATCAGCCCTTAGGGTATGAAGTGGAACTCTTCCTTCGCGATAGAACTCTGAGCGTGACATTTCTGCCCCACCAAGACGTCCACCGCATTGGATACGAACACCCTTTGCTCCTGCTTTAAATGCAGTCTGCATTGCTTTACGCATTGCGCGGCGGAAAGAGACGCGAGCTGCTAATTGCTCTGCAACTCCGCGCGCCACTAGCTGGGCATCAATTTCAGGATTCTTAACTTCCAAGATATTTAACTGAACTTGCTTGCCAGTTAATTTCTCAAGATCAAGACGGAGACGATCTGCCTCAGTTCCCCTACGTCCAATCACAATTCCAGGACGAGCGGTGTGAAGATCGATACGGACGCGCTCACGAGTACGCTCGATTTCAATTCGAGATACTCCAGCTCTCTCCATGTTCTTCTCCATCGCACGACGGATCATCACATCTTCTTTTACATAATCTTTATAAAGCTTCTCGGCATACCAGCGAGACTTGTACTCAGTGGTGATTCCTAGGCGGAAGCCATGAGGGTTGATTTTTTGACCCATTTACTTCGCCTCCTGCTCTGTAGTTTTCTTAGCTGCTGCCTTTTTGGCGCTAGCCTTTTTAACCGGAGCTTTCTTTGCTGCTGCAGGTTTTTCATCTGCCACAACTTCACTAGCTGCTGCAAGAGCTGCTGCTGCTAATTTTCTTGCCTGCTCTTTTGTCGGCTTTCGATAATTCTTATCATCAGATAGAACTACAGAAATCTGTGAAGAGCGCTTCAAGATCTGATAGCCACGGCCCTGGGCGCGCGGGCGATAGCGCTTCATTGTGATGCCCTCATCAACTAGAGCCTCGGTTACCCAGAGCTCTGAGGCATCTCTAATTGCAGGATTTTTCTGCTTAGCATTTGCCACAGCAGAGTTAAGTAGTGAATAAAGATCTTCACTCACTGCAATCTGTGGTGAGAACTTAGCAATTCTTAGCGCCTCATCAGCTCTCTGGCCGCGGATCATGTTTACTACGCGACGAGCTTTCTGAGGAGTTACCCGAATTGAGCTAAGTGATGCTTTAGCGACTAAAGGAGTATTACTCGGCACGGGTCACCGTCCGATCTTCTTGTCTGACGTGTCCTCTAAATGTTCTTGTTGGTGCAAACTCACCGAGCTTGTGACCAATCATTGCCTCTGTGACATAGACCGGAACATGCTTGCGTCCATCATGGACTGCAATGGTGTGACCAATCATTGATGGCGTGATCATTGAGCGACGTGACCAAGTCTTAATAACGGTCTTGGTGTTCTTCGCATTCTGTTCATCCACCTTCTTTTCCAGGTGTAGATCCACAAAGGGACCCTTCTTCAAACTACGTGGCATTTGGTTTCAGGGCTCCTTATCGGCTCTTATTTGCTGGACGACGACGAATGATCAATTGATCACTAGATTTTTTCTTACGGCTGCGAGCCTCAGGTTTACCCCAAGGTGAAACCGGATGGCGACCTCCAGAGGTCTTTCCTTCTCCACCACCATGAGGGTGATCAACTGGGTTCATAACAACACCACGAACCGTTGGACGACGGCCTTTCCAGCGCATACGTCCTGCTTTTCCATGGTTAATATTTGATTGCTCAGCATTACCAACCACACCGATTGTTGCGCGGCATCTGACATCAACATTTCTAATTTCGCCAGATGGCATACGGAGCTGGGCATATGGACCATCTTTTGCAACTAACTGCACAGATGCTCCGGCAGATCTTGCAATTCTTGCTCCCCCACCTGGGCGAGTTTCAATTGCATGAATCATTGTTCCAACTGGAATGTTTCTTAGCGGCAAGTTATTGCCAGGCTTAATATCTGCAGTTGGGCCATTTTCAATCTTTGTTCCCTGCTCAACGCCAAGAGGAGCGATGATGTAGCGCTTCTCGCCATCAGCAAAGTGCACAAGTGCAATGCGAGCAGAGCGATTTGGATCGTATTCAATCTGTGCAATTACAGCAGGAACGCCATCTTTATCATTACGCAAGAAATCAATTACGCGATAGGCGCGCTTATGTCCGCCGCCTTGATGGCGAGTTGTGATCTTGCCTGAGGCGTTACGACCACCGCGAGAATTAATTGGACGAATAAGTGATTTCTCTGGAGTAGATCGGGTGATCTCAGCAAAGTCGGAAACGCTCTGGCCACGAGAGCTCGGCGTTACCGGTCTTAACTTACGAAGTGCCATGTCATATCCCTTTTCTTGTTAATCCCATCACCTATTACTAGGAGACAGGGCCTCCAAAGATGTCGATGCGATCTCCTGCTGCGATTTGCACAATCGCGCGCTTAGTATCGCTTCGCTTTCCAACTCCATAACGAGTGATCTTGCTCTTGCCCTCACGGTTCATTGTGTTGACCTTGAGAACGCGAACTTTGAAAATCTTCTCAACTGCAATCTTGATCTCAGTCTTATTGGCATCAGGTGCAACGATGAAGGTGTACTTATTCTCATCGAGCATTCCATATGACTTCTCTGAAACCACTGGAGCAATTAGAACTTCGCGATGATCTCTCATGCCAAGGCCTCCTCTAACTCTGATTCAAAAGCTCTGGCTGTAACGCTCTTGCCTTTGGCGGGACCTGCAACAAAATCAGTGATAGCTTTTTTGGAAAATACCAAGTCATCAGCAACTACAACATCGTAGGCATTTAGCTGATCCTGACGGATTAGATGTAGATCTTCTTCATTGCGAAGTGAGCGCCATGAAGCCTCTTCGCCATGAGCTAGAACAACAAGTACTCGGCGACGATCAGAGAATTGGCGCACTGCAGCGATAGCAGCTTTGCTATTAACGCTTTCAACAATGGTTGAAACGATATGGATTCGCTCATTTCTTGCTCGATCTGAGAGAACTCCAGTAAGTGCTGCCTTAATCATTTTCTTAGGAGTGCGCTCGTCGTATTTACGAGGAACTGGTCCTTGAGCAACACCACCATGGCGCTGATTTGGAGAACGAGTTGAACCCTGACGAGCTCTACCAGTTCCCTTCTGCTTGAAAGGCTTCTTACCACCACCGCTAACCTCGCCGCGGTTTTTTGTCTTAGCAGTTCCAGCTCTTGCTGCATTTAGCTGAGCGGTTACTACTTGATGAATTAGTGGCACATTTACTTGGACATCAAAAATTTCTGCAGGAAGATCAAAGGTTCCAGCCTTTGCACCTTTTGCATCTTTAATTTCAATGGTTAGCGACATCTTTATGCACCTGCCTTATTGATAACTTCACTGAGAGCCTTCTTTGAAGCTGAGTGAATTAAGACCTGCGCCCCAGTTCTTCCAGGAATTGCGCCTTTAATTAAAATTAGTGATTTCTCAACATCAACTGCTTGCACAGTTAAGTTTTGAACTGTAACGGTCTCAACGCCCATACGACCCATCATGCGCTTTCCTTTAAATACGCGTCCAGGTGTGGTGCGGTTACCGATCGATCCTGAGGTGCGGTGCTTTCTCTCAACACCATGGCCATCGCCAAAACCTCTGAAATTGTGGCGCTTCATAACACCAGCAGATCCCTTACCTAAAGACGTTCCTTGAGCATCAACGATTTCGCCAGCTGTGAAAATATCTGCTTTAACTTCTTGTCCCACTGTGTAGGAAGAAGCGCTTGCTGTTCTTAGCTCTGCGACAAACTTTCTTGGAGTAACTCCAGCTTTAGCAAATTGGCCAGATTCTGGCTTAGAAACTTTTCTTGGATCAATTGCGCCAAATGCCAATTGCACAGCTTCATAACCATCTTTTTCCAGAGTGCGGATCTGAGTCACAACACATGGACCTGCCTGAACAACAGTTACTGGAATAGCTTGGCTATTTTCATCAAAGACTTGAGTCATGCCGAGCTTGACGCCAAGGATTCCCTTGATGGCGCTGCCCTTTGATTGAGTAGTTGTCATAGTTGTCGAGGTCCCCTTAGAGCTTTATCTCAATATCGACGCCAGCAGGAAGATCAAGACGCATCAAGGAATCAACTGTCTTAGGAGTTGGATCGATGATGTCGATTAGACGCTTATGGGTGCGCATCTCAAAATGTTCGCGGCTATCTTTGTATTTATGTGGCGAGCGAATCACGCAATAGGTGTTCTTTTCAGTAGGCAGCGGAACTGGGCCTGCGACCGTTGCCCCTGTGCGCTCAACTGTTTCAACGATTTTCTTCGCTGAAGAGTCAATCACCTCATGGTCATAGGCCTTGAGCCTGATGCGGATCTTCTGTCCCGCCATTTTCATTCCCTCGCTTCTACTTAAGTGCTTCTTGTTTTAAATGGGGCGCTTGTCGCGCCCCATTTAATTACTTCTTTTGCTCTACTTAACGATCTTTGTTACACGACCTGCGCCAACAGTGCGTCCACCTTCGCGGATAGCAAAACGCAGACCCTCTTCCATCGCAACTGGCTGGATTAGAGTCACAGTCATTGCAGTGTTGTCACCAGGCATAACCATTTCGGTTCCTGATGGAAGTGTTACTACGCCAGTTACATCCGTTGTGCGGAAGTAGAACTGAGGACGGTAGTTGTTGAAAAATGGTGTGTGACGTCCACCTTCATCCTTTGAAAGAATGTAGGAAGATGCCTCAAAGTCAGTATGTGGTGTAACGCTGCCAGGCTTGCAAACAACCTGTCCACGCTCAACATCTTCACGCTTTAGACCACGAAGAAGTAGACCAACGTTTTCGCCAGCTTGACCTTCATCAAGAAGCTTGCGGAACATTTCAACTCCGGTGATTGTGGTCTTCTGTGAATCTGTACGGATACCAACAATTTCAACTTCTTCGTTGACCTTGACGATACCGCGCTCAATACGACCAGTTACAACAGTTCCTCTACCAGTAATTGTGAATACATCTTCTACTGGCATCAAGAATGGCTTATCAACTTCGCGTACTGGCTGAGGAATGAATGTATCAACAGCATTCATAAGTTCCATGATCTTCTCGCCCCATGCAGCATCTCCTTCGAGAGCCTTTAGAGCTGAGATGCGAACAATTGGAGTGTCTTTTCCTGGGAATTCATATTTAGTTAGTAGATCGCGGACTTCTTCCTCTACTAGACCAAGGATGTCCTCGTCATCAACCATGTCAGACTTATTAAGAGCGACAACAATTGATGGAACGCCAACTTGGCGAGCAAGGAGAACGTGCTCCTTGGTCTGTGGCATTGGTCCATCTGTTGCAGCAACTACGAGAATTGCGCCATCCATCTGAGCTGCACCAGTGATCATATTCTTGATGTAGTCAGCATGGCCTGGACAGTCAACGTGTGCGTAGTGACGCTTCTCTGTCTGGTATTCGATATGTGCAATCGAAATGGTAATACCTCTAGCGCGCTCCTCTGGAGCCTTATCGATCTGATCGAATGCGCTTACCTCATTGAGGTTTGGGTATTTGTCGTGCAGCACCTTGGAAATCGCAGCAGTAAGAGTGGTCTTACCGTGGTCGATGTGACCAATGGTGCCAATGTTTGCGTGCGGCTTTGTCCGCTCGAACTTTGCCTTTGCCACTGTGGTTTCTCCTTCTTTATTTCGTTATTGGATTTGACTTACTCGCCGCGAATCTTCGCGATGATTTCTTTCGAAACCGCAGCTGGAACTTCAGCATAGGAATCGAATTGCATGCTGTAACTCGCGCGGCCCTGAGTTCTACTGCGCAGATCTCCGACATAGCCGAACATCTCCGAGAGTGGAACTAGCGCCTTTACGATGCGAGCACCGGCTCGCTCATCCATGGCCTGGATTTGGCCACGACGGCTATTGAGATCGCCGATGACATCGCCCATGAAATCTTCAGGGGTGGTGACTTCAACGCTCATCATTGGCTCGAGCAATACCGGACCGGCAAGTTTTGCCGCTTCCTTAAATGCTGCGATACCAGCAATCTTGAAGGCCAACTCCGATGAGTCAACATCGTGATAAGCGCCATCAAGAAGAGTTACTCGTACATCAGTTAATGGATAGCCAGCAAGCGGGCCATTTTGTAGCGCCTCTTGGCAACCATCATCAACAGAAGGGATGTACTCCTTAGGGATACGACCACCGGTTACTTTATTTACGAATTCATATCCGCCTTCAACAGCGCCAACTGGAAGTGGCTCAAGTGCAATCTGAATCTTTGCAAACTGTCCAGATCCACCGGTCTGCTTCTTATGGGTGTAATCATGGCGAGCAACTGGCTTTCTTAGAGTTTCGCGATAAGCCACTTGTGGCTTTCCAACATTTGCCTCAACTTTAAATTCACGCTTCATACGATCAACAAGAATTTCTAGATGGAGCTCGCCCATTCCACCAATAATGGTCTGTGCGGTCTCTTCATCAGTTCTAACATGAAATGTTGGATCTTCTTCAGCAAGTCTTTGAATCGCAACGCCAAGTTTTTCTTGATCGCCCTTGGTCTTTGGCTCAATAGCAACGTGGATGACTGGAGCTGGGAAATCCATTGACTCCAAGATCACTGGCTTATCAATATCGCAGAGCGTATCTCCGGTGGTGGTGTCCTTAAGACCCATCACAGCGATGATATCTCCGGCTGATGCTTGCGGAATTTCTTCTCTCTTATTGGCATGCATGCGATAGATCTTGCCGATGCGCTCTTTACGATCTTTTGTGGAGTTTAGAACGCCGCTTCCCGCCTCTAATACACCTGAGTAAATTCTTACGAAAGTTAACTTTCCAAGGTGTGGATCACTCATAATCTTAAAAGCAAGTGATGAATAAGGCTCTTTTGGATCTGGCTTTCTATCAATTTCAACGCTCTTATCACCCATCTTGGTTCCCTTAATCGCATCAACATCAAGAGGTGATGGCAGATAACGAGTAACGGCATCAAGCATTGGTTGAACGCCCTTATTCTTAAAGGCAGAACCGGTTAGAACTGGAGTTAACTTATAAGCAAGAGTTGCTCGTCTAATTCCTGCAATGATTTCATCTTCACTCAAAGCTGCGCCCTCTAGGTATTTCTCCATAATTGCATCATCTGCATCAGAGAGAGTTTCAATCAGAGCAAAACGAGCTGCATCACATTTTTCTTTTAGATCTGCAGGAATTTCTTCAATTACATAATCTTCACCCTTTTGGGTCTCACCTCTCCAGGTGAGTGCCTTCATAGCGATTAGATCAACAACTCCAATAAAGTCACCTTCAACTCCAATTGGAACTTGAAGCACAAGAGCAGTTGCGCCAAGTCGTGAACCGATCATCTCAACGCAGCGATCAAAGTTTGCGCCGGTGCGATCTAGTTTGTTAACAAAACAGATACGAGGGACGCTGTACTTATCAGCTTGGCGCCAGACAGTTTCAGATTGTGGTTCAACGCCAGCTACGCCATCAAAAACAGTTACTGCGCCATCTAGAACTCGAAGTGATCTCTCAACTTCAACAGTGAAGTCAACGTGTCCAGGGGTATCAATGATGTTGATGGTGTGGCCTCGCCACTCACAAGTTGTAGCAGCTGAGGTAATTGTGATGCCTCGCTCTTGCTCCTGCTCCATCCAGTCCATGGTGGCTGCGCCCTCATGAACCTCACCGATTTTGTAGTTAATACCGGTATAAAAAAGGATGCGCTCTGTTGTAGTGGTCTTACCAGCATCAATATGAGCCATGATGCCGATATTTCGCACCTTGGCTAGATCAATTGCAGTAGCTGTCGACATATTGCCTACCACCTATAGTGTGCAAAAGCCTTATTAGCTTCTGCCATCTTGTGGGTGTCTTCACGCTTTTTAACTGCAGCGCCGAGGCCATTGGAGGCATCAATCATTTCATTTGCTAACCGCTCTGCCATAGATTTTTCACGACGTAGGCGAGCGTTATCAACTAACCAACGAAGGCCAAGTGTCATAGAGCGAGCAGCTTTAACTTCAACCGGAACTTGATAGGTAGCGCCGCCAACTCGGCGTGATCTAACCTCAACAGCTGGCTTTACATTATCTAGAGCTTTCTTAAGAGTAATAACTGGATCTACCTCAGTCTTAGCGCGGCAATTTTCCAGCGCTTTGTAAACAATAGCCTCTGAAGTTGAGCGCTTGCCATGAACTAAACACTTATTAATAAGTGCGGTGACAACTGGAGAGTTATATACCGGATCGGCAATAACTGGAGATTTAGCAGCAGGGCCTTTACGTGGCATTACTTCTTCTCCTTCTTCGCGCCATAACGAGAACGAGCTTGTTTACGATCTTTAACACCTTGAGTATCAAGAGAACCGCGTACTACTTTGTAACGAACACCAGGAAGATCTTTAACGCGACCACCACGAACTAAAACAATGGAGTGCTCTTGCAAGTTATGTCCTTCACCAGGAATGTATGCCGTTACTTCCATACCGCTAGTTAGACGAACACGTGCAACTTTTCTTAAAGCTGAGTTCGGCTTCTTTGGCGTTGTGGTGTAAACGCGTGTGCAGACGCCACGACGTTGCGGACTTCCTTTAAGACCCGGAGTTGTTGTCTTATCTGACTTATCAACCCGGCCCTTACGGACCAACTGCTGGATTGTTGGCACTACTTCATCTCCATCTCGCTTATCCGACCCACGCGGTCGGGTGTGTCGCTACTTTGAGCGCAAGGGCGCGAGGTTATAGGAAAGATCTACTGCAGGTCAAAACGGGTAAGTGAGCCAAACACGCCGATTTTTAGGGGCAACACGCCGAGCAAAATAGCACTAGCCTTTACTTATGGCAGGCAAAGTAAAGGCTAAGAAGGCAGGCAAGAAATCCACAATTAAGAACCCCCGGCGCGGGCGGGCTACTACTTCTCGGATAAGTTCTAAGAACCAGATAACTATTCCAGTGGAGGTGCTGCGCGAAATGTCTTTAACCCCTGGCGATCAAGTTGAATTTCATATTAGCAAAGAAAATCGCCTAGTAATTACTCCAGTTGACTCTGAATGGCTAAAAACACTCGATGAAATCTTAGGAAGTATGAGTGAAATTTATGAGGGCTTTGATTTGGAGAAAGAAAGGCAAGAGTGGGACAGCAAATACTTCTAGATACCACGGTCTTAATTGCGGGACTTCGCGAAGGTGATGCTCACTATCAACAGGCTCGTGAGATCTTCATGGCAAGCAGCAAATCAAGCCTAGCTATTAGCGCCATGACTTTAACTGAGGCGCTTATTCGCCCGCACGCACTTGGCGCAATTCATGCCACTCGGGCCGAGTCAAAGATAAGAGAGTTGATTGGAGATATCTACGCCTTTAATTCTGAGGCAGCAAATCTTTCCGCTAAAATTAGAGCGAGTCAGAAAACTAGAATCTCAGATGCAATCATTATCGCTACTGCGATTGTCAATGATCTAACTTTGCTCTCCTTTGATCGCAAGATGATGGGTATCTATGAACGTATTAAATAGACCAAAGCTGCGCGGCATTATTCATTTAGTGATGTCCCCACTTGCACTAGTTGCTGGACTGGTTCTAATAACAATAACAACAGAGCGTCGCGGAAGAGTTACGCTAACGATATTTACCCTCACTGCAGTCTCGCTATTTACTTGTAGCGCGATCTATCACCGCGTTCCTTGGGGGCCTTCTGCTAAAGCAATCTGGCGCAGAATTGATCATGCCAATATTCCTTTTCTAATAGCTGGCACCTACACCCCTTTTGCGATCTATCTATTAGATAAGAGCCAAGCGGTAATACTGCTCTCACTCGTCTGGGGCGGGGCTCTGCTCTCTGGAGTATTTAGAGTCTTCTGGCTTAACGCTCCGCGCTGGCTCTATGTGCCGATCTATCTAGCACTCGGTTGGGCCGCACTCATTTATCTTCCTGACTTCTATCGAAATGGCGGGCTTGCAGTCCTTCTCCTAGTTGCCTTTGGCGGAATTCTCTATTCACTGGGCGCGATTATCTATGCCGTTAAGTGGCCTAATTTTTCTATCAACTGGTTTGGCTTCCATGAGTTATTTCACGCCATGACTGCTGCTGCATTCATCTCACACTTTATTGCTGCGATTCTGGTTATAGTTGGCTAATTATGAGCGTACATATCGGAGCAGAAAAAGGTGAGATCGCCGAGCGAATCCTTCTTCCTGGAGATCCATTAAGAGCTAAGTGGGTTGCTGAAAATTATCTAGAAAATGTTAAACAATATAACTCGGTAAGAAATATGTTTGGCTTTACTGGAACATATAAGGGCGAGAAAATATCAGTGCAAGGAACTGGCATGGGACTTCCCTCTGCCTCAATCTATGTCACTGAGTTATTCAATGAATATGATGTTCAAGTTGCGATTCGAATTGGCACTGCAGGCGGAATTCAAGATAAGACTAAGGTCGGGGATTTAATCCTTGCAATGAGCGCATCAACTGATTCCAATATCAATAGACGTATGACCAATGGCCTTGATTTTGCCCCGCACTGTGATTTCAAATTACTAATGGCTGCCTATGAGGCATCAAAGAAGTTTGAGCGAGTTCATGT
This sequence comes from Actinomycetota bacterium, assembly GCA_016870795.1. GTDB lineage: Bacteria > Actinomycetota > Actinomycetes > Nanopelagicales > Nanopelagicaceae > MAG-120802. Next base: position 20,722 of record VGAJ01000007.1, on the reverse strand, counting down.
CGGAGGGGTTTCATCGATGGACTTTTTCTATGATGAAACAGATTCTGCGAAGAAACTTGCAGCCCATGGCGTTTTAGCACTTGAGATGGAGGCTAGCCAGCTCTACTCAATCGCAGCTAGAAAAGGGCGCCGCGCACTAGCAATTATGACTATCTCAGATCATGTCTTTACTCATGAAGCTATGGATTCAGCTGCTCGCGAGCGCACCTTAAACGACATGGTTGAAGTCGCGCTCCATGCAGCACTTAACGGCTAAATACTTAAGGCATTACTAAGCCGCCATCAACTGGAACTGTAATTCCAGTGACGTAGCTTGAGGCATCACTTACTAACCAAATTAGAGTTGCTGCTAGCTCTTCTGGCTCTCCAAGACGAGCCGCTGGGGTAACCATCTTTAACATCTCAACCATATCTTTAGGTAGCTCATCACTCATCTCGGATGGGAAAAATCCTGGCGCAAGTGCATTTACGCGAATCTTCTTTCGCCCAGTCCATTGCGCTGCCAGATCTCGAGTTAAACCAATTAGCCCCGCTTTACTTGAAGCGTAGGCAGCTTGCGGAAGTCCTTGGGGTTTAATTCCAAGGATGCTTGAAATATTTACTATCACTCCGCCATCTTTATTTGCCTTAGCGAATGCTTGAGCCATCCAATAAGCCCCCATCAAATTAACATCAATAACACTTCTAAATGCCTCTGGAGTTTCTCTAGTTGCTGGCACTGCAGTTCCAACGCCTGCGTTATTAACCAAGATATCTGCCTTGCCAAATTTCTCAATTGCTAGAGCAATTAACGCATCACAATCCTCTGGCTTTGTGACATCTGTTTTTCGATAGACATATTTTCTCCCCGCAGCTTCTACTAACTTTCCAGTCTCAGGCAATCTCTCCTCGCGCCTGGCGCCGAAGACAAGATCTGCGCCAGATTCAGCGAGTGCTTTAGCGAAGGCAACTCCAAGACCTGATGAAGCTCCAGTAACAACAGCAACCTTGCCATCAAGGCGAAAGCGATCAAGAACACCCATTTTCCCTCTCCTAATTTCGAGCAAGTATGCGTACGGTATAGGCATGAACTTTAGCCTTGCTGAGAAGGCCAGCAAATACGCCGAGAAACTTCAACTTTTCATGGATCAGCAGGTCTTTCCAGCCGAGGCCACTTATTACAGCCAGCGCGAAGAATTTATGAAAGCTGGAACGCCACATAAGTTGCCACCAGTTATTGAAGAGCTGAAACGAAAAGCCAAAGCTGAGGGGCTATGGAATCTCTTCCTGCCTCATCTTGACCATGGTTTAACTGTTACAGATTATGCCACCCTTGCTGAAATTACTGGTTGGTCGCCAGATATCGCTCCAGAGGCAATTAATTGCGCAGCTCCTGATACTGGAAATATGGAATTACTAGATATGTTTGCAACGCCGCAGCAGAAAAAGCAATGGCTTGAGCCGCTATTAGCAGGTGAGATTCGCTCTGGCTTTGCCATGACCGAGCCTGATGTTGCATCAAGTGATGCAAGAAATATTAGAACCAGTATTAAGCGAGATGGTGATGACTATGTAATAAATGGTGTTAAGTGGTGGACCACTGGCGCTATGGATGAGCGATGCAAGATTCTTATTGTGATGGGAAAAACTAATCCTGAGGCAGATGATCATCACCAACAATCGATGATATTGGTTCCAATTGATACTGCGGGAGTTAAAGTAGTTAGAAACTTAACTGTCTTTGGATACGTTGATCAACATGGCCATGCCGAGGTTTCATTTACAAATGTAAGAGTGCCGGCAAGTAATCTTCTAGGCAAAGAGGGAGAAGGCTTTGCTCTTGCTCAAGCTCGCCTGGGTCCGGGCCGGGTCCATCACTGCATGCGAGCTATTGGAATGGCAGAGCGAGCGCTGCAGTTAATGATTAAACGAAGCCTTACTAGATCTCCCTTTGGAAAAGAGTTAGCTCGCCAAGGAGTTATCCAAGAATGGATTGCCAAGGCGCGTATTGATATTGAGCAGGCTCGCCTACTTGTCTTAAAAACAGCGTGGATCATTGATAATCAAGGCGCTAAGGCTGCGCGCAAAGAAATTGCTGCTATTAAAGTAGTAGTTCCTAGAATGGCAGAGGAGATAATCAATAATGCCATTCAAGCCCATGGCGGAGCAGGCGTTAGCCAAGATACTCCCCTTGCAGCTATGTATGCAGGAATAAGAACTTTAAGAATTGTTGATGGACCAGATGAAGTGCATCTACGCGATGTTGCAAGGTTAGAGCTCAAGTCTTATCTGCCATGAGTGATCTCACTCCAGTAAGAGATGAAGATGCATTTGATATTGGCAAAGTTCACACCTGGCTTGCGCCATATATAGATCAAAGTCACTTACCAGAGGTCTTTCAATTTAGATCTGGCGCATCAAATCTAACTTATCTACTTAAATATCCTGATCGTGAGTTAGTCCTTCGCCGTCCCCCAGTTGGAACAAAAGCAGTCTCGGCCCATGATATGAAGCGAGAATTTCTAATTCAATCTCGTCTAAAACCTGTCTTTGATTTAGTGCCAAATGTAATTGCGCTCTGCGAGGATCATCAAATTCTCAGCTCTGATTTCTATGTAATGGAAAGAGTCAAGGGCGAAATATTTCGAAGAGATGTTCCAGAGACGCTAACAAAAGAAGATATTTCCATCATGGCTGACTCTCTAGTTTCTGGCCTTGCTAAGCTTCACTTCGTAGATGCCTCAGTCCTAGCAGAACTTAATAAAGGAGCGGGCTATGTAGCTCGCCAAGTTGAGGGTTGGTCAAGAAGATATCGAAACGCACTAACTGATGATGTTTATGATGGCGAAGATGTAATGGCCTGGCTTGATGCTAATAAACCAGATGATGTTGGCTCATGCATCATTCATGGTGATTGGCGGATAGATAACATGGTCTTTGATCTAGGCAAGAAAAAGCTAGTGGGAGTGCTGGATTGGGAGCTAGCAACAGTTGGCGATCCGCTTATGGATTTGGGCTCCGCCCTTGCGTATTGGGTCGATAAAGATGATGAGCCAATGTTTGCCTCACTTCGCCGGCAACCTAGCCATCTTGAGGCAATGCCTACTAGACGAGAATTTATTGCAAAATACCTTGAGCTAAGTAATAGAAAATGTGATGACTTCACATTCTATGAAGTCTTTGGTTTATTTAGATTAACGGTAATCATCCAACAAATCTGGGCTCGCTATAAAGCAGGTCAAACTACAAATCCTGCCTTTAAAGGTTTCGGCATGGGAGTTAACATTTTGATTAAGCGTGCGCAAGGATTGATCTCATGAAAGCTGGACGGATCACAATTTCAACTAGAAAGTTTGAAGTTAAAGAAGTTCCAACTCCAACTCCTAATATTGGCGAGGTTCGCATAAAAGTAGGCGCAGCTGGAGTCTGTCTCTCTGATGTTCATTTACTTGATGGCACTCTCTCGCCAGGATATCTAAAGGGCGATGAGGTAACTATCGGCCATGAAGTGGCAGGAACAATTGATCAACTCGGTAGTGAAGTATCTGGATACCAAGTTGGAGATCGAGTAATAGTTATCGCTGGCCAGCGTAATGAAGCAAATCAAATTACAACACTAGGTTTTGATTACGATGGTGGTTATGCCGAGTATGTAATTACTAAAGCATCGCTAGTTGTGAAAATTCCTGACTCACTTGCCTTTGAAGAAGCTGCCATCATTCCTGATGCAGTATCAACTCCATGGGCTGCGATCTCATCAACTGCAAAGATGCAAGCAGGTGAGAGCGCTGCAGTATTTGGAATTGGCGGCCTTGGAATTCACGCAATCCAGCTTCTTAAAATCATTGGCTGTAGCAAAATAATTGCCATCGACCCTCGGATAGAGGCCCGTGAAAAAGCCCTAAAAGTAGGGGCCCACTTCGCCTTTGACCCAAGTGATGAAGAGCTAAAAAAACATCGGGGCCTAAACGCTGTCTTTGATTTTGCAGGAGTGGCATCGGTAAGAAAGCAGGGGCTCTCACTACTTGGCGAGATGGGTAGATTGGTAATTATTGGAATTGCTAATGAAGCTATCACTATTCCAAATGATATGGCCTTTACCTATATGAGAACCCAACTCCTAGGTCATTATGGATCTGAGCGCCATCACACCCAAGAACTTGTTGAGATGGTTAAGGATGGAAAATTAAAGCTCTCAGACTCAGTTACTCAAGTTCTCTCACTTGATCAAGCAGCTCTTGCGCTAGAAACTCTTGAGAAGAAAATCGGTAATCCAATTCGCATCGTTCTAAAACCTTAAAAAAAATCCCCGACCATAACGGCCGGGGATTATTTATAAATTACTAACTAGCGATTTTCTCCAACTTGGTAATCATCAAGGCGAACTGCCTCTCCTGATCCTGTGGTATCAAATGGCGCATAGTCATACTCTTCATAAGCTGCATAGACCGCAGCCTTTGCCTCTTCAGTAGGTTCGACTCGAACGTTGCGATAACGAGCAAGGCCGGTTCCTGCTGGGATGAGTTTTCCAATGATGACGTTCTCTTTAAGGCCAAGAAGTGGATCACTCTTTTCAGAAAGGGCTGCATCGGTTAGGACGCGAGTTGTCTCCTGGAAGGAAGCTGCTGATAGCCAAGATTCAGTAGCAAGTGATGCTTTGGTAATTCCCATAAGTTCTGGGCGACCATTTGCAGCCTTGCCACCTTTCTGCACCGCTTCGCGGTTAGCAGATTGGAATCTTAGGTGATCAACTAATTCACCTGGCAATAGATCAGTATCTCCTGGCTCTAAAACAGTGATGCGACGAAGCATCTGCTTAACCACAATTTCAATGTGCTTATCGTGGATACCAACACCCTGGGTGCGATAAACCTCTTGAATTTCATGGACTAGATGGGTCTGAGTTGATCTTGCTCCTAGGATCTTAAGTACTTGCTTAGGATCAATTGCGCCCACAACCATCTGTTGACCAACGCTTACCTTCTGGCCATCTTCAACTAGAAGTTTCTGACGACGAGTAATTGGATAAGCAACAGCCTCTGAGCCATCCTCTGGGGTAACAATTATCTTCTTACCCTTAGCATCTTCAAGGAAGCTAACAACTCCAGCAGTTTCTGCAATTGGAGCAACGCCCTTTGGAGTGCGCGCTTCAAAGAGCTCAACTACGCGAGGCAGACCATGGGTGATATCACCTGATGCAGTTGCCGCTCCTCCAGTATGGAAGGTACGCATTGTTAACTGAGTTCCTGGTTCACCAATTGATTGCGCTGCAATGATTCCCACTGCTTCGCCCACATCAACTAGCTTGCCTGTTGCCATTGAGCGGCCATAACACTTAGCGCACTGTCCAACCTTGCTATCGCAGGTAAGAATTGAGCGAACTTTAATCTCACTAACGCCAGAATCAATTAACTCATTGATTAAGCGATCGCCAAGATCAGCACCTGCTGTAACGACGGTCTTGCCATCTACTACAACATCTTCTGCAAGGGTTCGGCCATAGATTGAAGTCTCAACATAATCATCGCGGGTTAGTTTTCCTGCAACGATATTTCCAATCCTTAGAGTTAGACCGCGATCAGTTCCGCAATCCTCTTCTCTAATGATTACATCTTGAGCCACATCGCAGAGGCGTCTAGTTAGATAACCAGCATCTGCGGTGCGAAGAGCGGTATCTGCAAGTCCTTTTCTAGCGCCATGTGTTGAGATGAAGTACTCAAGAACTGAGAGTCCTTCGCGGAAGTTAGATTTAATCGGACGAGGGATAATTTCACCCTTTGGATTTGCTACCAGCCCGCGCATACCTGCAATCTGGCGAATCTGCATCATATTTCCACGGGCTCCAGAGAAGACCATCATCCAAACTGGATTTGTTCTTGGGAAATTATCTTCCATCTCCTTAGCAACTTCATTTGTTGCCTGAGTCCAGATCTCAATTAGCTCCTGACGACGTTCATCATCGGTAATTAGACCCTTCTCATATTGAGATTGGACCTTATCGGCCTTTGTCTCATAGCCCTCAAGGATTTCAAGCTTTCTTCCTGGAGTTACTACATCAACAATTCCAATTGTTGCTCCAGCTCTAGTTGCCCAGGTGAAACCAAGTTCCTTCAAGGCATCTAGTACTTGAGCTACAACTACCTTTGGATAGCCTTCAGCTAAATTATCAACGATTAAGCCAAGTGCTTTCTTAGTCACATCGTAATCCACATATGGGAATGACTCAGGAAGTACTTCATTAAAGATTGCTCTTCCAAGAGTTGTCTCTTTTGTTACTAGCTCGCCATTGATATTGATGCGAATCTTTATCTTGGCTTGTAGTGAGAGGCTCTTTTGCTCATAGGCCATTAGACCTTCAGCAATTGAGGTAAAGCTGCCTCCCTCACCCAATTGGTTTTCACGAAGTGAGGTTAGGAAATAAAGACCTAGGACCATATCTTGGGTTGGCGCAGTTAGCGGCCTTCCAGATGCTGGCGAGAGAATATTGTTTGAGGAGAGCATCAAGATACGAGCCTCTGCTTGAGCCTCGGCAGATAGTGGAACGTGAACCGCCATCTGATCACCATCGAAGTCTGCGTTAAAGGCAGTACAAACTAGAGGGTGAATCTGAATTGCTTTTCCTTCAATTAGTTGTGGTTCAAATGCTTGAATACCTAAACGGTGCAGAGTTGGTGCGCGGTTTAGTAGCACTGGATGCTCAGCAATGACCTCTTCTAATACATCCCAAACTACAGATCTGGAACGCTCAACCATACGCTTTGCGCTCTTGATGTTCTGGGCATGATTTAGATCTACCAAGCGCTTCATTACAAAGGGCTTAAATAACTCAAGTGCCATCTGCTTAGGCAGACCGCATTGATGAAGTTTTAACTGTGGACCAACGACGATTACCGAACGACCTGAGTAATCCACGCGCTTTCCAAGCAGGTTCTGGCGGAAGCGTCCCTGCTTTCCTTTTAACATATCGGAAAGTGATTTCAGTGGACGATTTCCAGGACCTGTTACTGGGCGACCACGACGACCATTATCAAATAGCGCATCTACTGCTTCTTGAAGCATACGCTTTTCGTTATTGACAATAATCTCTGGCGCTCCAAGATCAACAAGTCTCTTCAAGCGGTTATTACGGTTGATAACGCGGCGATAGAGATCGTTTAGATCAGAGGTAGCAAAGCGGCCGCCATCTAATTGAACCATCGGACGAAGATCTGGCGGAATAACTGGAACGCAATCTAGAACCATTGAAGCTGGCTTATTAGAGGTAGTTAGAAATGAGTTAACCACCTTAAGGCGCTTAATGGCGCGAGTCTTCTTCTGTCCCTTACCAGTTTCAGCCAAGACATTTAGCTTGTCGAACTCAGCTTGGAGATCAAAGGTTTCAAGTCTGCGCTGAATTGCAGCAGCTCCCATATATCCTTTGAAGTAGATGCCGTAGCGATCACGCATCTCGCGATAAAGATTTTCATCACCTTCAAGATCTTGGACCTTAAGATTCTTGAAACGAGTCCAGACCTCCTCTAGGCGATCAAGTTCTTTTTGAGAACGCTCACGAATATTTTTTAGTTCACGCTCGCCAGCTTCTCTCACCTTACGGCGTTGATCAGCTTTAGCTCCTTCATCTTCGAGCTCTGCTAAATCATTTTCCATCTTCTCTTGGCGAAGAGCAAGATCGTTATCGCGCTTGGTTTCAATCTTTTTGCGATCAGAGTTGATCTTCTTCTCTAGTTTTGGAAGATCTTCCTCACGCGCCTCCACATCAACTTCAGTGATCATGTAGGCAGCAAAATAGATAACCTTTTCAAGATCTTTTGGAGCAAGATCTAGAAGATAGCCAAGACGTGATGGAACGCCCTTGAAATACCAGATATGAGTAACTGGGGCAGCAAGTTCAATATGTCCCATGCGCTCACGGCGAACCTTGGCGCGAGTTACTTCAACTCCGCACCTCTCGCAGATAATTCCTTTGAATCGTACGCGCTTATATTTACCGCAGTAGCACTCCCAATCCCTAGTTGGTCCAAAGATCTTCTCATCAAAGAGACCATCTTTTTCCGGCTTTAGGGTGCGGTAGTTAATAGTCTCTGGCTTTTTGACCTCACCAAATGACCACTCACGGATATTGCCAGCAGAGGCAAGACCAATCCTTAACTCATCGAAAAAGTTGACATCTAACATATCTATTTCTCCCCCTGTCAAACTTCTTCTACAGAGCTTGGTTCAACTCGTGACAAGTTGATACCTAGCTCTTCGGCTGTTTTAAAGACTTCTTCATCAGTATCGCGCATCTCAATAGCAACACCTTCAGATGAAAGTACTTCAACATTGAGACAGAGTGATTGCATCTCTTTTACCAGAACCTTAAATGATTCTGGGATTCCAGGCTCTGGGATGTTTTCACCTTTAACGATTGCTTCATAGACCTTAACGCGACCTAGAACATCGTCAGATTTAATTGTTAGTAGCTCTTGCAAGGTGTAAGCAGCGCCATATGCTTCAAGGGCCCAAACTTCCATCTCACCAAATCGCTGTCCACCGAACTGAGCTTTTCCACCAAGTGGTTGCTGAGTAATCATGGAGTAAGGACCGGTTGAGCGAGCATGGATCTTGTCATCAACTAAGTGATGTAGCTTCAAGATATACATATAACCAACAGTGATTGGCTCGCGATATGGCTGACCAGTTCTGCCATCAAAGAGCATCGCTTTTCCTTGCTCTCCAATTAAACGATCGCCATCAGCATTTGGAAGAGTTGATCCAAGAAGTCCTGTGATCTCCTCTTCTCTTGCGCCATCAAATACAGGTGTTGCTACGCGAGTTCCAGGCTCTGCCGAGAGTGCGCCAATTGCGCCTAAGCGCTCTTGCCATCCCTTATCGGAGCCAGATACTTGCCAGCCGCTCTTTGCAACCCAACCAAGATGAGTCTCTAGAACCTGACCAACATTCATACGTCCTGGAACACCAAGTGGATTAAGAACTACATCAACTGGAGTTCCATCAGCAAGAAATGGCATATCTTCAACTGGCAAAATCTTGGAGATAACGCCCTTATTTCCATGGCGTCCTGCAAGCTTGTCACCATCTTGAATCTTGCGCTTTTGGGCAACATAGACGCGAACTACTTGATTAACTCCAGCTGCAAGATCGTAGCCATCATCAAGATCAAATATTTTTACGCCAATTACTTTTCCGCCCTCACCATGAGGAACCTTTAGCGATGTATCTCTAACTTCTCTTGCCTTCTCACCAAAGATTGCGCGAAGCAGGCGCTCTTCAGGAGTTAACTCAGTTTCACCCTTTGGCGTAACTTTTCCAACCAAGATATCGCCTGGAACAACATCTGCTCCGATGCGGATAATTCCGCGCTCATCAAGGTCTGCAAGAACTTCCTCAGAGACATTTGGAATATCACGAGTGATTTCCTCTGCTCCTAGTTTGGTATCACGAGCATCAACTTCATACTCTTCAATGTGAATTGAGGAGAGCACATCATCTTGAACTAAACGCTGGGACAAAATAATGGCATCTTCATAGTTATGACCTTCCCATGACATAAATGCCACAAGTAAGTTCTTACCCAACGCCATCTCACCAAGTTCAGTGCTTGGACCATCAGCAATAGCTTGGCCGGCAGCAATCTTCTGTCCTTGGCTAACAATTACTCGCATATTGCGAGAAGTTCCTTGATTGGAGCGGATGAACTTATCGACGTTATAAGTATCTTCCTCGCCATCATCGGTTGTAATCACGATTAAATCTGAGGCAACTTCGCTTACTACTCCGCCTCTAATGGCAAGAAGAACATCGCCAGCATCAACTGCTGCGCGATACTCCATGCCGGTTCCAACTAGAGGAGATTCTGCGCGAAGTAGGGGCACAGCCTGACGCATCATGTTTGCGCCCATAAGAGCGCGGTTAGCATCATCATGCTCAAGGAATGGAATCATCGCAGTTGCAACCGAAACCATCTGGCGAGGTGAGACATCCATGTAATCAACTTCTTCAGCTGGGATGTATTCAACTTCTCCGCCGCGGCGACGAACTAAAACTCTTGCTTCAGCAAAGTGGTTATCCTCAGTAAGAGGAGCATTTGCTTGAGCAATAATGTGTTCATCTTCTTCATCTGCAGTTAAGTAATCAACCGCATCTGTAACTTTGCCTTTAACAACTTTGCGATATGGCGTCTCAACGAAACCAAATGGCGTGATGCGAGCATAAGTTGCAAGCGAGCCAATCAGACCAATGTTTGGACCTTCTGGGGTTTCAATCGGACACATGCGGCCATAGTGAGATGGATGAACATCTCTTACTTCAAAGCCAGCTCTATCTCTTGAAAGACCTCCAGGTCCAAGCGCTGATAGACGACGCTTATGAGTAAGACCTGAAATTGGATTGGTCTGATCCATAAACTGAGAGAGCTGAGAAGTTCCAAAGAACTCTTTGATAGATGCAGTAATTGGACGGATATTGATTAGTGTCTGCGGAGTAATCGCTTCAACATCTTGTGTTGTCATACGCTCTCTAACAACGCGCTCCATACGAGAGAGACCAACTCGAACCTGGTTTTGAATTAGCTCGCCAACAGTTCTAAGGCGGCGATTTCCAAAGTGGTCGATATCATCAATCTCAACTCGAACCTGCTTACCTAAATCAATAAGAGTCTCGCCTTTATGAAGGGCTGCGATATAGCGAATCGCTCCGACGATATCGTCGATAGCAAGAAGTGACTTACCAAGATCAAGATCTAGACCAAGCTTCTTATTAACCTTAAAACGCCCTACTTTTGCTAGGTCATAGCGCTTAGGGTTGAAATAGAGATTTTCAATAAGGGTTTGTGCTGCCTCTTTAGTTGGTGGCTCACCTGGACGCATCTTGCGATAGATATCAAGCAGAGCTTCATCTTGAGTTGAAACGTTATCTTTAGCAAGAGTTTCTTTGATTGATGGATACTCGCCAAACTCAGCAAGAATCTGATCATTGCTCCAGCCAAGTGCTTTAAGGAAGATAGTTACTGATTGCTTACGCTTTCTATCAATACGAACCGCAACAAAGTCTTTCTTATCAATTTCAAACTCTAACCATGCTCCGCGGCTAGGAATGACCTTTGCCGTGAAGATATCTTTATCAGATGCCTTCTCAACTGTTCTCTCAAAATAAACTCCAGGAGATCTGACAAGCTGTGAAACAACTACGCGCTCTGTTCCATTGATAACAAATGTTCCGCGCGGAGTCATTAGCGGGAAGTCGCCCATAAATACTGTCTGGGATTTGATTTCACCAGTTACATTGTTAGTAAATTCTGCAGTAACAAATAGTGGTGCGGCATAGGTAATGTCGCGCTCTTTGCACTCTGCAATTGTGTATTTGGAAGGTTCAAAGCGATGATCACGGAAGGAGAGTGACATCGAGCCTTGGAAGTCTTCAATTGGTGAGATCTCTTCAAATATTTCTTCAAGTCCAGAGGTCTTAGGAATTTCTCCTCGATCTGGTCTTTCATTCTTACCAAGTCTTGCGCGCCAGGCATCATTGCCAAGTAACCAATCAAAGCTCTCGATTTGCAGAGCCAATAGGTTTGGAACTTCTTGTGGTTCGCGGATCTTGGCGAAAGAAATGCGGTTAGGAGCTGATGATTTCGTTTTCGCGGCCAAGAGTTTTCCTTCCAAAGTTAGTCACTACTTCGTTAAGTTTTTCTTAATAACTCTTAAATCTCTTCGTGCTCGCACAGCAAACGAAAGGCCTCAGCCGCTATATGCCTGACCTGTGATTTTTGAGCGAGGGGGCAGGATATCCCTTGCGACACGCCGCTGTCTAATCAGGGGCAAGGCTCAAGAAATAGCAAAGCCCCCCTGTATAAGGGGGGCTCGCTTATCAAAGAACTTACTTGATGCTGACCTTTGCGCCAGCTGCCTCAAGGGCGGCTTTTGCCTTATCAGCTGTTGCCTTATCGGCCTTCTCAAGCACGGTTGCTGGAGCTGAATCGACAAGATCCTTTGCTTCCTTTAGACCGAGGCTTGAATTAAGGGCGCGAACTTCCTTAATAACCGCAATCTTCTGTGAGCCGGCATCTTCAATTACTACGGTGAACTCATCTTGAGCTGCTGCAGCTTCTCCGCCGCCTGCTGCCCCGCCTGCTGCTGCAACAGCAACTGGCGCTGCGGCAGTGACATCGAATTCAGTCTCAAATGCCTTTACGAAATCTGAGAGCTCAACAAGAGTCATCTCTTTGAATTGAGCTAATAGGTCTGTGCTACTTAGTTTTGCCATTTTCGTATTTCCTTTTCTTTAAGCGTTCTCTGTTGGTTCTACTGGCGCAGAAGTCTCTGGCGCTGCCTGAGCAACAACTTCCTCGTTTGTTGCTTCTGCAACTGGCGCTGCTTCGGCTACAACTTCCTGAGTTGCTGCCTCTACAACTGGTGCTGCTTCTGCAGCGGGGGCAGCCTGCTCTGGCGCAGCAGGTGCTCCAGATTCAGCTTCTCTCTTAATACGCAGCGCATCAAATGCTCTAGCGGCTTTTGCCATAGATGCCTTCATAGCGCCAGCAAGCTTGGCCAAGAGAACTTCGCGCGATTCAAGATCGGCAAGTTTCATGATTTCAGCTGTTGTTACTGCTTTTCCTTCAAAGATTCCACCCTTAATAATTAAGAATGGATTTTCCTTCTGGAAATTCTTTAAGCTCTTTGCAGCTGCAACTGAATCGCCTTGAACGAAGGCAACAGCAGTTGGGCCAGTTAGTAGTGAGTCAGCGACCTCTACTCCAGCCTCTTTTGCAGCAATCTTTACCAAGGTGTTTTTAGCAACTTTATATTTAGTGCCAACACCAAGTGAGCGACGTAGCTCTTTAATTGCAGTCACGGTTAGACCGCGATACTCGGTAACAACAGTTGCATCGGCAGACTTAAAGTCTTCAACCAATTCAGCAACTGATGCCGCCTTATCAGAGCGTGCCATCTAACTTCCTTTCTACTTATATTCCCCAGAAGAAGTACCTACTGATTGGGTGATAAATATAAAAAAACCCCGTCGCATAGAAACGCGCGGGGTATCCGCTCGAACCTATGCGGGTTGTCTTTCGACATTTACTTCAAACCTTGCGATTTGAAACCAGCAGTCTCTGGTGAGAGGGCAGATATTAGAAGCAAAGGGGGCTTTAGGTCAAAATCACGCGAGAAAAACATTTTCTCGCGGCAAAAAGCTTTCTTGATTGAACTATCACCTCCACCGAACGGGCCAGATCGAGAGAAAGCTCGATCAACTTACTACTACTTATATTGCCAATCATCTTCGCAAATCTGGGGATCAACAGAGAAAGGCACCATCAGGGACAATCTCTGTCGATTCGTAGCCGATACCAGGTTTGAATAGAGTCAAACCAACTCATGCAAGGCAATCTTCTCACCTTTTTGGAAATTAACAATGGTTGATAAGAATATTGATGATCACGCACGGTATATATGTGTTTTTGACTCAGAGTAAAGGAGTTGGATAGAGCAGATTTACAGAACTATCTCTTTTTAAATCCCTTAGGACACTTTGGATTGACCGCGGTTACTTTCTTAACAGTCTTACCTTTAACACAAGTAATAGTAGTTTGCTTAGCTACTGCTGCCTTAGTTGGGGTTGGTGCCGCAATTGTGGGAGTTGGAGATGGAGAAGCAACGGCTGATTCTGTGGGCGTTGGTGTTGGTGTTGGCGTTGGTGTTGGCGTTGGCGTTGGCGTTGGTGTTGGTGTTGGTGTTGGTGTTGGTGTTGGTGTTGGTGTCACCACTGCAGCAGGAGTAAATCTCAAGACACCGCGCTTAACAACATATGTCTGCGATGGTCCACCTTGTGAGTAATAAATTCGAAATACATTTGGTGAAACTTCATATCCAGTTGGATCTAAACCTTCTACTCCAGGTCCGGTAAGAATCTGCGGGGTGCTCCAACTCAAACCATCTTTAGAGGTACTAACAAAGAGCATCTGACGATTGGTACTGGTGCAGGCAATATCGGCCATGATCATTACATAATCACCTTGTTTAGCGCGCAAGATCTCGGTATCAACATAACCATTTTCAAAGCGCCATCCTGGCTCTTTGGTAAATGAAATTCCATCAGTAGAGATATAAGAAGCAATTTTCTCTGTGCACTTTCCGACCACTGGACTTTCAACAATATAGATTCTTACCCGGCCATCAGGAAGCAATACTGCATCTGGCACGCCCCATGCTCTAGTGCTAGATGGAACTCTCATCTCAGTTGTCGTTGCCACTCTTGCTCCGATACTCACACACCCTGCATCGATACATGGAGCTGAATAAACCTGTTGATTTGCGCCATCAATTTCCTTGAAATAAGCACGCTTTGTGCCGTTAGTAAATGTGACAACAGTGAAATCGTTTCCAAGTCGAGCTGGCACTGTTACGTTTGTGCAAACCCCTTCTTCATTGCAATCACTAACAACAGTTCCCGTAGGTCCATCTGAACGCCAGATTCGATCTAGGCCATTAATTCTCTCCACATGCGGGGAGACACCATTCATATTCATCTTTAGATGAAGACCCATATCTTCAGTCATGCTCCACTCAGCGCCATGAGCTTGATAGGTAGGCAAGGTTGCTACTGCCATTAAGAGTGCGAAGAGAATTACTTGAATGCGTCTCATAAGAGAGAAATTACCTTAAGTTGAGATAAATGAAAACCCCACCACAGTTAAGTGATGGGGTTTTCTTTAAAGAATTATTACTTACTCTATTGCTGGTCCACCTTCACGGGCATAGCTTGGATCAAGAGTTACGCCAGGTCCCATAGTGGTTGAGACAACTGCTTTTCTAATATAGCGACCCTTTGATGATGCCGGCTTAGCTCGCAAGATCTCATCAAATGCAGCTGCATAGTTATCAGCTAGCGCCTCTGCGCTAAATGAGGACTTACCAATAATGAAATGTAGGTTGCAATCTTTATCAACGCGGAATTCAATCTTTCCACCCTTGATATCACCGACAGCCTTTGCCACATCAGTTGTGACAGTTCCAGTCTTTGGATTTGGCATAAGACCACGTGGTCCTAGAACCTTTCCAAGACGTCCAACTTTGCCCATTAACTCAGGGGTTGAAACAACTGCGTCATAATCAAGACGGCCCTGATTAACTTCTTCGATTAACTCATCGCCGCCGACAATGTCAGCTCCTGCCGCCTTGGCTTCCTCTGCTCTTGGTCCAGTTGCAAAAACTAGAACTCGCGCAGTCTTACCGGTTCCATGTGGCAGATTAACCACGGAGCGAACTGCTTGATCGGCCTTTTTAGGATCAACGCCGAGGACCATTGAGACCTCAACTGAGGAATCGTATTTGGTGACATTAGTTTCTTTAACCAGCTTCATACCAGATAGTGGGGTGTAGAGCTGATCTTGATTTATCTTCGCCGCTGCTGCGGTGTATTTCTTACTGCGCTTCATATCTTTTTCCTTTGTTTGGAAGCAGTGGTAGTAGCGGACCAGCGCGGTCCTCCCACGACTTATTTTTTAGTTGACGATGATTCCCATCGATCTTGCAGTTCCTGCAATGATCTTTGCTCCAGCTTTCACATCATTGGCATTTAAGTCATCCTTTTTCAAGGTTGCAATATCTTCACATTGCTTCCAAGTAACTGATCCGACTTTGTCCTTATGTGGAACCGAAGATCCTTTTTCTAGCCCTGCTGCTTTGAGTAGTAGACGTGAGGCAGGAGGGGTCTTAGTAATAAAGGTAAATGAGCGATCTTCATAAACAGTAATCTCAACTGGAACGATCTCGCCTTTTTGCTTCTCAGTGGCAGCGTTATATTGCTTAACAAAGTCCATGATGTTCACACCATGCTGACCAAGGGCTGGGCCCACTGGTGGGGCAGGTGTGGCAGCTCCAGCTTGGATCTGCAACTTGATAAGTGCTTGGACCTTCTTCTTCGGTGCCATCTTCTTCTCCCCTTTTTTACCTTTTCTCTTTAAATCTTCTGAACTTGGTGGAATGAGAGCTCAACCGGAGTCTCACGGCCAAATATTGATACCAAAACCTTTAGCTTTGCCTGCTCTGGCATGATCTCTGAGATCGATGCAGGAAGAGTGGCAAAAGGGCCATCCATAACAGTTACCGACTCACCAACAGTGAAATCAATAACTTTAATATCAGGCTTCATAGTCTTCTTAAGCTCTTTTGGCATCAGCATCTTCTCTGCCTCAGATAGCGGCAGCGGGCTTGGATGATGAGAGTTTCCAACAAAGCCAGTTACTCCTGGAGTATTTCTCACACAAGACCAAGATTCATCAGATAGATCCATACGAACTAAGACATAGCCAGGATAAACATTGCGCTTAACCTGCTTGCGCTGACCATTCTTAATCTCGGTTACCTCTTCTTCAGGAACTTGGATTTCAAAGATGAAATCCTCCATATGAAGTGAGGTGATGCGCTGCATCAGGTTGCCCTTTACTCGCTTTTCAAAACCAGCATAAGAGTGAACGACATACCAATCCCCGCTCTTTGCTGCTAACTCGGCGCGGAATGCAGCGACCTCAGGAGATACGATCTCTTGAACTTCTTCCTCTTCAAGTTCAATATCTGTATCTACTGCTACATCACTTGCTACTACTTCATCAGTAGTGGCAGTTAATTGCTCTTCGCTCATCATCCCTCCTTACCTTTTACTCGCCGAATATAAAGAAAACTAATTTGGTTAAACCAAGATCAAAGATTGAAACAACTGCGATAACAAAGGCCACGAAAACAAGAACTACTCCGGTATATGTGGTCAACATATTTCTAGATGGCCAGACCACCTTACGTAGCTCATTAATAACCTGGCGATAGAACAGGGCGATGCGAGAAAAGATATTTAGCTCTTTACTCTCTGAGTTCTCACCCATTTTGCATCCTTACCTTTCTCTCTCGTTAACTTCTTACTTCTTACAACTGCGCAGGGCAGGAGGGACTTGAACCCCCAACCGCCGGTTTTGGAGACCGGAACTCTGGCCAGTTGAGCTACTGCCCTATATGGCGCTTTCGAACATGGAAAAGCATGGACTTTTCATAATCAGATTTTTTTAATTACCCGATCAAGCAAGCGCCAGGATGGGCAAGTGTAGGTCAGGTCTACCCAATAGGTAAAACCCGCATGAAAAGGGGTAGAACTCGCGCTCACCTGCGCCTGTGAAAGACTAAGTGCCTATGAGTAAGCCTCGAATCTCTTCAAGAATTGCCGCTATCGCAGAGTCGGCGACCTTAGCCGTTGATGCCAAAGCAAAGGCCCTTAAAGCTGCTGGCCGGCCAGTGATCGGCTTTGGCGCAGGCGAGCCAGATTTTCCAACTCCGGATTACATTGTTGCAGCCGCTGCTGCTGCAACAAAGGTAGTTGCTAATCATCGCTACTCACCAACTCCAGGACTTCCTGAGCTTCGTCAAGCAATTGTTAATAAAACAAAGCGTGATTCAAATTATGAAATTAGCGTTGATCAAGTTCTAGTAACAAATGGCGGCAAGCAAGCGGTCTATCAAGCATTTGCTTCCATTATTAATCCTGGCGATGAAGTAATTCTCCCCTCGCCTTTCTGGACAACATATCCAGAGTGCATCAAATTAGCAGGCGGAAAAGCAGTTGAAGTATTTGCCGATGAGTCACAAGATTATTTAGTAAGTATTGAGCAGCTTGAAGCAGCAAGAAATGAAAACACTAAAGCGCTGCTATTTTGCTCCCCCTCTAATCCAACAGGATCTGTTTATTCAGTCGAGCAAGTCAAAGCAATTGGTAATTGGGCCGCAAAGCATGGCATCTGGATAATTAGCGATGAGATTTATGAACATCTGCTCTATGACGGAGCTAGCGCTCCTTCAATTCCAGTTATCGTCCCTGAAATGGCTGATAAGACAATTATTATTAATGGCGTTGCGAAAACATATGCCATGACGGGATGGCGAGTTGGTTGGATGATCGGGCCAAAGGATGTAATTAAAGCTGCTACAAATCTGCAATCGCATCTAACCTCTAATGTTTCAAATGTGGCTCAGAGAGCTGCAATTGCCGCACTCGATGGCGATTTAAGCGCAGTTAAGAAGATGGGTGAGGCCTTTGATAGGAGAAGAAAGTTAATCGTAAAACTTCTAAATGAAATCCCAGGAATTTCCTGTCCGATGCCAAAAGGGGCGTTCTATGCTTATCCGTCTGTTAAAGGTGTTCTTAACAAAGAGATTAATGGCCGCACTCCAACTACTTCTGCTGAGCTTGCTACGATCATATTGGAAGAGGCCGAAGTAGCAGTTGTTCCAGGTGAGGCCTTTGGACCATCTGGATATATCAGGCTCTCTTATGCCACATCAGATGAAGACATTATTGAAGGTGTGACGAGGATAAAGAAGTTACTTAGCTAGCTACTTTCTCCTCTTAACCAAGGTTATTAGCCCAATAACTAGCGCAAGAACAAGTGCTGAAGTTATTGGAATCGGCGAAGAGCTGGGAATAGAGACTACCTCTTCTTTAATTGGAGCAGAGATTGCAATCGGTGATTGCACTTCAAAGTCATAACTATCTTCAATCACATGGCCATCGTTTGAAGCAGCCCGATACTTAACGGTATAGATTCCGTTGCCGTTAATCGAAAGTCCTGCGCTAATTCTTGCCCCAGATACCTTTGACTTGCCTGAGACTAGCGCTCCAGCTGCATCAAAGACTTCAACGCTATTGGGATCATCTTGGCCAATTACCAATAGCTCTTCATTAAAATCAAGAACTATCTCCATAGGAAAATCAACTAAGACAGATCCGCTACTTGGGTTCGCACTAACTAAGACGCTATGGCTATAAGAAGGGCTTAGCGGAAGAAAGATAAGAAGGAGTGCAAGAAAGAGCTTTCTCATAGATTTAAACCAACTAGCGCAACTTCCACCTCTAACAAGATTCCAAACTTATCCTTTACTGCCCTTCTTGCACTTCTAGCTAGCTCTAAAATGTCATCTGCGCTAGCACTTCCAGTGTTAACAAGTGCTAATACATGTTTACTAGAAATACCAGCGCCATTATGAGTCTCACCTTTTTTCACTCCAGAATTTTCCATAAGCCAGGCAGCAGAAGTTTTTACTCGTCCATCTTCTTGGGGCCATCTAGGCGCGCTTACTGGAAGCTTCTCAGCATCCTTTGCATCTAATATAGGGTTAATAAAGAAAGAACCGGCAGACCAGCTATTTTTATCTTTTTCATCAAGGAGCATTCCCTTAGCAGCTCTTAAAGCTAGTACTGCTTTTCTTAGCTCTGTAATTAATACTCGCTCGCCTAATTTAACCTTTAGATAATTGGCAAGCTCGCTATAAGTAATAGGAAGGCTCATCTCGCCCTGTCTTAATTGGAAAGTTACTTCAAGTACGACATACCTACCTGCGCTTTTCTTAAATATCGATGAGCGATAAGAAAACTCACACTCTGAATTAGAGAAGGTCTTATAAGCGCTCTCTTTCCTATCCCAGCATCTAACTCTTGCCACAACCTCTGAAATCTCATGGCCATAAGCACCGATATTTTGAATTGGAGTAGCTCCCACACTTCCTGGAATTCCAGACATACTCTCAAGGCCAGCAAATCCTTTTTCAATCATAAATGCGACAAATTCATCCCAATTCTCACCAGATGCAACCGTGATCATTGCCCCGCTGCAGGCATCGATATGAAAGGTATTTCCCTTAGTTTCAACGTGAATAACTGTGCCGTTAAACCCAGCATCAGAGATCAAAACATTAGATCCGCCGCCCATTATTAATACTTCTTCGCCTGCGCTATCTGCTGCTTTAATAGCTTCAACTAGCTCGCTCTGACTTGATACGCGAATAAATTTCTTTGCCGGCCCTCCAACATGAAGGCTGGTGTAATTGGCAAGTAGCTCGCTCATAAGTAGAAGGTTATCTCCGCGCACTCAAGATGTCGCTACGTCCCCGATATTTCTCAAGGATTCGGTTGTAATTCTCCTTAGATTTCTTCTCCCTATAATCAGGATCACTATCGTGATAGCCATGATGGCGCTCCTGGATTAGGCCAAGATCAATTTGATAGAGCTTTGCTCCAGCTGCTCTTAAGGCAAGACTTAGCTCGATATCGGCATTTCGGTAGTAAGTAGCAGATGGGTTTGCTCCTCCTTGGCTAAGTGCAAACTGTCTATCAAGTGCTAGAAAATAACTAAATAAAACATCAACTTCTCCTGCGCCCTTATCATCAACGCTTCGCCATTGATCATCAACATTTACTAAACCGCCGCGCCAGCCCACAGCCTGGAAGCCCTTTTCAAGTTGTTCCAGAGTCGGGGTAATGGCATCTGAGGTAAATATCGTTGAGGGATCCATAATCACTAAATACTTCTCACTTGAATTATTTAGAAAGTAGTTGATGCTATGGCCCCAGCCCAGTTTATTCTTCTGAAAAATAACATTCTCATCTTTAAAACGCTCTTGATAGCTTGCTAGCTCTTTGCCTGAGGCAAATATTGTGATTGGAACATCGCTATAGCTTCTAATTGATGAAACACATTTAGCAAAGTCTTCAATGAAATTATCTGCTATTAAACAG
Organism: Actinomycetota bacterium; assembly: GCA_016870795.1. Classification (GTDB taxonomy): domain Bacteria; phylum Actinomycetota; class Actinomycetes; order Nanopelagicales; family Nanopelagicaceae; genus MAG-120802. Next base: position 190 of record VGAJ01000007.1, on the reverse strand, counting down.
ATTCGAATTGATCCAGCCATAGCTGGCCCTTAATTAACGGGTTTCTCGGTGAAGAGTTGATGTCTTGCAACGAGGACAGAACTTCTTAAGTTCCATACGATCTGGATCGTTGCGGCGATTCTTCCTGGTGATGTAATTACGTTCTTTGCAATCAACGCAGGCCATAGTGATCTTTGGGCGGACATCCGCA
>VGAJ01000006.1 GCA_016870795.1 Actinomycetota bacterium | reverse complement strand
AGTCTCTTGATACCGAACCCATTCCAACGCAGAGTCCCTTAATCTGCTTCATCATCTCTATCGCTTGCCAACTAGCAGGGGTTCGTAGAGTTACTTCAACAATATTGATTCCAGAGTCCATCAAACACTTTCCCAAATCCTTCGCCCAAGCTGCATCTTCAATGACAAGAACTGGGATTACGCGATTCTTTCCTAACGCCTCCATGGATATATCAATTCTTTATCATGTAGCCGCCATCGACGACGACTACTGAGCCTGTCATGAAAGATGACTCTGAGGACGACATCCAAAAAATACTCTTAGCAACTTCCTCTGCTGTACCCACTCTCATTAAAGCATGCATGGATTCAACATCTTTGCGATACTTCACTGGATCCTCGGATTTCTCAAGCCCTTCAACGGTAAATGGAGTTTCAATCCATCCTGGCGCAATTGCATTGATTCTAATCTTAGGTGCAAGCTCTAAAGCTAACGATTTAGTAAGAGAGTCGACAGCGCCTTTAGTTGTGCAATATGCGGCATACCCCACGGAGCCAATATAACCCGAGATTGAGCTCATATTTACGATGCTTGGCTTATCACTTTTTTCAAGAAGATTCTTTAGGTGCTTAATCGAAACCACCATACCCAAAACATTTACCTCAAACATATTTCGCCACTGCTCTAAATCAGCGCTTTCAATCATCGATAGATAGTTTCGTCCTGCAATGTTTATTAACGTATCTAACTTTCCATACTCTGATTCAATAAAATCGCGCACTTTCATCCAAAGCTTCTCGTCACAAATATTGTCTTGAAAGAAATGATTGCAATTTCCCCCACTTGGTCTTTGATCTACTCCAATAACCTCATAGCCTCTTGATTGAAATTCTCGCGCAGTAGCAAGCCCCATGCCCCCTGCGGCGCCAGTTACCACTGCAATTGACTTCATTAGCCCTCTTTGCTGTCGATGAGAACGGCTGAGTTAGGACGCAAGACTATGGCCTCAGACTCCAAAATTGAATCACCCACTAAGTTTTCAGATTCAAACGGAATCAACCACTTTTCAAAAGGAACTCTTACTTCATTATCACTGGGATTGACCAGAATAGTTTTAGCCTGGCCCTTATTTCGATAACTTATGCCGAAAATTTCGTCTGGAGTTTGACTTGAATCCCACCACTTAACTTCGCCAAATTTATAGGAGTCACTCGACTTGAGAAGAGCTAATTTAGGAAGGAGACTTTCTATTCCCTCTTCTCCCCCAACAAACATCATAAAAGGACCTGGAAGGGAGCCAAAGATGCAGGTAAGAAGTTGAGTCATTTGAAGTCCAAACTGTTCACGGCGCCACTTGATTCCCCACGAGGGCCACCAAAAGGTGTCGTGCGAATCGATGTGATGGGCCGTCATTGAACCTTGAGGCAAGAGCGAGTCGCGATCTCTCATCCAAACTGCAATTTCCTTGCCACTTCTAATTCCATGACGAGAGCGGACCTTGGGCGAGGCAAGGGATGTAACTAGCCATTGCTCGTCGTAATTATAATTTAAATCCATAGATTTTCTTAAGAGATGCCCCGATGGTTCGGTATACATCAGTGCGTCAGAATTTAAATCTTTAACTCTTGGGCGTAATTTTTGAAAGAGACCTACACATGCAAGAGCTGAGGCATTAGCTCTCCCCCTCGCCCAGGTCGCCCAATTTGGATAGTCGTTATAAGTTGGAGCGTCGAATCGAAATCCATCTATCTCAAGTTCACGAACCAAAAAGAGCATGGCATCCATAAAATACTCTTGCCAGGATGCGCTCCTGGCATCAAATGCCTTGGTGTACACCCCAGTAACGTTTCCATTTCCATCGCGATAGAACCACTCGGGATGCTGAGCTATCAGGGGAGAAACTGCTGGACTTCCCTCTCGCCAAGCTTCTTCAAAGTCAATTATGTGTCTGGACCATGCTATGTAGTAGTTAGAAGGATCTTTTACATCGGTACTAAAACTGTCATAAGTTGTTTCATCAACTCGATCCTTATATGGGCCACTTCGTACACCATCTGCCGCACTGGTTATTGACTCCTTATCTAAAACCCCATGAAGCAGTACATCTAAAATAACTCGAATTCCAATTTTATGGGCCTGTTCGACTAATCGTTTAATCTCAGACTTTTCTCCGTAGGAAGTATCAATATCCCAATAGTCGTGCACGTTATAGCTTGGGTAAGGCTGACGTGGCATAAGTTGAATACAGTTAAATCCCATCTTCTTTATTCGAGGCAAATCTGAAATTAAATCGGTGGCAGTTGGGTAAGGCCCATACTTGTTAACTTTGGCAAAAATAGAATAGCCCAATTGAGCTTCAAATATCATCGAATACTTAATCCACTCGGGTGGTCTTGCTGGAGAAGTTACCCCTCTCTCCCCTAGCCAGTATTGAAACACTGGAGGAAATTTCTCCCAATTGGGGACGTCGAGATCTATAGATATTAAAGAAATTGGAATGCTGCTCGCAACCTTTAGGTCACTGCAGAACTCTGTTTTGATCTTAAGATTAAGTTGACTACTAGAGACTCCCTGAACTTCAACTTCGGGAATTTCAACATCGCCATCAACCCAAAGAGCGAGGTTTTCACTCTGGTCTGCTGAGCTAAGATGGATTAAACCTGATGAGCCGCGCAGCCCCCCCATAGGCGAGATTCCTGTAGAGGAAGCTAGTTCGCTTAATGGCAAATTTCCTCTCATTCCATTTCCAGCAATATTGCTCAGCCATTGGCTTTCAGGTAATTCAAATTTAAAGTCTGCTACCAGATTACGCACAATCAAGTCTTGATTGCCATTGAAAATTACCTTAGCTGAAAGCGCTGGACCATTACGATTCATTGAATAAACTACTTGTGCATTTGCTGTGCCAATCAAAATTGGAATAATCCAGCTGACTCCCTGCAAATCTTGAGACGTGAATGGCTCTCCAACGCGCTTTATTGAGTTAGACCATTGGGTATCGAAGTACTCCAAACCGCCAACAGGATTGCGCCGCTCTCCGCCTCCGGTTTCAATCATTAACGTTGTCGAGACCTTGATGAAGAAATCTCTTCCATGTTTAGTCAGGCGAAATCCATTTGGAAGACCCGAACTATCATCGATCTCTAGGAGGTGATTGGACTCTTCATGGTTGAGTCTCATTGAGATTTCCTAACGAGACAATCGGCCAGATAGAGCGCGATGTCCGAGCAGGGACAGAATTATGACTAATCCAAAACCCAGTCCTGTGTAGTATCCATCGAGCCCCACTGCTACAACTCCGGTGTTGATAAACACAACAGTGGTAGCGCCAATTACCAATCCAGCAATTGTTCCCTTGCCACCCGTTACTGGTGTTCCTCCTACGAAGACTGCAGCCAAAACCGGTAGTAGATAACCCTCTCCCATCGTTGAGTAATAGGTAGAGTTGATGAGAATTGAGATTGTGGAGGTAATCGAACAGCAGACTCCAACCAAAACAAAGCAAAGCACTTTGACTCTTGAAATATTTACACCCATCGCTCTACCAGCCTCCGGGTTGTCGCCTGCAATGTGAACATGAATACCAAAGCGATGCCGATTGAAAATAATGCCCAGTATTAGAGCTATTCCTAATCCCCAGATTAATTGAGCTGGTATCGGACCCCAAGATCCAACAACTGCTGCTCGAATTGGAGAATCGTCAAATTCTGGAAATTGACGCACCTGACCTTGATTTAGCACTTGAGTAATGCCTGCGAACATGAAATTAACGCCTAGCGTTGTAATGAGAGAAGAAAATCCCAACTTTGTAACCAGGAATCCATTAAATAGCCCACATGCAACTCCCGTGGCAACGCTTGCTAAAAACGCCAACCAAAAATTGTAATTAGTGGCACTCAGTGTCAGAGAAAAAATTAACCCAGTCAGCGCCAGGATTGAAGGAAAGGATAGATCGATTTCTCCAGATACAGTAACAAATACCAGCGCAAGACCCATAATGATAAAGAGAGGAAGAGAGAGAAAAACAGCGGTAAACATTCCAACCTGCAAAAAGACATCTGGAGCGAAATAGATAAAGACGGCCATCATCATGAAGTAAAAACCAGATGCTCCAAGAACTGGCTTGAAACGATCAGGAATGACTACTTTCTTTACTGTCACGTTATCAATTGCCATCAGACGCTTCCTTTCTTAGCAACATCTCGCAGCATACTTATAAACTCATCAGCGGTCGTATTCCCCTTAGGTCCATCAAATACCAACCGGCCACGATCAAGAATTACAAATCTATCGGCGACAGCATGAGCATCCCAGGGATTATGGCTAATAAAAATCACCGATCTACCTTGAGCCTTCAAATTAAGAATAAACTCCATTACTTCCGCCTGCTCAGAAAGCGCCATCGCTGTCGTTGGTTCATCCAGCATAACCAGGCTGCTGTCAAAAAGAATTGCGCGCGAAATTGCAACCCCTTGACGCTCACCTCCAGATAGTTTTAAAACAGGTGAGTGCGGAGTCCACACCTTTGAGGTATACCCGATTTTTCGCATTAGAGCTTCAGTTTCCTTGATCTGCTCTTTTCTTTTTACAAATCCAAAACGATTCACCAGCTCACGGCCCATAAATACATTTGCGTAAATACTCTGCTGCTCAGAAAGCGCTCTATTCTGATGTACAGTCTCGATGCCCAACTTTCTCGCCTTGGCAGCGTTCCAATTCTTTTGTTCTTGCCCACGCAAAATAATCTTTGCGCCGTCATCGGCACTTTCCGTTCCTGAGATGATCTTTGTTAAGGTCGTTTTTCCAGCTCCGTTATCGCCGACAAGTGAAACTATCTCTCCCTCATAAAGCTTTAAATTTATATTTGATAAAGCCTGAACTCGGCCAAAAGTTTTCTCCACGCCAATTAACTCAATTAAGGGACTCTTATCCATTTAATCCTCCATACGCAATCAGGCCGATACAAAATCTAGCAAGACAGGCCATGGCGGCATCAAATCAGATTTGATGCCGCCATCCCTCGTACTACATGTAGGTCTCTATTGAGACCTATTTTTTAGCGGAAGCCCTTTGGAAGCGCTGCCACTACTTTGTAATTATCAACCGTGACGAATCCAGCAGATGTATCGACGCTTGATGGAGCTAGGCCATATACCTTCTGTAGGCAGAGCGAAACGATTGGCAGATATCCCTGCTTGAATGGCTCTTGGTCAGCAGTTAACTGAACGTGTCCGCTTGCAAAAGCGGCAAGAACGTCTGCTCCGACATCAAAGCCAGCAACTTTAACTTGACCTGGCTCAAGACCTGCGGCCTTGAAGTAAGTTGGAGTTGCACCAAGCAGAGAGCCCTCTGAAACGATGAGTTTCAAGCCAGATCCTGCTGCTTTAATTGCTGCAGTTAAAGTTGGAGTGAGAAGGTTTGGATTTCCTGTCACGTTCTCACCAATTGATTGGAGATTTAGCTCAGTTACTACAACACCTTTTGCTCTCAGCTCTTTTACAACGCCATCCTCGCGATCAGAGCGACCCTTAACTCCAAAAGTTCCGACAACGATTGCCTTATCGCCTCTCTTGATTCCAAAGTCTTTGACAGCTCTGTTAGCAAGAGACTGACCCATTTTTCCAAGATTTGCGCCAACGAAACCTGCATTTAATTCTTTAATTGATCTCTTCGCTGGTACGTTTGCAAAGTCAACTAAAATTCCAGCTTTCTTAGCATCTTTTGCAGCAGCAAGAATCGCAGCATCACCAGGGTGACCCATGAACGAAATTGCACTTGGCTTCTTGACTATTTCCTCTTTGAATTGCTGCACCATCTTAGGAAAGTTCCAACCGGAGCTAATGATAGTTACATCTGCGCCAGTGTCAGCTGCAGCTTGACGTGCACCTTTTTCTAGAATGTCAGAGAAACTGTCTGCAGTTCCTCCTTTAAAATAACTAATCTTCACGCCGGAGCACCAAGTTCCTGCCGAGCTTTGACTGGAAGTTGAAACTCCTAGCATGATTGAAGCAACCAAAGCGCCAGATGATGCAAGCGCTATGGCTCGACGGGATTTCCTCATGCTTTCTCCTTATTTTTTTACCTATCTGACTTGTCAGATAGGTGTTGGTGGTGAGAGAGTCTGCTCCGCAGGTAGGCCCTTGTCAATGATTTACATGGGAGTATTTTCTTAGGAGAGAGTTGAGAGTGATGCAACCGCTAGAGGGAAAAGTCATACTCCTTACTGGGGTTTCTGGTGGCATCGGAAAACCTGTTACCAATTTGTTATTAAAGCTGGGCGCCCAGGTCATTGGGGTCGACATTGCCAACCCAGATTCAGTTACGGATTTGCTTGAGCACCCTAAATTTAACTACCACCAGCTAGATCTTGCGCAGGCCGGGAATATTGAAGAGCTTATGGATATGGTGTCTAAAGATGTCCCTGATTCATTGGTAGCCCTTGCTGGAATTGTTGTAAGTGGAGAATTAGCGCGTCAAAGCTCAAGTGATGTTGAAAGAGTTATAAGTCTAAATCTAACTTCACAAATTAATTTATCAAAAACCATTATTTCGTTATGGCTAGAGAAGAACATAAAGGGAAATATTGTTTTTGTAAGTTCTTGGGTTGATCACGTTCCTTGGCCAGGCATTACTCCATACGCTGCTTCGAAGGCCGGCCTTGTTGCGCTTTGCCGTGGAATAGCTAGAGAGTATGCGAGAAATGGCATCAGAGCTAACTTGATTTCACCGGGAATTGTTGATGTTGGTATGGCTGCAAAACAGTGGCGCGAAGAGCCAGATTATAAAGCTCGTGCTTCAAGGGCAATTCCCTTGGGTCGACTGCAACAGCCAGAGGAAGTCGCAGAAGGAATAGCATTTTTACTCTCATCTCAGTCCCAATATATGACAGGGTCTAATTTACTAATTGATGGCGGAGCCAGTCTTTATCCTCTTGATCCTGAGGAGGTGGACAAAAGGTGAAAGCATTACAAAAGAGAATTGGAATAACTCAAGATGCTCTTGCCCAGAGCTTAACGGAACGGTTTATTTTTGGCGAAGAAGCTTTAGATGGATTGATGCCCTCAACTAGAATCTTGGCAGAAGAATATGGCGTTTCAAGGTTATTCTTGAGGGAAGTTTTAGCTGGATTACAACGACAAGGACTTATTGAGACTTTTCCAGGTAAGGGTGTTTATGTAAGAAAGCCCAGCATGTTAAATGCGGCACGTAACGTACACACCACTATAAGGCAATCCACAGCCACCGCCCGAGATCTAATTGAAGCTAGAGGAAATTTAGAAGAGCAATGTGCCGCGCTTGCCGCGGAGAGAGCGACAACAGAAGATATTGCGCAGATGGAATTTGCGCTGAAGGCTTTAGATAATGCCAATGGACTTATCCCGATGGCCCAAGCCGACATTGCATTTCACTCTCTACTAGCTAAGAGCACCCACAATCCAGTTCTACAAATTATGTTTGGCTCAATCACCACATTGGCTTTTGACACCATGTTAAGAAGTTTATCTGACCCAGAAATCTATAAAGAAGGTGCTCCCCTTCACTACACAATCCTTAAAGCCGTTAAGAATCGTGATGGTTTAGCCGCCAGAAAAGCTATGTCAAAACATATTCATTTGGCTGAATACTCCTACAAAAATGACTTAGATCGCGAACTTCGTGAAATTGCTGAGCGAATCGTGAAAGATGTACTGCAATCCACTTCAAGTATTGAGGAAATACTTAGCTCTGCACTTAAAGAATATTCGGTGGATTTGGGGCAATCGTGAAAATTATTGCAGTAAAACCTTTTTCTCATCCTGAATTTCCCAATTTGGCATATGTTGAAATCCTCACTGATGAAGGCATCGTAGGCTTAGGTGAAACGTATTATTTTGGCTCAACAGTGGCACATTTCATTAGTGACTTCGCAGGTCCAGCGATTTTGGGAAAGGATCCGCTAAATCGAGACGAAATAGCCAAGACTCTTACTACATATGTTGGATATAACGGCTCAGGAGTTGAGACCAGAGCTAGATCTGCCATTGACATAGCGCTTTGGGATATTGCTGGGCAATTTAATAACAAGCCCATATTCGAATTAATTGGTGGGAACACTCCCCGCAAACTTCGAATCTATAACACCTGTGCTGGGGTGCAATATATGCGCAAATCAAACCAGGGTTCAAAGTCTTGGGGATTAGATCAAGGTGCTGGTAAATACGAAGATCTTGCAGCGTTTATGAATGATGCTGGGCAGTTGGCAACCGAGCTCTTGTCTGAGGGCATCACAGTCATGAAGATTTGGCCATTTGATTTACTCGCTGAAAAAAATTGGGGAAGGGAGATTTCATCTTCTGACTTGAAGTTGGGATTAGAGCCGATTAAAAAGATTAGAGACGCCGTGGGCAAGAAGATGGAGATAATGGTTGAGCTCCATGCACTTTGGTCGCCTAGCGCAGCGAAAGAAATAATGTCGGCGTTAAAAGAGTTTGAAGTTTTCTGGGTCGAAGATCCCATCTATCCAGACTTACTGGAAGAGTTAGGAGTTCTTCGAGGTAACTCGATGCCAAAAATTGCACACGGTGAAACAATTGCGAGTAAAAAGCGAGTAGAGAGACTTGTTGGAGAAAACCTTATTGATGTGCTCACTTTGGATTTATCTTGGTGTGGTGGATTAACCGAAGGCCTTGCCATGGCAAAGCTAGCAAAAGAAAACGGCGTAAGGATTGCCCCTCATGATTGCACCGGCCCGGTGGGATTGACTGCCGGCGCCCACTTATCAACTGCCGATGAAAATGCCTTAATTCAAGAGACGGTCAGGTCTTCCTACCGCACCTGGTATCCACATCTAGTAGATGGATTGCCCCTGATTGAAAATGGTGAGTTAAAATTAAGCATAAGCCCTGGTCTGGGCTTAAAACTACGGGATGAATTTCGTGCCAGTTCTCTAGTCAGTGTCACAGCCTAATTATGGCTAATCCAAATTTGAAACGGATTTTCCCAAATCCAATCACACTTTCAAAAACTCTTAAGTTTAAAAAAATTGCTATTTCAGGAAAAAAACGAAGATTATCCAAAGCTGTCACTATTGAAGACTTGCGCAAAATTGCAAAACGACGGACTCCTCGCGGACCTTTCGATTACACAGATGGCGCCGCCGAAAGTGAAAGTTCGCTTTCAAGAGCAAGAGCGCTCTACTCAAATCTTGAATTTCGCCCTAATGTTTTAAGAGATGTTTCAAAACTCGACACTTCAGTAGAAATACTGGGAGAGAAGTTTGCTCTTCCCTTCGGAATTGCTCCGACAGGATTTACACGCATGATGAATGCGGAGGGAGAAATAGCTGGAGCTCGAGCTGCAGAGAAATTTGGAATTCCTTTTGCGCTCTCAACGCTTGGAACTAGCACAATTTCTGAAGTGGTTAGCGCAGCACCCCTTGGTCGAAATTGGTTTCAGCTGTATATGTGGAAGGACCGAGAAGCGTCAATGGCCTTAGTTGATCAGGCATGGAGCGCGGGAGTAAGAAATTTAATATTGACTGTTGATGTACCTGTAGCTGGTGCGCGCCACAGAGATACACGCAATGGATTAACAGTTCCTCCCTCTTTAACCCTTGGAACATTACTTGAAGCAGCTCCGAAATATGAATGGTGGTGGAATTTCCTAACCACTCCAGAATTGCGATTTGCCTCCATGTCGCAATGGAATGGAACGGTGGCCGAACTGCTTGATTTTATGTTTGATCCCAGCATGACTTTTGATGATTTAAAATGGATTAGAGCCCAATGGAAAGGGACTTTGTCCGTTAAGGGAATCCAAAATGTAGATGATGCAAAAAAAGCTGCTCGATTAGGCGTTGATGCAATTATTCTTTCAAACCATGGCGGAAGACAGCTTGACCAAGCTCCAAGGCCACTTGAATTAATAGCAAGCTGTCGAAAAGCAGTAGGAAGAGCTACCGAGATCCACATAGATTCAGGAATTATGCGGGGATCAGATATCGTGGCAGCGCTCGCGCTTGGAGCAGACTTTGCTTATGTGGGCCGCGCCTATCTATACGGGTTGATGGCTGGAGGGCAGCAAGGCGTTGAGCGATCTCTTGAAATTCTTGCAACAGAAATCAAGCGAACGATGAAGTTGCTAGGCGTTTCGAATGTAAAGGAATTAAATTCCAAACACATTAATTTCTTGTAATACCCAGCTCTGCCAATACTCGAGAGACAACATGGCTAGAAAATCCTCGCCTTGATAAGGCGCCATGTAATCTGCGGTATGCCACCTCAGGTGCAAGGCTAGTAACTGCTCTCGCCTTACGTTCGGCGAAAGTCATCGCATTGGCAAACTCTTCATCATCGCTGATATCACTTGTGATCCACTCTATTATCTCTGGCGAGATTCCCTTAGAACGCAGCTCTCCGCTAATTATTCGCTTTGAGACCTTCTTGGTTCTCTGCCGTGATTCACTCCAACAGCGAGCAAACTCATGATCATTGATAAAGCCTTGCTCGGCGAGGCGAAAGAGAACTGCGTTTGCAACCTCTTCTTCAATGCCGCGAGATTTGAGAAGTTTAAAGAGCTCCCCCCTACTTTTTGCCCTTCGACCAAGTGCCATAAGGGCAATGGTCTGAGCTACTTGGTAGGGGTCGCTCTCAACTTCTACTGAATTAGAACTCGACATCAGCTGCGGCTTCATCGATTGCAGCAACTAGAGCTGGATCGATATCGCTCGCGACAAAGTGAGCCCGGATCTTTCCTTCGATTTCATTAGCTAGAGCAGGATTATCAAGCAGGAATTGGCGAGAGTTCTCTTTACCCTGGCCTAGTTGATCTCCTTCATAGGTAAACCAAGCTCCGGATTTCTTCACAATTCCAAGATCTACGCCCATATCTAGAAGGCTTCCCTCTCTAGAAATTCCAATGCCGTAGATGATGTCAAACTCTGCCTGCTTAAATGGCGGAGCCATCTTATTTTTCACAACTTTGACGCGGGTACGATTTCCAACCGCTTCTTGTCCATCTTTTAGAGTTTCAATACGGCGAATATCCATACGAACTGAGGCATAAAACTTAAGCGCTTTTCCACCAGTTGTGGTTTCAGGAGAGCCGAAGAAAACACCGATCTTGTCGCGGAGCTGATTAATAAAGATAGCTGTTGTCTTGGTCTGGCTTAGCGCGCCAGTTATCTTTCTTAAGGCCTGTGACATCAAGCGAGCCTGAAGTCCCATATGGGAATCTCCCATTTCGCCCTCAATTTCAGCGCGAGGAACAAGTGCTGCAACGGAGTCAACCACAATTAAATCAAGTGCTCCAGAGCGAACTAACATGTCCATAATTTCAAGTGCTTGCTCGCCAGTATCAGGCTGAGAAACTAAAAGCGCATCGATATCAACTCCAAGTTTCTTTGCATATTCAGAATCAAAGGCATGCTCAGCATCGATAAAAGCTGCAATACCGCCATTTTTCTGTGCATTAGCAATTGCATGCAGAGTTAGCGTTGTCTTACCTGAAGATTCAGGTCCAAAGATTTCTACAACGCGGCCACGTGGAATGCCGCCAATTCCTAAGGCCATATCAAGAGCGATGGATCCAGTTGGAATTACCTCAATTGGAGTTGCGGTTCGATCGCTCATCTTCATTACTGAGCCCTTGCCAAACTGACGTTCGATTTGAGCAAGCGCGGTATCTAGGGCTTTCTGCCGTTCGGCAGAGGGTTTTGCTATTTCATTTGGATCTTTGGCTTCTTTAGCCACGGTCTTGCCTCTCTTCTCTCGTAGTTGGCTCCAGAAGGTACGGAATGCCACTGACGGCCTGACTTTGCAGTCGGCGGAAATGTGGAACCGCTCTGGTTGGGTATAACAGCTCGCCGCTGTTATGGAGATAAGTCTAGCCGAACATCTGTTCTAATGACTTTTAAGACACGCGAGCCCTACCTTGGAGCCATGGTTGATCTCGCCCCCTTTCAAAGCCCACGGCCAGCTGAGTACGCGCCGATGCCAAAGCCTCTAAAGCGGCGAGATTTGAAGGGTCTAAATATTCCTGATGGGCCAAGATCGCCCCTATTAACCCTTAGATTCCAAAAAGATACCCCAGCCTTTCTACTAAATGCCAAGGCCGAATATGGCGATTGCAGCTCATTCTTTTTAGCAGGCCAGCTCTTTATCACCGCCTTCTCACCAGAGATGGTCAATGAGGTAACGGTGAGCAAGCAGGGAAGCTTTATTAAGGGCGTGGGTTTTGATCGGATGAGAAAAGTTCTAGGAAGCGGACTTTTAACTAATGAAGAACCTATTCATCTTCGCCATAGAAGGTTGATGCAATCGCCCTTTCACATTAGCAAGATCTCAACTTATGCCCAGACGATGCTAAACCTTACTCGCAAGCACATCTCAAATTGGAGCGATGGCCAGGTCGTAGCCATTGGACCTGAAATGATGTCGCTAACTTTTGACATCGTTGCAGATATTTTATTTGGCACAGATATCTCTGCAGATACCAAGCGAGTTCAAGACTCGATGCACATTGCCATAGATCGCATTGAGCGCACCATGCTGCCAGGTCTTGATCGCCTTGATAATCTTCCTATTCCATATTTTAGAAAGTTTGAAAAAGCTGCTAATGAGCTCCATAACGTTGCAACTAGGATTGTTAATGAGCGAATTGCAAGCGGAGTCAAACGCGATGACTTAATGGGAGTCTTACTTGAGGCAGAAACTGTCGATGGTGAGAAGTTGAGCGCTAGAGAGATTTCAGATGAAACTCTAACTTTAATTTTAAGTGGCCATGAAACCACGGCAAATGTTTTAACTTGGACCTTTGCATATTTAAGCCAGAACCCTAAGTACTGGGATGACCTTGCTAAAGAGGCAGAGGAAGTTTTTGCTAGAGAAGGAGATGAGGATTTTGCCAGGGTTATTCTCGCAGCTCCCCTATCTGGAGCTATTTTTAGTGAGGTTTTAAGGCTTGCTCCCCCAGTCTGGATCTCACCAAGAAGGGCTCTAGAAGATATAACTCTTGGGGGAAGAGAGATTCCGAAAGGGGCCCATGTTTTAGTTAGTCAATATGTCACTCAAAGGGATGAAAAGTATTTTCCATCTCCAAATGAATTTATTCCAGAGCGATGGAGTAATGACTTTGAAAAGAGCTTGCCACGCGGGGCTTATTTCCCATTCCTTGCCGGTAGTAGAAAGTGCCTAGGAGATCAATTTGCCCTGCTTGAGGGGCGAATAATTATTTTAGAGATTGCAAGGAGAGCCAGACTTTCACTTACTGGCGCTTTTCCTACAGCCCAACCACGAGCAACTTATCGCCCTAAGGGAGCTGTTGCTATGAGATTTGAGCTTATTTAAGATCGCTTGAAATATCCGGGTTATTTTTAACTACCGCCCGCCAGATATCAGCTGGTTCAAATCCCATTTCAAGTGCTTGATCAACGCTCTGCCCACCAAGTTCTGCCATTACAAAATCTTTTGAATAAGAGGGGGCCCAATCCGGGCCGAAGTGAGCGGTTAATCTTCTGCGAAGTTCAGTGATCCTCATAACACCATTACTTACTTTAAAGAATGGATGTTAAACGCTCTGCCTGCTCTTTTGAGTGCGCATCAGAGAGCGGGGCGGTAACTTGCCCCATCAGCCAGCGAAGAATTAGCCCAACTCCGACTACATCTGTTGCAAATATTTTTGAGAGCTGGGCATAGATCTCAACCCAGATTTTATGTTCTCTTGCAGTTAGCGCATTTGCCATAATCTCGCCATCACTAGTCAGTGCGCTCTTAAGCCCTGGATGATTTGAAATCTCGCAGGAGATTAAATAGAGCGCCTCTGATCGTGATTGGGCAATCATTGCAAGAGTTGAGATTCGCTCCAGCTCACTTTCAACTAAAGCTAAAAAGACTTCATGTTTATCTCGAAAGTGGTTATATAGCGAGGCTCTTGAAACTTGAGCTCTATCCGCAATTTCAATCATGTTAGTTCCAGAGATACCACTTTGGGCCAAGAGCTCTTTAGCCGCTGCCATTATGGCGCTTCTTGTGCGACGATGAATTATTGATTGGTGTTGATAGGTCGAGCGCGCGCTCTGATCTCTCACAGCCTTATTCTTCCCCTCTAGTTAAGCAGCGTTGGTATCAACGACGCTAAGTACTGGGGTCTCGTTGAGTTTAACTTGAGCAGTTACCTCAACTAGTACTTTTGATAGCGACAAATCAAGTGCACTACAAATGGCATTAAGTAGCTCTGACGAAGCTTCTTTCTGGCCGCGCTCTACCTCAGATAAATATCCGAGAGAGACTCGAGCAGCCTTAGCTACATCTCTTAGAGTTCTACTCTGTGAGATGCGCTCGGCGCGAAGGCATTGACCAATGTGGCTACGTAGTAACTCCATTGCTATGCCTCCTAATTCAAAGAATGATTGAACGAATTCCTAGGACCTAAGGATACGCTCCAGCAGGGTTAATGCGCTCTCTACCGCGCCGTTTATGACCTCCTGGCGAGCGCCATTGAAGGATAATTTCACACTTTCTTGCCGATCAGGGCCCAGAATTGCAATCCAGATCTCACCAGGAGTGCTGCCATCTAGAGCTGTTGGCCCAGCAGAGCCGGTTGAGGAAATTGCCCAACTACTTCCAAGTCTCTGCCTTGCCCCCTTGGCCATCGCAATAGCAACCTCTTTGGAAACAAGGCCTTTATCATCAATTAACTCTGCACTTAAACCTAGCTGACTTATCTTGATCTCTTTCGAATAAGCAACGATTGAGCCCAGTAAGACATCTGAAGCTCCAGCAACCGAGACAAGTTTCGATGTGAGCGCTCCGCCTGTAATTGATTCTGCGCATGAGATGCTCTCACTTCGCTTTCTTAGTAGATCAATTACCGTTGCTGCAAGATCACTCATGGCTTTGATTTCACTACATCTTTTAGATATTGATAGCCGGTTATGAAGGTGAGGGCGATAGCGATTGCAAGCAATATATCTCTAGGAGTATGAAGCGCCTCTGGCAGCGGAAGGATGTAGAAACCTACTGAGAAGTTCTGTAGAAGAGTCTTAATCTTTCCACCCTTACTTGCACTAATAACTTTTCTCTTGATAACCAGAAGGCGCAGAACTGTAATTCCAACTTCTCGGGTAAGAATTAAGACCGTAACCCACCAAGGCATCTTGCCAAGAATCGAAAGTCCAATTAGTGCAGTAGCAATAAAAGCTTTATCAGCAATCGGATCTAAAATAATTCCAAAGGATGAAACCTGATTCCAACGTCTTGCAATAATTCCATCGAGAACATCGGTCATACCAACAATAAAGAAAGAGAACCAAGCAATTATCTGCCAGCTTGGATCATCTCCCCCATTTTTAAATAGCGCCCAAGCGCAAAACGGGAGTGCTGCAATCCGGGCAATTGTTAAGGCGTTAGGAAGGTTCATAGGCTCTGGGCAATTAAATCCGCCCCTGAAGTATCGGTAACGATGGCATCAACATACTGCCCGACTTTATAACCTGCACTTGGACGCCCTGCAATGGTTACAAAGGTGCTGGAATCAACCTCTGGCCCCTGGTGCTCAGCTCTTCCCTCTTGGAGTTCTTCATCTTCAATTAGAACTCTAACTCTCTGTCCAATTCGATCTGAAGCTCGCTGCATTACTAACTCTTCAGCAATCGTCGTTAATTCACTGGTTCGCTCATTAATAACTTGCGGATCCAACTTTCCATCTAATGTCAGCGCTTCGGTTTTATCTTCATCAGAGTAGGCAAAGATTCCAATTGCATCAAGATTTGATGAATTAACAAAGTCAACTAGCTCTTGATACTCGTCCTGGCTCTCGCCGGGAAATCCCACAATAAAGTTGGAGCGAATTCCAGCCTCTGGGCTAAGTGCTCTTATCTGAGTTAATAAGTGGAGAAACTTCTCGCCATCGCCAAAGCGGCGCATTCTTCTAAGAAGAGTGCCCGAGGCGTGTTGAAATGAGATGTCAAAGTAGGGAACGACTTTCTCAGTAGCAATCAAGGCTTGCAGTAGCGTTGGTCTAATCTCGGCTGGCTGCAGATACGAAGCTCTGATGCGCTCGATTCCATCTATTTTGGAAAGGGCTGGCAGTAATTTTTCCATTGCCTTTAAATCACCAAGATCTTTTCCATAAGAGGTGGTGTTCTCGCTAACTAAGAAGAGTTCGCTGACGCCATTTTCTGCTAGCCATCTAGCTTCGGTAATAATCTCTTCTGGAGTTCTTGAGATAAAAGATCCTCTAAATTGTGGGATAGCGCAGAATGAACATCTGCGATCACAGCCTGAAGCAATTTTTAAGGGGGCCATTGGTGAGTTTGCAAGTCTCTTTCTTGCAAAGGTGCCGCCTTGCCCCATTTTTGTCTTGAAATCGGCCCTCATCTCCTGCCTGGCAACAGGTGAGATTGGAATTAAACTCCTACGATCCTTTGGGGTGTGAGCCGGCTTTGAATTTCCAGCAAGAATATTCTGTAATCTACTTGAGATATCGGCATAATCATCAAAACTTAAAATTGCATCGGCCTCTGGCATCGCCTCTGCGAGCTCTTTGCCATATCGCTCAGCCATACAGCCCACAGCAACTACTGCCCGAAGCGTTCCATCAGCCTTCATAGAATGAGCTTCAATTAGGGCATCTACTGAGTCTTTCTTAGCTGATTCGATGAATCCGCAGGTATTTACCAGAGCCACATCAGCAGTTGCTACATCTTCAACTAATTGCCAGCCATCGGCTGCAAGACGCCCTGCTAACTCTTCAGAGTCAACATCATTTCGCGCACAGCCCAGAGTTACTAAGGCAACGCTTTTAGGCTTGGACACCTAGTTATTCTACAGAGAAGAAGTAGAACTTATCCTTGATTAGATGCTTGAGGACCGAATTCCAGACGTAAAACTTCGCCAACTGCGCCAGCAACTCCAATATCTTCACCATTTACCGTCAGGTTAATCGCGCCTGCATTTCCAATGACTAGATAGAGCAGTTGATTATCGCTAAATACTCTCTCCTCGCCCTGGCGAATTCGTCCACTAAATTGTGTGGTGCCAGTGCTATCACTTACTGCAACCCATGAAAGTCCATTCACTGCCTTAAGTCTTACCTCAACGCCATCTGTAATTGCAGCGCTAGGTTGGCTCTCATCTTTACTGCTACTTGGAGCTGTAATACCGCTTTGCTCTGGTGAATCCTCAATGGAAATAATTGCTGTTCCAACAAGTGCAAAGAGAAATAAGCCTGCTGCTGCACCAGTTAGCGTCTTCCAAGATATCGGCTTTCTCTCCTTCTTCTGCTTTGTAACGCTATTTTCATTTAATAGATCTCTAATGGATTTACTTAAAGGAATTGTTTGAGATTCAAATTTAATAAGCACATCAGTATCACCAACGCCACAGATTCTTGCAATCGTTTTAATGTGGCCACGAGCATAAGTTGGGCCGCCTGCCGTTTGAAAATTATCTTTCTCTAGGTCTTCAATCACCGATGCCGGGATACGCGAGCGCTTGGCAAGTTGCTCGACAGTGAAACCTGCCGACTTGCGCATCTCTTTTAGCGTTGAACCAACCGACATAAAAGCCTCTAAATCACTTGTGGGGAGGTCGAATTGTAGAAGCAGAAGCAGGCCAGCGACAAGCTAAATCTTGAAGCAGTGCTCAATTTAGCAAGGGAGCTGGAATATCGCCCCTAAAAATTCACCCCTGAATTACCTCAAGGACAGAGGCCAGGTCCTCCTGCTTAACCAAAACTACTCGAGCCTTAGAACCTTCAGATGGTCCCACAATTCCTCGGCTCTCCATCAAATCCATCAGACGTCCAGCTTTAGCAAAACCAATTCTTAATTTTCGCTGCAACATAGAAGTTGATCCAAATTGAGTACTAACAACTAATTCGATTGCTTGGATAAGTAACTCTTTGTCATCACCAATTTCTTCATCAGAGCCCCTGGTTGCAACTACTGGTTTTAAAATATCTTCTCTATACACTGGCTTTAGCTGGGACTTAACGTGATTTACAATTGCCTCAATTTCTCGCTCTGATACATACGCGCCTTGAATTCGCATCGGTTTGCTTGCTCCCATGGGCAAAAATAGGGCATCGCCTTGTCCGACAAGTTTTTCAGCACCTGGAGTATCAAGAATAACCCTGGAGTCAGCAAGTGATGAAGTAGCAAAAGATAGACGTGAAGGAACATTGGCTTTAATTAAACCTGTGACAATATCAACGCTAGGCCGTTGTGTAGCGATTACAAGATGAATGCCGGCTGCTCTTGCAAGCTGAGTAATTCTCACGATGCAATCTTCAACATCCCTGGCAGCAACCATCATTAGATCTGCCAACTCATCAATTACTACCAATAGATATGGATAGGGCTCAAGGGCGGCATCGGCACCTTCTTTAGCAATAACTTTTCCAGCTCTAACTGCCTTATTAAAGTCATCGATATGCCTAAAGCCATATGTTGAAAGATCGTCATATCGCATATCCATTTCACGCACTACCCAGGCAAGTGCCTCTGCTGCTTTCTTTGGGTTGGTGATAATTGGCGCAATTAGATGTGGGATGCCTTCATAAGAGTTAAGTTCAACTCGTTTGGGATCTATAAGAATTAAGCGAACATCATTCGGGGTTGCTCTCATTAATACTGAGGTAACCAATGAATTAATCATTGATGATTTACCAGCGCCGGTTGCCCCCGCCACAAGTAGGTGTGGCATTTTGGCAAGATTTGCGCAGATAAAACTTCCCTCTACATCTTTACCAAGTGCAATCACCATTGGATGGTGGTCATTTCCAGCAACGCTGGAGCGAAGCACATCGCCTAGAGAAACTATCTCTCTATCGCTATTTGGAATCTCGATACCAACTGCAGATTTTCCAGGAATTGGCGAGAGGATTCTTACATCGCTACTTGCAACTGCATAGGCGATGTTCTTACTTAAAGCTGTAATTGCCTCTACCTTAACCCCTGAGCCAAGCTCGACTTCATAGCGAGTCACGGTAGGTCCGCGCATAAAGCCAGTTACTTCACAGTCAATTTCAAATTGAGCAAAGACTTCAGTTAAAGATTGGACTATTTGATCATTTGCCTTGGTCTTTGTCTTACTAGATGGTGTAGTTCGAAGTAGGTCCATAGAGGGGAGCTCATAGGAATCAGTTGAGGAAAGCAGCAATTGAACTGGTCTTGCAGGCTTTGCACTTACCTCAGGCTTAGGAATCTCAACTGTAAATTCTTCATCAAAGCTCTCTTCATCTATTTCTTCTTCCAGATCCTCTTCTTGGGCTTTACTAAAATCTTGAACTAAAGGAGTTTCAAATGGCGGCGTATCGGCAATTTCAAACTCTTCTCGCTCCAGTTTTCGCTCTCGTCTTTGATTAAGTGCGCCACTTACTTTATTACTTGCCCCAGAGAGAAGGCTCTTGAATAAATCAATTACCTTTGAAAATGGAGTTGCTGTAATAACAAGTGCGCCAAATATTAAGGTCAGGATAAGAATTGGAATTGCGAGCATATCGGTAAGTAGCGCAACAAGAGGCGTTGAGACCCCATAGCCAATCCATCCCCCACCTTCGCGCATTGCAGTAGCGCCAGTATTAATCGATGAAGGATTTAATATGTGGATTAGGCCAGTTGAACTTAGAACAAGTAGGAGTGAGCCAATTGTTATTCGACCAGTTGCGCCCTTATCTTGTGGGGTGCGAAATAGCCGAAAGGCGAAGTAGCCAAAGAGAATAGGTGTAAGTATTGCAACCCTGCCAAATCCTCCATAGAAGAAGGCATATGCAGCTCTGCCAAAAGCATTATCTAATTGCATCCAAGAAGTTGCTGCAGCAATTAGGGCAACAATTAAAAGAATTAAACCAATACCATCGCGTCTATGCTCAGGTTCTAAATCTTTAGCACCACGAGTAATAAACCTGATGCTGGCGCCAAGTGCCTTGGCAATAGCGCTCCAGATAAATCCCAAGCCAGAAGCGATAGCCGAGAGTAGGCCACTTGCTTTCCTAGCGGATTTTTTCTTTACCACAACGAAAAATCGTATTCGAAATTAATTTTCTTAAAGGTCAGGCGCGCCGCTAAACCTCAATTACAACAGGCACAATCATCGGGCGACGGCGATGTTCTTCCCCTACCCAACTTCCCACTGTCTTTCTAACTACTTGCGAGAGTTGATGAGTTCCATTAATTCCACCAGCTACTGCTCCGCTCAGGGCTCGCTCAATACGACCCTTAACTTCATTGAAGAGCTCAAGATCTTCGGCAAAACCGCGTGCATGGATATCAGGACCAGCAACTATTTTTCCACTTTGTGAATCGATAACGACAATTACTGAGATAAAGCCTTCTTCTCCCAGAATCAAACGATCTTTTATCGATGCCTCAGTGATATCTCCAATGCTCTGGCCATCAACATAAACATAGCCAACTGGAACTGCGCCAACTACCTTTGCTCTTCCTTCACTTAAATCGACAATGACTCCATTATCAACTACTACAACATTGCTTGGCTTGACTCCTGTTGAGATTGCAAGCTCAGCATTGGCCGTCATATGTCGCCACTCACCGTGAACTGGCATAACGTTTTTTGGCTTGACCACGTTATAGCAATAGAGCAACTCCCCTGCAGCTGCGTGACCTGAAACATGCACTAGCGCATTGCCTTTATGTACAACGCGAGCGCCAAATCTAGTTAATTCATTTATTACTCGATAGACCGAATTCTCATTTCCTGGAATCAGAGATGATGCAAGAACTACAGTGTCATCTCTTCCTACTCTAATTTGATGATCGCCATTTGCCATTCTTGATAAAGCTGCCAATGGCTCACCTTGAGATCCGGTGCAAATCAATACAACTTTATCTCCAGCGCTTTCAATTTCATCAGGTTCTAGCAAAGTATTCGGCGGGATATGTAGATATCCCATCTCTGCAGCGAGAGTCATATTTCTAACCATCGAGCGTCCAACAAAGGCAACTTTTCGTCCCTTGCTATAGGCAATATCTATTACCTGTTGGATGCGATGAACATGTGATGCAAAGGAGGCGACAATTACTCTCGCCTTTGTGCCATCAATAACTCGTTCCAATACCGGCATAATTTCTCGTTCAGATGTGGTAAATCCAGGAATATCAGCGTTAGTTGAATCAACCATAAATAAATCAACGCCAGATTGGCCAAGGGATGCAAATCGAGCTAAATCAGTAACTCTTCCATCTAGAGGAAGTTGATCCATTTTAAAATCGCCAGTATGAAGCACTACCCCAGCAGGAGTCTTTATCGCAACTGCTAAAGCATCAGGAATTGAGTGGTTTACTGCAATAAATTCCAAATCAAAAGGTCCAACTTTTCTGCTCTGACCTTCTTTAACTTCAACCATAATTGGTGAGATTCGATGATCTCTTAACTTTCCCCTTAGGAAAGCAAGAGTTAAAGCGCTGCCAATTACTTGAATATCTTCTCGCTCGCGAAGTAGGTAGCCAAGTGCGGTTATGTGATCCTCATGGCCGTGAGTTAGAAAAACGGCAGCGATATCACCCATCCGCTCTTTTAGATAAGAAAAATCTGGCAGGATTAAATCAACTCCTGGCTGAGTTTCACTTGGAAATAAAACGCCACAGTCAAGGATTAACAACTGGCCTTCATATTCAAAAACGGTCATATTGCGACCAATTTCTCCAAGGCCACCTAAGGCAACAATCCTTAGAGTTTTGGTGGCAAGTTTTGGCGGCAACCCTAGATCGGGATGCGGATGATTCATTACTTAACTTTCACGCCGCCAGCGCGAAGATCTTCTCGTAGTTGGTCTATCTGAGCCTTGGTTGCATCAACTAGCGGCAGGCGAACTCGTCCACCACTTAAGCCCATTAAATCAAGAGCGGCTTTAGTAAGAATTGCTCCTTGGGTTCTAAATGTTCCGGTATAGACCGGCAATAATCTTTGATGAATTTCAAGAGCTTCTGCGACATCACCTGAAAAGAATGCATTTAGCATCTGTTTCAACTCTGATCCGACGCTATGGCCGCAGACAGAGACAAATCCCACCGCTCCAACTGAAAGTAGTGGAAGATTTAAAATGTCATCACCTGAGTAAACCGGTATAGCGCATCTCTTAATTACCCAAGAAGTTGAAGCGATATCTCCCTTTGCATCTTTAAGAGCTGCAATTTTGGGATTTGCTGATAACTTAACAATCGTATCTGGCTCAATTGCAACACCAGTTCTATGTGGGATGTCATAGAGCATTATTGGTAAATCAGTAGCACCCGCCATTGCTTCAAAGTGAGCTGCAATTCCAGCCTGCGGTGGTTTGTTGTAATAAGGAGTCACCACTAAAAGTCCATCAGCTCCAGCCTTAGCTGCCTGCCTTGCCTGCTCGAGCGAATGAGAAGTTTCGTTATTTCCAGCGCCTGCAACAATCTTTATATTTGATCCAACTACTTTGCGCACTACCTTGATTATTTCTACTTTTTCTTCATCGCTGGTAGTTGGCGCTTCCCCTGTTGTGCCATTTAGAACAATTCCATCATGACCCGTTGAAACTAAATGTGCGGCTACTTTTTCAACGCTTGCCCAATCAATTGATAGATCATCTTTAAAAGGGGTGACCATCGCGGTCAACAATCTTCCAAATGGCGCCTGAATCGACATGCGCCAAGGCTACTACTTACCGGCTATGGCGCGACGCGCCCCGACTTTTCAAAGGCAGCATAGGTAATCGGCATCAGGCGGGCAAAGTGCTCCTCCATCTTCTCTGCCACCATCTCTATCTCCCGCTGCGGATAGCTAGGAAAGTGAGATCCTTCTCGGGCTGTTCTTAACGAGAGAAAATTCATAAGAGCTCTAGCATTCATCGTGACATACATAGATGAATAGAGCGCAACTGGAAGCACTGCCCTAGCAACTTCTTTTGCCACCCCTGCATCTAGCATCTTCTTATAATTCAAATAACAAAGTTCATAACTTTCTTTCATCGCAGCTACTGATATCGCATACTGCTCATCACTACCATCAACAAATACATAGTGACCAGTCTTTCCAGTTTGAACTAATTTTCTAGCTTTATTTGGAACATAGAAAACTGGAAGTAGCTCACGATAGCGACCACTCTCCTCGTTGTATGAGGCGATGCGATGGCGCATAAACTCTCTAAATACAAATATCGGGGCGCTAATAAAAAAGGTCATTGAGGTATGCTCAAAAGGAGAGCCATGGCGCTCTCTAGCCAAATAATTAATCAATCCAGTTGAGCGAGCAGGATCTGCGTTTACCTCCTCTAAAGAATTCTCACCTGCCGTTGAAACTCGCGCCGCCCAAATCACATCAGCATCGCTAGCGCTAGATTTAACTAGCTCTACTGTCACATCATCTCTAAAGACAATCTCTGGATGGCTTGGCTGGCTCACGTGCGCGACCTTATCTACTCTCTGGCACAAGGCTGGGATTTTCTAAGGCAGAATGAGCGCGTGTCATTAAATCCTTCAAGCTTTAATAGGCGCCGCGTCCTATCCGACTCGCTGGCTGTGGCAATTCCAGTGGGCACATATGGCGCCGCCTTCGGAGCAGCCTCAATCGCGGCTGGATTTTCGATTCTTCAAACCTGTCTCTTATCTCTTCTCTTATTTTCCGGCGCATCTCAATTTGCAGTTGTTGGAGTTATGGGCTCTGGTGGATCTGCAATTAGTGCAATTGCTACTGGATCTCTTCTCGGTTTTCGAAATGGTCTCTATGGATTAAAGATGGCACCTCTTTTGAAATTAAGAGGCTTTAAGCGTTTGATTGGCGCGCAATTAACAATTGATGAATCAACAGGTGTTGCAATTAGCCAAGAGGGGCGAGGTGATGAGGCTGCGCGTTATGGCTTCTGGGCAACCGGTATTGGAGTTTATTTCTTCTGGAATCTCTTTACTCTACTTGGAGCCATCGGCGCCGGAGCAATTGGAGATCCTGCAGCGTGGGGTCTTGATGCAGTAGTTCCAGCAGCATTTCTTGGACTCCTCTGGCCAAGACTTACTGACAATAAAACTCGAGTACTTGCCATATCTGCTGCGCTTTTGGCGCTTTTATTAGTGCCATTTGTTCCAGCTGGAGTTCCAATAATTGCAACAGCGCTATTGGCAGTAATTTTTGGAAGCAGGGCAGCTCGATGAGTCAGATATGGATTGCAACCTTAGTTTCCTCTCTGATCTGCTTTCTACTCAAGTACCTTGGCTATCGCATCCCAGAATCTCTTCTTAATAGACCAGCGATTCAAAGGATTAATACACTTATACCTATCGCTCTACTTAGCTCATTAGTAGCTGTACAGGCGCTAACAATTGAGCAGCAGGTTGTAATTGATCACAGGCTTGTAGGACTTCTAGTTGCTGCAATTGCCTTAAGTTTCAAAGCAAACTTTCCAATAATGATGTTACTTGCTGCGGCAAGCTCTGCCCTAGTTTATAACCTCTAGATAATCTTTAGAGCCTCAAGCTTTGCTTTTAGATCAATATCAGAGGGCTCCGTTAGATGGGTGCCATCGGAAAAGAGAATTACTGGGATTGAGCGCTTTCCGCCATTTATTTCAATAACTTTCTCAGAGGCTCCAGGCACTGATTCGACATCAATGATTTCATAATTAACTTGAAGTGAATCAAGCAATCTCTTTGATCTAACGCAATCTCCACACCAATCTGCGCTATACATTGTTATTGAAGTGCTCACATTTTCCTCCTAGATATCCATCAGATTCTCAAGGCCAAAGGTTAAACCAGGTCTTGTAGATACGCTTCTTATGGCAAGTAGTACCCCAGGCATATAGCCACTTCTATCTATTGAGTCATGTCTAATCGAGAGAGTCTCGCCTTGATCGCCTAGTAAAACTTCCTGATGAGCAACTAAACCTCTAAGGCGAATTGAGTGAATTGGAACATCGCCAACCTTGGCTCCTCTTGCTCCCGCAAGTCCGCTACTAGTCTTATCAGGCATCGCGCTCTTCTTAGCTTTTGCTCTGGCATCTGAGATTAACTCTGCAGTTCTAGCTGCGGTTCCAGAAGGAGCATCTGCCTTTTCTGGATGATGTAGCTCAATAATCTCAACGGATTCAAAATAGGTGGCAGCCTTTGCTGCAAATTGCATCATTAATACTGCACTAAGGGCAAAGTTTGGCGCGATAATTGCTCCAACTTGAGGATTTTTAGCTAGTAGAGCTTTAACTGCTTCGATTCTCTTACCATCAAAACCAGTAGTTCCAACTACTACATTAATTCCACTGTTGATTGCATACTCTAAATTCTTCATTACCGAATCAGGATGAGTAAAATCTAAAACAACTTGGGCGCCAGAGCTTTTTAGTAGATCTAGGGAATCACCGAGGTCAAGAGATGCAACTAGGTCCAGATCATTTGCAGCCGAGATAGCCTTCACGCTCTCGGTGCCCATACGGCCCTTAGCGCCAAGAACGGCGACTTTAATTTTCATCGCTTCTCCACCTTCTACTTCATAGCCTTTTCAAAGATTGAACGCTTGGCAAATGGTCCCACAATCGCAAGGCTTGGCGCAGAACCCAAGACCTCAGATGCTAGGTTTGCAATGGCTGCGCTATCAACGGCTGAAATCTCTCGAAGGATCTCATCAAAACTTAAGACCTGGCCATAGATCAGCTCGCTCTTTCCAATCCGGCTCATTCGAGAACCAGTATCTTCCTGGCCTAAAACTAGTGAGCCACTAACTGCTCCTTGAGCCTTAATTAATTCCTCACTTGTTAGTCCATTACTTGCAACATCTTCCAATACCCCGCGCATTATCTTTATAACTTCAACAGCCTTACTTGGAGTAGATCCAGCATAGAGGGCTAAAAAGCCACTTCCAGCAAATTGTTGAGCGTATGAATAGACGGAATATGCAAGACCACGCTTTTCTCTAATTTCTTGAAATAGCCTAGAGGACATTCCTCCGCCAAGTGCGGCAGATAAAACTCCCATGGCAAAGCGTCTTTTATCATCTCGATTTACTCCAGGCATTCCAAGAACGATGTGAGCCTGTTCTGTCTTTCTATTTATCAGCCCAACATTTCTCTTTGGCTTTCTACTAAATTCCTGGCTTGGCCTTAGATTAAATTTCTTCTCAGCTCGATCTAAGAACTCATCCCTTGAAAGCGCTGCAATGATTTGATCTACTACCTGCTGATGCCTGATATTTCCAGCAACTGCAACCACGATATCTTCTGGTAGATAGCGCTTTTTATAGTAGTTAAATACCGCGCTTCTAGAAAGTGACTTTATTGATTTAGTGGTGCCAAGTATTGAGCGCCCAAGGGTGGTGTCGCCATAAAAAGTCTCAGCAAATAACTCATGAACTAAATCTGCCGGATCATCATCGCGCATAGAGATCTCCTCTAGTACGACTTTTCTCTCCGCCTCCACATCACTTGATTTACCAAGAGATGAGGTAATTAGATCTGAAATAACATCAATGGCTAATGGAAGATCTTTATCAATTACCCTGGCGTAAAAGCAGGTGTATTCCTTTGATGTGAAAGCATTCATTTCGCCGCCGACGGCTTCAATTGAGGATGAAATTTCAAGCGCGCTACGTCGCTTCGTTCCTTTAAATAGTAGGTGTTCTAGAAAGTGTGATGCTCCAGCAACTTTTAAGCTCTCATCGCGGGATCCAACATTGACCCAGATTCCAAAGGCGGCTGAGCGGACTGTAGGAATCTCTTCAGTGACAATGCGTAGGCCGCTAGCAAGAACGGTCCTACGCACAGTCATTTAATTTCACTTACTCTGAAGCAGTATCTGACTTCTGGCTTTCATCTAAGACTGGAATTAGCGAGAGCTTGCCCTTTGGGTCAATCTCGCCAATTTCAACTTCCACCTTATCGCCAACGCTCATAACATCTTCAAGGTTTTCAATGCGCTTTCCGCCATGCATCTTTCTAATCTGAGAGATGTGTAGCAAGCCATCTTTTCCTGGAAGGAGATTTACGAAAGCTCCGAAGGTTGCAAGCTTGACGATTGTTCCGTTATATCGCTCTCCAATTTCAGGAAGCTTTGGATCGGCAATTGAGAGAATCGCAGCTTTAGCAGCATCTGCTGCTGTGCCATTTGTGGCACCGATAAAGATTGTTCCATCATCCTCAATGGAGATCTCAGCTCCAGTCTCCTCTTGAATCTGATTGATGACTTTGCCCTTAGGTCCAATAACAGCGCCAATCTGATCCACTGGGATCTTAATTGAGATGATTCTTGGAGCAAGAGGGTTCATATCATCTGGGCGATCAATAGCTTCATTCATCACCTTTAAGATTGCAAGACGAGCTTCTTTTGCTTGCAAAAGAGCAGCTGATAAAACGCTAGCTGGAATTCCATCTAACTTAGTATCTAACTGAAGAGCGGTTACAAAGTCTTTTGTTCCAGCAACTTTAAAGTCCATATCTCCGAAAGCATCTTCTGCTCCCAAAATATCTGTCAGAGCAACATATTCCACTTTGCCATCAACATCATCGGAAATTAAGCCCATTGCAATTCCAGCAACTGGAGCTTTAAGCGGAACTCCAGCATTTAATAGCGAGAGAGTTGATGCACATACTGATCCCATGGAAGTTGATCCATTTGAACCAAGTGCTTCAGATACTTGTCTGATCGCATAAGGAAACTCTTGACGCCCAGGAAGAACTGGAAGGAGGGCTCGCTCAGCAAGTGCTCCATGACCAATCTCTCGTCTCTTGGGTGATCCCACTCGACCAGTCTCACCAGTTGAGTAAGGCGGGAAGTTGTAGTTATGCATATAACGCTTGTGGTCTTCAGGATTGAGCGTATCGAGCTGTTGCTCCATCTTAAGCATATTTAAAGTTGTGATTCCCAGAATCTGGGTCTCGCCTCTTTCAAATATTGCAGAGCCATGAACTCTTGGAACTACCTCAACTTCAGCAATCAGCGGTCTGATATCGCGAAGTCCTCGTCCATCGATTCGAACCTTTTCGCGAAGCACGCGCTGGCGAACCAACTTCTTAGTTAGCGAGCGAAATGCTGCAGGAATTTCTTTCTCCCGACCAACAAAGCTCTCCGCAAGTGATTGCTTAACTTCAGTAGATAGTCTCTCAATCTCAGTTTCACGCTCTTGCTTGCCTGAAATCTTTAGCGCAGCATCAAGCTCTTTCTTTGCTGCTTTCTCAACAGCTGCAAATGCATCATCTTGATAATCAAGAAACACGGGGAACTCAGCAGTTGGCTTTGCAGCAACTTTTGCTAGTTCGATTTGTGCTTGGCAGAGCTGACGAATAAATGGCTTGGAAGCCTCAAGCCCCTGACCAACAATTTCCTCAGTTGGAGCGCTAGCGCCAGAGCCAATCAAATCAATGGTCTTAACTGTTGCTTCTGCTTCAACCATCATAATTGCAACATCATCGCCAGCAATTCTTCCGGCAACGACCATATCAAAAACAGCATTTTCTAGATCGCTATGGTTTGGGAAAGCAACCCATTGTCCATCGATAAGTGCGATACGCACGCCACCAATTGGACCTGAGAATGGCAGCCCTGCTAATTGCGTTGACATTGATGCCGCATTAATAGCAATCACGTCATACATATGATTCTGATCAAGGGCCATAACAGTCACTACAATCTGAACTTCATTGCGCAGCCCCTTGATGAATGAAGGGCGAAGCGGACGATCAATTAAGCGGCAGGTAAGAATTGCATCCTCGGAAGGACGACCTTCTCTGCGGAAAAATGATCCAGGAATCTTTCCAACTGCATACATACGCTCTTCCACATCAACTGTTAATGGGAAGAAGTCGAATTGATCTTTAGGTGACTTTGAAGCAGTAGTTGCTGATAGCAACATAGTTTCATCATCTAGATAAACAACTGCAGTTCCTGCAGCTTGGCGCGCTAGGCGACCAGTTTCGAAACGAATTTCTCGTTTTCCAAATTTTCCGTTGTCAATTGTGACAGCGGCAGACTTAACGTCTTGACCCTCCATGGGTCTCTCCTATTCTCTAACACCCGAACGCATATTTATAGAGAATGGATCTTCGATCGAAGCCAACGGCATTCTTGTTTAAATCCGTAAGCCACCACCGAGGACCAAACCTCTAGCGTTGCGCTGGGTGATTATTTAATTGTTCAGCAAACTAACGGCGGATGCCGAGTTTGTCGATGATCGCGCGGTATCGCGCAATATCTGTCTTTGCAAGGTATTGCAAAATTCTTCTACGGCGACCTACTAGAAGCAGTAGACCACGACGGTTGTGGTGATCATGCTGATTTGTCTGTAGGTGCTCAGTTACTTCTTCAATTCTCTGTGATAAAAGCGCAACCTGTGATTCAGGGCTTCCTGTGTCAGATGCAGAGGCGCCATACTTGGTGATAATTTCTTTCTTCTCGGCAGGTTTTAATGCCATTTTTTTTCTTCCTTTACATCTTTCACGAGGGCTCTCGGTCTAATACACGAGCGCACACTTTCTCGCTTGAGGGGCGTAAATCTACCAGCGCTGCTTAAAGATCTAAAATCGAGGCAAAAATACGCCTAAAGGGAAGTCAATTTTCTAGCTTCATCGCAATCTATTTTCATCTGAACCAAGAGCTCATCTAGTGAGCCAAATTTGATGGTGTCTCTAAGTCTCCAACCGAATTCAACTTTTGCCTCTTGGTCATAGAGATCTAGATCATCTCGATCAAGTGCGTAGGCTTCCACTTGTCTTCCGCGCACGCCATCAAATGTGGGATTAGTTCCAATAGAAATTGCTGCGCTCCAGCGATGGGATCCAACTGATAACCATCCGGCATAAACTCCATCAGATGGAATTGTGGCATAGGAATCTAGGCCAATATTTGCAGTTGGATAGCCAATGGTTCTGCCACGTTTTTCACCGTGAATAACTGGGCCCACTAATTGATGAGGTCTTGTTAGCAATTGATTAGCAATCTCAATATTTCCTGCCTTGATTGCTTCTCGAATTCGTGTAGAGGAGACTTTAATATTTCCATGGCTATAAAGTGGAATCGCCGTTACCTTAAATGGTGAATTAGCTTTTAAATACTCAACATTTCCAGCAGCTTTTGCGCCAAATGTGAAGTTCTCCCCCACTAACACTAGTGCTGGATCAAATTTTGGCTTTAATATTTCGTTAATGAATTGATCTGGAGTTAATTGTGAAAATTGAGAGCTAAACTTAATTACAGCCACACTACTTGCCCCATGCATCGATAACTGGGCGATGCGATTATTTAAAGTCAGCAGCCGAGTTGGAACTCGATCTGGAGCAAATACTGATGTTGGATGAGGATCAAAGGTGAGTGCAACTACTGGCAGATTTTCTCTTACTCCCTCTTGAAGAATTACTTGATGGCCAATATGTACGCCGTCAAAAATTCCGATAGCAAGGGCAGAGCCTAGAATCGGGGCACCATGCCAAGTTACTTCAGCGCTACTCATAACTTTAATTCTTTCATGAAATAAAGACCGCCACAGGTTGTGCGCCATGTTCCCGATTTTCCAATATTGCAGCAACCTTTCCATCAGGAGCAAGGGCCACAACTGGGCCATCACTAATTGATGCGCTCAGCGAACGACCAAAACTCAACTCTTTAACCTCAAGCAGATCTACATTTCTTACACTCATAACTTTAGATATCTCGCTGGCAAGCGACCTTATCTCGGGTGATTCAAGGCTGCTGCAATCACTTAGCGAGAATGGAGCAACTAGGCTCCTTCGAAGAGAAATCAGATGTCCTCCGACTCCAAGTGAGCTTCCTAAGTCTCTTGCAATTGATCGAATATAAGTTCCTGCAGAGCATTCAACAGTAATTTCAATATCTAGAAATTCTCCACGTTTGATTTCGATTACATCTAAGTTATAGATGTCTATCTGCCGAGCAGGAATATCTACCTCTTTTCCCTCTCTAACCAAGTCATAGGCTCTCTGGCCATTAATTTTTATCGCAGAGACTTTAGTTGGAACCTGCATAATGCTTCCAACTTGAGTAGCAAGGAACTCTCTAATTTCTTGATCACTAACATTTGAAGTATTAGAAGTTGAAGTAATTTCACCTTGCGCATCATCGCTAGAAGTTGCCTGGCCTAATCGAATCTGAGCATGATAGGCCTTTTTTCCTTGAGTTATGTATTGCAGAAACTTTGTTGCTTTATTTACCCCAAGAACAAGAACTCCTGTTGCCATCGGATCTAAGGTCCCGGCATGGCCGACCTGCTTTGTTCCTAGAGTTTTTCTTAACTTTGCCACTACATCATGACTGGTGATTCCGGCTGGCTTATCAATGATGACAAAGCCATCTTGCAAACTCATCTATTCACCAGAGAGATAGTTTTTTGGGCGGCTCTGGCGATAAGGATCATCTCCACTTATCGGCTCTGCGCCAGATCGAAGATTTGCAATCTCTTCATCACTTTTTCTGACCTGATCAAGTAAATCCTCGAAGTTCTTAGCGTTCTCACCCAAAGCATCTGCAAAGAAGGTAAGAGAGGGAGTAATTCTGGTTCCAAGTTCTCTACCTACTTCAGTTCTTAAAAGCCCCTTAGCACTTTCTAATACTTTGGCAGTATTAAATCGCGCTTCATCATCGCCTAAAACGGTATAGAAGATAGAGGCTTGTTGTAGGTCACCAGTTACTCGAACATCGGTAATTGTGACAAAACCAAGGCGCGGATCCCTTACCTTGCTCTCAAGAGCTGAGGCAACTACAACCTTGATCCGGTCAGCAACTTTTGCAGCCCGATGTGACTTTCCCATGTCTTATGCTCGCTCTTTCTCGCGCATCTCAAATGCTTCAAATACATCTCCGATTTGAATATCTTTGAAATTACCCACACCAATTCCGCACTCAAAGCCCTCACGAACTTCAGTTGCATCATCTTTAAATCGCTTTAAAGATTCGATTGTTAGGTTATCGCCGATTACCACGTTATCGCGCAGCACTCTTGCCTTTGCATTTCTTCTAATCAGGCCACTTGAAACCAGAGATCCAGCGATAGTTCCAAACTTGCTGGACTTAAAGACCTCGCGCACTTCAGCGCGACCCAAGACTGCTTCCTCAAATTCAGGCTTGAGTAGTCCCTTAAGCGCAGCTTCGATCTCCTCAATTGCTTTATAGATCACGCTATAGAATCGAACTTCAACGCCCTCTTCATCAGCAAAGATTGCAGTATGGGCCTCTGGCTTAACATTGAAACCAACAATTACTGCGCCCGATGCTGAGGCAAGAGTTACATCGCTCTTAGTGATAGCACCAACGCCTCTATGAATAACTCTCAAGTCAACTTCACTGCCAACATCTAATTGAACCAAAGCATCTTCAAGTGCTTCAACAGATCCGCTAACATCGCCTTTAAGAATTAGATTAAGAGTTGTGACCTTGGATTGCTCAAGGAAGTCTTCTAGAGAAACTTTCTTTCTTGCCTTAGCAAGTGCAGCATGGCGCTCTCCGGCCTGACGTTTTTCCGCAATTTGTCTTGCAGTTCGATCATCAGGTGCAACGATAAAGCTATCGCCAGCACTTGGCACCGAGGTAAATCCAAGAACTTGAACTGGCCTTGATGGACCTGCTACTTCAACTTCTTGTCCAAACTCATCCATCATCGCTCTGACTCGACCAAAAGCGCTACCGGCAACAATTGCATCTCCAACACTTAGCGTTCCGCGCTGGACTAGAACTGTTGCAACTGGACCACGGCCACGATCTAGATGAGCCTCAATTGCTACACCTCTAGCGTCATCTTCATGGATTGCTCTTAAATCAATTGCAGCATCTGCAGTTAACAAAATTGCTTCAACTAATTGATCAATACCAGTTACTTTAGCTGCGGAGACATCAACAAATAGCGTATCTCCACCATACTCTTCAGCGACCAAGTTATATTCAGTTAACTGCTGACGAATTCGCCCAGGATTTGCTCCCTCTTTATCAACCTTATTGACCGCAACAACAATTGGAACATTTGCTGCTTGAGAGTGATTTAGAGCTTCAATTGTCTGAGGCATAACTCCATCATCTGCGGCAACAACAAGGACTGCAATATCTGTCACTTTTGCTCCACGAGCACGCATAGCGGTGAAGGCTTCATGGCCTGGGGTATCGATAAATGTAATCGCGCGATTAACTCCAGCATGCTCATGATGAATCTGATAAGCGCCGATGTGTTGAGTAATGCCACCTGCTTCACCTTTTACTACTTCAGTTTGGCGAATAGCATCAAGTAGTCTTGTCTTTCCATGATCAACATGGCCCATAACTGTTACAACTGGCGGCCTGATACTTAAATCATCAGGATCGACATCAGAGAGCTCTTGATCAAGGTCGATATCAAATTGTTCTAATATCTCTTTATCTTCATCCTCTGGAGAGACAACTGTAATTTTGTAGCCAAACTCGCTACCCAATACATGCAAAGTCTCTTCATCAACTGATTGAGTTGCAGTAACCATCTCACCTAGATGAAATAGCACCGAGACTAAACCGGCTGGATCTGCTCCAATTTTTTCGGCAAAGTCAGCTAAAGATGCTCCTCTTCGTAATCTAACTGGAGTATTTCCATCGCCACGAGGAACAATTGCGCCACCAAGTGTTGGGGCTTGCATATTGTCTATCTCTTCGCGACGAGTCTTCTTTGATTTGTAATTCTTTTTCTTTCCAGCATTTTTTCCAAATGCTCCACCAGCGCTTCCGCGTTGTCCTGGTCTTCCTGGCGCAAAACCGCCACCTGGTTTTCCTGCTCCTGGTCTTGCAGGAGCGCCAGTTGATCCACCTGGTCTCTGACCTTGGCCACCTGGGCTGCGATATGGAGATGAAGAGTTGCGATCTTGCGGACGAGCAGTTGTTCCATCACTTCGTTGTTGTGGTCGCGCAGCAAATCCTGGGCGAACAGAACCTGGACGAGGTCCTGCCATATTTCCACCTCTTGCTGGCGCACCTGGCGGTCTACTTCCTGCCGGACGTTGCCCGCCGCCTTGACCTTGTGGTCTTGGTGGACGAGGAGGAGCTGAAGGATTTCCAAAAGGATTATTTCCAGGTCTTGCACCGCCTTGACCTTGTGGTCTTGGTGGACGAGGAGGAGCTGAAGGATTTCCAAAAGGATTATTTCCAACTCTGGCAGCAGGAGCAGTTGGTGGTTTAGCAGGAAGTGGAGCTGGCTTTTCTTCTACGCTCTCTTTAATTACCGGAGCAATAGGAGGAGTAATTTCATCAATTTGCTCAACGCTCTCAACTGGCGCTGCTTTCTTGGCTGCGGCTCTTTTAGCAGGAGCTTTCTTGGCCGGGGCTTTCTTAGGTGTAGCTGCAACTGCAGGAAATTTTTCTAGAAACTTTCGCACCACAGGTGCTTCAACAGTTGAAGATGCGGAGCGAACAAACTCGCCCATCTCTTGGAGTTTTGCAAGGACATCCTTGCTATCCATCCCTACATCTTTTGCTAATTCGTAAACGCGGACCTTTGCCACTTTTCTCCTTTTGTGGCTCCTCGTTTACTTTTTAAACGCGAAGCCTAAATTGACCTACTCATGACTGTGAAGTGCTCATTAGAGTGCCATTGCCTATTCGACCTAGCCTTCGCTTTGAATATATGTGAGGGAGATCCTCACGGCGCAACCATACCGCCGCAGTACTACTTTTAGGAAACTTCGCTCGCCCCAGAGCCACTTGTCGCCCCATCGGAGTGAATATCAATGCGCCAGCCAGTTAGGCGAGCAGCCAGACGGGCGTTCTGCCCATCTCTTCCAATGGCAAGAGATAGTTGGTAATCAGGAACTACAACCTTGGCAGAGCGAGTATCAATATTTACTACCTCAACGCTAGAGACTCTTGCCGGAGCTAAAGCATTACCAACATATGTTGCTGGATCATCAGACCAATCAACAATATCTATCTTTTCGCCATGTAGTTCATCCATAACAGCTCTAGCTCTTGCTCCCATTGGACCAATAAGTGCGCCCTTTGGACTAACACCTGCGCGGTGAGCTCTAACTGCAATTTTGCTTCGATGTCCTGCTTCGCGAGCAATACCCATAATTTCAACAATGCGATCTCTAATTTCTGGAACTTCAAGTGCGAATAATTGTTTCACTAGAGCTGGGTGGCTCCTAGAAAGCAATACCTCAGGACCCTTCTGGCCTTGCTTAACTTCAACCACAAAGCTCTTGATTCGATCGCCATGTTTATATATCTCACCTGGAACTTGTTCATGCGGTGGAATTTTTCCCTCTACTCTTCCAAGATCGATGTAAACCATCTTCTGATCTCGTCCCTGTTGAATTACTCCAGAGACAATATCGCCAACAGTTGCGCTAAATTCGCCAACGATTTCTAGATCCTTTGATTCTCGCATCTTCTCTTTAATAATCTTGCGGGCAGTAGAAGATGCGATACGACTAAAGCCCTCTGGTTCATCGCTAATCTCATCTATTTTCTCGCCATCTGGCCCAAATACTGGGATAAGAATCTTTATCTCGCCTGTTATTAAATCTAGTTTGGCGTGAGCAAAGGGCTTTGCTCCCTCCATCTCGTTATAAGCGCTCTTAACTGCAATCTCAATAGCAGTAATTAGGCGATCAAGTGGAATATCGCGTTCAATAGTTAGGGCTTCTAAAACTTTCATGTCGACATTCATCGCTTTTCACCAACTTTTCGATTGAATTCAATCTCAACAGTTGCTCGCTTGATATCGCTAAATAAAATACTCACTTCTCCGCTTTTAACCTCAAGTGAGGCTGAATCTAAATCAAGGCTCTTAAGGCGGCCAATTAGCTTTTCGCCATCGACTTTGACTATGGAAATTAGCCGACCGAGATTTTTCTTCCATTGATACGCCTTTACCAGCGGGCGATCAACGCCAGGGGATGTGACTTCAAGGGTAAATGGATTATCACCAAGCTGGCTATAGTTTTCTAGAATTTTAGATATCGCTCTTGAGCTTGCAGCGACCTCATCAAGGTTTAGATCTCTCTCTTCGTGATCAACTATTACTGAGATGATCCGAGAGCGTCCAACTGGAATCACTTTAATCTCTTCAAGTAAGAGCCCAGATGCTTTTACTACTGGAGCGAGAAGCTCATTTAAGTTATCTACCAAAGCCATTTTAATTTCTTCCTACTTATTTAGTTGTTGTTAAGTTGTGGGGGTAAGTCTATCCCAGATCTCAGCCCCGCAGGAAGGTGTCATAGATAAGGCGAATGATCAGCGCGGTAGTGACGGCTAGAAACGCCCGACGAATCAAAACTGACCCGCCCCTTATGCCAACTTTAGCTCCAATAAATCCTCCGGCGATATTTCCTGCCGCCATCGTTAATCCCAGCGCCCAGATGATTTGAGAGTTAAAGCCAAAAACTAAAATCGCTCCAAGATTTGTCGCAAGATTGACAAGCTTTGCTGTAACTGATGCTTCAAGAAATGCAAAGCCTAGAACTGCAACAAGTGCAAGCATTAGAAAAGATCCGGTCCCAGGACCAAAGATTCCATCATAAAACCCAATTACAGCCCCAACCGCTGCGCCGATTAATGGTCGATTTCTTCCAGCAAATTTTGCAGAAGAAACCTGTCCTAAGTCTTTTCTTAGATAGGTATAGATTGCAACAAAAATTAGAAGAAATAAAATTATTGGCTTAAACGCATCTCTTGGAATCTTTGTTGCCACACTTGCGCCCATAGCTGAGCCAATAAATGCAGGAATACCCATCACCGCTGCTAACTTAAAATCTGGCTTTATCTTTCTTAAATATGAGGCAGTAGCTCCTAAGGTGCCAAGAAAAGAGGGGACTTTATTAGTTCCAAGAATCACCGAAGGCGAGGTATCAGGAAGTGAAACTAGAAGAGCTGGCAGTTGAATTAGCCCCCCGCCTCCAGCGAGTGAATCAACAAGTCCTGCAAAGGTGGCTGCAAGGATGAGAAATAGAATTACTTCAACTGATATATCCACGAGAAACTAGTTAATCAACCTAGCAATTTAACTAAGTAAGAAGTGATCTCACCAAGCGCAATCTCTGACTTCTCACCACTTCGTCTCTTGCGGAATTCAACTTGATCTTGGGCCAGACTCTTACCAAATATCAAGATATAAGGATTGCCAATTAGCTCTGCATCTTTGAATTTAACTCCAGGGCTTGCCTCGCGTCTATCATCAATCATCACGCTAATACCTTTTGCCTCTAACTCTTTTCCAATTCTCTCTGCTTGAATAAATGGCTCATCATCCCTGCCAGTTGCCACGATATGAACTTTTGCTGGCGCAATTTCATCTGGCCAGATAATGCCGATTTCATCATGGCTCTGCTCAGCAATTGCCGCTAGAGCTCTAGTAACGCCAATGCCATATGAGCCCATAGTGACAACCTGTGATTTTCCTTGGCTATCAAGAACTGTTAAATCAAGTGCTTGGGCATACTTTCTGCCCAACTGGAAAATATGACCAATTTCAATTGCGCGATCAATAATTATTGGGCTATCACAGCTTGGACATGGATCGCCTTGGTTAATTTCAACTGCTTCAATAAATCCATCAACGTTAAAGTCGCGACCATGGGTGACATAGCGCATATGTTTATTCTTGGTATTAGCACCTGTTATCCAGTGTGAGCCAATAACAACTGATGGATCTGCATAGAGCTTGATTCCTAATTTCTTAGCATCTTGCGGGCCAACATATCCCTTTACTAGACCAGGATTTTTTGCAAAGTCTGCATCCTCAAACAAGCGAAGCTCTTTAACTCCAGCAAGATTTGCTTCAACTCTCTTTAAATCAACCTGGCGATCTCCTGGAATTAGTATTGAAATTACCTGCCCATCTGCCACAAGCAAGATGTTCTTTAACGTATCCGATGCGCACACATTTGCTTGATACTTCTGATTCATAACCGCAACTAAGCTTTCAATAGTTGGAGTATCTGGAGTATCAAGAAGCTCCATCTTGGGTGCTTTTGCTATCTCTTTTTTACTAACCTTACTAACCATGGCTTCAACATTTGCTGCATATCCACATTTAGGACAGAGCACATAAGTGTCCTCACCCGTTGAGCATGGAGCTAAGAACTCTTCAGATTTTGACCCGCCCATAGCGCCAGAGACAGCAGAGACGATATTGAATTTAAGTCCTAGGCGATTAAAGGTTTCAATATAGGCAGCCCGATGCTTCTGATATGAAACTTCAAGGCCAGCATCATCTAAATCAAATGAATAAGAATCTTTCATAATAAATTCGCGTCCACGAATAATTCCACTTCTAGGACGAGCTTCATCGCGATATTTGGTTTGGATTTGATAGATTGAAAGAGGAAGATCTTTATATGAGGAGTATTCGCTCTTCACCATCAGAGTAAACATCTCTTCATGGGTTGGCCCTAGTAGATAGTCGCTACCTTTTCGATCCTGGAGCCTAAATAAGGCAGGTCCATACTCTTCCCAGCGATTACTTTTCTCATAAGGATCTTTAGGAAGAAGCGCTGGAAAGTGAACTTCTTGAAAGCCCGCCTTATCCATCTCATCTCTTATAACTCTTTCGACATTTCTAAGAGCAATTACCCCAAGGGGCAACCAAGAAAATATTCCTGCAGCAATTGGGCGGATATATCCCGCTCTAACTAGAAGCCTATGGCTAGCAACTGAAGCATCTGATGGGTCATCTCTAAGCGTGCGCAGAAAGAGAGATGACATCTTTAACATAGCGCTAAGCCTAGCGAATTACTTTACGTTTACTGTTGGTTCTCCCGATGCGACACCAGCAGCTTCCATCTCCTCTGCAAGGCGCATCGCCTCTTCAATCAAAGTTTCAACAATCTGCGCCTCAGGAACTGTTTTTATTACTTCACCTTTAACAAATATCTGACCTTTGCCATTACCGGATGCAACGCCAAGATCTGCCTCTCGCGCCTCTCCTGGTCCATTAACAACACAGCCCATCACTGCAACGCGAAGTGGGACTGTCATTCCTTCAAGGCCTGCTTGTACTTTCTCTGCAAGTGAATAGACATCTACTTGAGCGCGCCCACAAGATGGGCAAGAAACGATCTCTAACTTTCGCTGTCTTAAATTAAGAGATTCAAGAATAGAAATACCAACTTTAACTTCCTCAACTGGAGGGGCAGAGAGTGAAACTCGAATTGTGTCGCCGATTCCCTCTGCAAGTAATACCGCAAATGCTGTTGCAGACTTTATAGTTCCTTGGAATAGTGGACCAGCCTCTGTTACTCCTAAGTGAAGTGGATAATCACACTTTGCAGCAAGGAGCCGGTATGCCTTAATCATCGTTACTGGATCATGATGCTTAACCGAGATTTTGATATCTCTAAAGCCATGCTCTTCGAATAATCCAGCTTCCCAGAGCGCTGATTCAACTAGCGCCTCAGGGGTTGCTTTTCCATGCTTTGATAAAAGTCTTGGGTCAAGTGATCCAGCGTTAACTCCAATTCGAATTGGAATTCCAGCATCTCCTGCAGCTTTCGCAACTTCCTTTACCTTGTCATCAAATTGTTTAATATTTCCAGGATTGACTCTAACCGCGGCGCATCCTGCATCAATTGCTGCGAAGATATATTTTGGTTGAAAGTGAATATCTGCGATAACAGGAATCTGAGATTTTCTAGCAATATCTTTTAGCGCATCAGCATCATCTTGGCTAGGAACAGCAACTCTAACTATCTGGCATCCTGAAGCAGTTAACTCAGCGATCTGTTGCAATGTTGAGTTCACATCAGCGGTAAGTGTGGTGCACATCGATTGAACTGATACTGGCGCATCTCCCCCAACTAAAACGCTTCCTACTTTTAACTGGCGAGACTTACGGCGCGGGGCAAGAACTGGCGGCGGCGCAGATGGAATTCCCAGATCAACCATGGCCCTATTCTCTCCTAAAGATTGAGGTTAATTGGATTGAAAATATCAGCAATTAGCAAAATCACAGTCAGAACTAGAAGTACGGCAAAGACCACCAAGGTAATCGGGGTGAGCTTTTCCACATCAACCGGCCCAGGATCGGCCTTTCCTCTCATAGCTGCAATTCTTCGTCTGATTGCCTCATAGCTAGCAACTGCCATATGGCCACCATCTAGAGGAAGAATTGGCAGCAGGTTAAAGATTCCGACAAAGATATTAAGTGAAGCCACAATAAGAATAAATGTGGCAACTTTCTCGCCAGTATTTAAGTTTCCACTAGAAACAGTCTCGCCGCTTGCTCTTGCAACTCCAACGATTCCAACTAAACCTTGCGAATTTCTCTCCTGCCCAAAAAATGTCTGGCCAATTAAAGAAGGTATTTGATAGGGAAGTGAAATCAGAGCCTTAATTGAGCCTTCAAAGATTGCTCCAGTTGCTCTTGCACTTGAAGCAGCAGCCTTAATCGGATTTTGTCTTACTAAACCAAATTCATTAATGATTCCAAGAAAACCTCTGGAATCTCCTTCAACAACTCTGGTTGCTGGAGTGATGGCAATACTTATTACTTGCCCATCTCTTTCAATTAGTAAAGTTATTTCTTTCTCTGCAGAGGCTCGAAGTATCTCTGCTGATTCTTTCCAGGCAAGCTCTTGACCATTTACTCCAAGGATTTCATCTCCCGGCATTAAACCTGAGCGCTTAGCTGGAGAAATTGGATCACCGGCCTTACAGGTACTCTCTTTAGGAACGCAAGGAAGCACTTGAGAAATCGTTGGAAGAACTTGTGATGTGCCAATTCCTGCAAAGAGAGTAAAGAGTAGAAAGAGCGCTAGAACAAAATGTAGAAAAGAACCAGCTCCAAGAACTACTAACTTCTTAGGAGCAGATGCTAGATAAAAAGCTCTTGGTTTAAATTCATCTGCTAACTCCTCAGTTGGCGACATTCCAGAGATCTTGCAATAACCACCAGCAGGTATTGCCTTTATTCCAAACTCTGTCTCACCACGCTGGGTTGACCATAGACGCTTTCCAAAACCTACAAAGAATTCAGTGACTCTCATGCCATATCGTTTAGCAGTTATGTAATGGCCAAATTCATGGATCATCACTGAAATAAGCAGAGCCAGAATAAAGGCAATTACTCCAAGAAAACCCATAACCCCTTCTCTCCTAGCCTTTCTTCAATACTTCTATTGCATACATCCGCGCATCCTTCTCAATAGCGCTGACATCTGAGATATCTCTAATTCTAGAAGGAGCACTAACTGATAACTTATCCACAACCTTTTCAATCGTATCCACTATTGCCGTGAAAGCGATCTCCTCCTTCATAAATGCAGCAACTGCCACCTCATTTGCTGCGTTATAAATTGCAGCAACAGAAGATCCTAGAGCTCCTGCTCTTCTTGCAAGTTGTACTGCGGGAAATCTATTCTCATCTATTGGCTCAAAATCCCAACTCTGCTTGGCGCTCCAATTAATTGGAGCCATAGCCCCAGCGACCCTATTTGGATAAGCAAGAGCGTATGCAATCGGCCCCTTCATATCAGGAGGTGATGCTTGAGCAAGAGTTGAGCCATCTTTAAATTCCACAAGTGAGTGCACAATTGATTGTGGATGAATCACTGCCTCGATCTTTGAGTAGGCGATATCAAAGAGATAATGCGCCTCAATAATCTCAAGGCCTTTATTAACTAGCGTTGCAGAGTTGATAGTTACAACTGGCCCCATAGACCAGGTGGGATGGGCAAGTGCATCTGCCAATTTCACTTGAGATAAATCCTGTCGATCTCTAAAAGGGCCACCGCTTGCGGTAAGAATTAATTTAGAGACATCACTGGCTCGCCCTGCGCTCATCGCTTGAAAGAGAGCAGAGTGCTCGGAATCAACTGGAATTATCTTCTCACTTCCATATGCCATCACTAAATCTCCACCAGCAACTAGAGATTCTTTATTGGCAAGGGCTACTTTATTTCCTGAAGCTAGAGCTGCAAGAGTTGGACCAAGGCCAATAGATCCGGTGATTGCATTTAGAACTAAATCGCAAGTAAGAGATGCAATCTGCTCTGAAGCTTGGGTTCCATCAATTACCTTTACCCCGCTTAGCGAGCTCTTGAGTTCTTGCGCTCCGCTACTAACTCCAACTATGGGGACGTTAAAATCTCTAACCTGCTTGGTCAATAAAGTTAAGTTATTTCCCCCTGCGCTAAGGCCAACTACTCTAAAAAGTTCAGGGTTTGCAGCGATAACCTCTAAGGCTTGAACCCCAATAGAGCCGGTGGAGCCTAAAATCACAATATCGCGCACGGGTCCATCTTCTCAGAAATAGGTTAAATAGATGGAAAAGATAGAATAAGCAGATGAGTTCAGGGCCACATCTCGAGCAGGTTAGAAAACTAATCACCCCAATTCCAGGACCAAAATCCCAAGAACTAATTAAGCGCAGAGCAGAGGCAGTCTCAGCCTCACTTGGCATGGCAATTCCTGTTGTAGTTGAAAAAGCTGGCGGCGGGGTAATTGTTGATGTTGATGGAAACTCCATTATCGATATGGGAGCAGGAATTGCAGTTGTAAATGTTGGAAACTCAGCTGATCGAGTTGTTAAAAATGTGAAGGAGCAGGTAGAGGCATTTACCCACACCTGTTTCATGATCGCCCCATATATGGGATATATCCAGGTCTGTGAAGCGCTCAATCGTTTAACTCCAGGAGATCATAAGAAGAAATCAGCTCTCTTTAATTCAGGCGCTGAAGCAGTTGAAAACGCGGTCAAGATTGCTCGCAATTTCACCAAACGCCAAGCAGTTGTTGTCTTTGAACATGGCTATCACG
This sequence comes from Actinomycetota bacterium, assembly GCA_016870795.1. Taxonomy (GTDB): domain Bacteria; phylum Actinomycetota; class Actinomycetes; order Nanopelagicales; family Nanopelagicaceae; genus MAG-120802. Next base: position 750 of record VGAJ01000006.1, on the reverse strand, counting down.
GCAGAACTAATCTAACTATGGCAATGACTGCTAAGAACATGCCATATAAAGATGGTTTTGGACCATTTACCCCTGAGGTTTATCGCATGCCAATGTCTTATCCATATCGCTGCGATTCCTGCTCTGGATCCTGCCAAGAATCAGTTTTAGATACTGTGCTTCATAAGATTGAGAAAGAAATTGGTGCAAAGAATGTTGCCTGCATCGTTATCGAACCAATTCTTGGCGAAGGCGGCTTTATCGTTCCTTGCAAGGGATTTCTTCCAGGCCTTAGTAAGTTCTGCAAAGAAAATGGAATTCTCTTTATTGCAGATGAGGTGCAGACTGGCTTTGCAAGAACTGGCCAGATGTTTGCCTGCGAGGATGAATCAATCGTTCCAGATTTAATCACTACAGCCAAAGGAATTGCAGGCGGTCTTCCACTTGCAGCAGTTACAGGAAGGGCTGATGTCATGGACTCTATCCATGCCAGCGGTCTTGGTGGAACATTTGGTGGATCTCCTATCGCCTGCGCAGCAGCCCTTGGCGCTATTGCAACAATTGAGGAAGAAAACTTAGTCAAGCGAGCAAATGAGCTTGGATTAATTATGCGAAGTAGCCTTGAGGCTATGAAGAAGAAGTATCCAATTATTGGAGATGTTAGAGGGCGCGGGGCGATGCAGGCTATTGAATTAGTAATCCCTGGATCTAAAGAGCCAAATCCAAGCGCACTTACATCTGTTATTAAGTACTGCCAGCAAAATGGAGTCT